>NZ_NHZE01000040.1:0-327882 GCF_002207995.1 Pantoea sp. VS1
TCGCGCAAAAACGCGGCCAGGGCCGCGTTGTCAGGCATTACTGCCTGTTTGCCAGCGCAATAAATTGCGCCGCTACAGAAGGTTACACCGATTTGTAGCGGCGCGATTCATCGCGCAAAATCGCGTCAAGGCCGCGTTGTCAGGCATTACTGCTTAAAGGAAGGGAATTCCATCTCGCTGTATTTCACGAAGCGGGTGCCGCGCGTCAGCTTATAGCCCAGCCAGATCACCAGGAACAGCGGAATGCCGATATAGGTTGCGGCTACGCCGTACCAGTCGATGCGATCGGCGAGGAATGCCTGATAATTCTGCCCCAGCGTAATGACCAGACACAGCGCGAACGCAAACATCGGACCCAGCGGGAAGAAGCCGGAGCGGTAAGGCAGATCGGCCAGATTCAGCCCCTGTGCCACATAGCCGCGGCGGAAGCGATAATGGCTGATAGCAATGCCGAGCCAGGCGATAAAGCCGGTCATCCCTGACGTATTCAGCAGCCACAGGTACACTTCCTGATTGCCAAATTTCGAGGTCAGGAAGCAAAGCGCTGCCACCACCGTGGTCGCCAGCAGGGCATTGCGCGGTACGCCGCCTTTCGACAGTTTTGCAAAAATGCGCGGTGCCTTGCCTTCCTGCGCCAGGTTAAACAGCATACGCGTTGAGGCGTACATGCCGGAGTTCCCCGCCGACAGCACCGCCGTCAGGATCACCGCGTTCATCACCGCCGCCGCGGACAGCAGACCGGCATTCTGGAACACCAGCGTGAACGGGCTGACGCTGATATCGGTGACATCGTTATGCAGCAGCTGCGGATCGGTATACGGCAGAATCAGGCTGATGATCAGGATCGCGAACACATAGAACAGCAGAATGCGCCAGAACACCTGGCGCACCGCGCGCGGGATATTCTTCGCCGGGTCTTCTGATTCACCGGCGGCAATCCCGATCAGTTCGGTGCCCTGGAAAGAGAAGCCGACAATCATCGCCACGCCAATCATCGCCGCAAACCCGCCGGCAAACGGCGCATCTCCCACCGTCCAGTTGTGCCAGCCAGCATTTTCCGCGCCGCGCAGGATGCCGGTAATCATCAGCACACCGACCACAATAAAGATGATGACGGTGGCGACTTTGATCAGCGAGAACCAGTATTCCGCCTCGCCGAAGCCTTTGACCGAAATATAGTTGAGCAGGAACATCAGACCGAGGAACAGCGCGCTCCAGATCCAGCCTGGCGTGTCCGGGAACCAGTAGTTCATCACCAGCTGTGAGGCGACGAGGTCAACGGCGATGGTCACCGCCCAGTTGTACCAGTAGTTCCAGCCCAGCGCGAAGCCAAAGCCCTCTTCGACATATTTAGCGCCGTAGGTGGCAAAGGAACCGGAGACCGGCATAAACGCCGCCAGTTCGCCGAGGCTGGTCATCAGGAAGTAGACCATCAGGCCGATCAGCGCGTAGGAGAGTAACGCACCGCCAGGACCCGCCTGAGAGATAGTGGCACCCGAGGCGACAAACAGGCCGGTGCCGATAGAACCGCCAATGGCGATCATGGTGAGATGGCGCGCTTTTAATTCACGGCGCAGCCCAGGTTGTTGTGTTGTTTTTGAGTCATTATGCATGTGTAAACGCTATGCTGGATAAAAATAAGGCGCGATTGTAGCAGCAAAGCCTGCACTGTATAGCATTCGCCTCGGGTTATTAGTTACCTTCATAATCGGCCGGGAATTATTAGCCACAGCACAGGGCAGGCTGCGGCTATTCCCGGCAATAGGCGAGGAAGCGGCTCAGCGCTTTCGACAGATGTTTCTGCCGGTGATGGATGCGATACAGGGTACGCCTCAGGCGCGGCAGGGGCACCGGCACTTCCGTCAGCGTGCCCGCCTCCAGCAGATCGGCAATCACCCGGCGCGATAAGCAGCTGATGCCCATGCCGTGGCGCACCGCGTGTTTAATCGCCTCTGAGTTGCCCAACTCCATCCCCAGCTGAAACTGCGGCAGGTGCGACAGCAGCAGGTAATCGACAATCTCACGCGTACCGGAACCGCGCTCGCGCAGGATCCACGGCGCAGCGGCCAGCGTCTCCAGCGTCACCGGCTGCCGTAACAGCGGCGCATCCGGCGCGGCGAACACCACCAGTTCATCTTCCAGCCACGGTTCGCTGATGATATCCGGCTCATGGCACGGCCCTTCAATCAGGCCAATGTCGACGCGAAAATCGGCCACCGCATTGATGGCGTCCTGGCTGTTGCCGACGCTCAGCTCCAGCGGCAGCGTGGGAAAATCGCGACGATACGCGGCGATCATCCCCGGCAGCAGATAGTTGCCGATGGTGCTGCTGGCAAACAGGCGAATCGCTCCGTTGTCCTCTTTAAACAGCTGTTCGATCTCAATCGCCTGCTCCAGCAGCCCGACCGCACGCGGATAGAGCAGCCGGCCGTGCTCGTTGAGCACCAGCCGTTTACCGACGCGGTCGAACAGCTGTACACCGAGCTGACTTTCCAGATCGGCCAGAGCCGCGCTGACCGCCGACTGCGACAGCGCCAGCACCTGCGAGGCCTGAGTGGTGGAGCCGCTTTTCAGCACCTCGGTAAACACTTCAATCTGACGCAGCGTAATGTGCATGCGTGCTCCTTACATGGCGTATCGCTTCACCAGATAGATCACCACCGCCAGCCAGATCAGCAGCATCAGAATCAGGCCGCTCCAGCTGACGATCTTTTTGCCGCGCGCCCGTTGCACCTCGGCGCGTTCGGCGCTGCTGATGCGCACGTCGCGCGGCAGCAGACGCAGCAGGATCATCACGCCAAGCGGGATGATAATCGCATCATCCAGCAGGCCAATAATCGGGATGAAGTCCGGAATCAGATCGATGGGGCTGAGCGCATAAGCGACGATGCCAAACGCCAGCAGCTTAAACCACCACGGCGTACGCGGATCGCGACAGGCAAACCACAGCGTCAGCACGTCCCGTTTGATGAGCTTCGCCCAGCGGCGCAAGCGCATGAACATTGTTGCCCTTCCTTATCACTTATTCCGGTTGATTATAAATATATTATCAATTTCACTTTTAAGCCAGCCAGGCGCACGCTAAAGCCTCACTGAGGAGAAGCGTATTATGGCTGAAGTAAGCGTCAACAAAACCCCTTTTCATGTTCATCGCTGGCTGCCGGGACTGCTGCTGACCGCCGCCATCGCCGCAGGTGCCGCGTGGCTGGCCAGTCAGCCGTGGCTGGCTGGCGCGGGATTCGGCGCGCTGACGCTGGCTATCATTATCGGCATCGTGCTGGGTAATAGCCTGTATCCCCGCGTTGCGACCCCGTGCGACAGCGGGGTGCTGCTGGCCAAACAGCGACTGCTGCGCCTCGGCATTATTCTTTACGGCTTCCGCATCACCGTGCAGCAGATCGCCGATGTCGGCGTCAGCGGCGTGCTGATTGATGTGCTGGTGCTGAGCTCAACCTTTCTGATCACCTGCCTGATCGGTATCCGTTTACTGAAAATGGATCGCGAAACCGTGTGGCTGATTGGTGCCGGCAGCAGCATCTGCGGTGCGGCAGCGGTGCTGGCAAGTGAACCGGTGATCAAAGCCGCACCGTCGAAAGTGGCGGTCGCGGTGGCCACCGTGGTGCTGTTTGGCACCGTCGGCATTGTGCTGTACCCGTTTATCTGGACGCTGCTGCCGCAGGTCAGCGCGCAGCACTTTGGCGTCTTTACCGGCTCGACGCTACACGAAGTGGCGCAGGTGGTGGCGGCTGGCCATGCAATGGGCGCGGAAACGGAGAACACGGCGGTGATCGCCAAGATGCTGCGGGTGATGATGCTGGCACCGTTTCTGCTGATCCTCGGCAGCTGGCTGCAGCGCCAGCGCAGCCACCAGCGTCAGGCGCAGCAGCCGATCCGCTTTCCGTGGTTTGCCCTGTTGTTTATTGTGGTGGCACTGTTTAACTCGCTGCATCTGCTGCCACCGCCGGTGGTAGCGGGACTGAATCAGCTGGCGAATCTGCTGCTGGCGATGGCGATGGCGGCGCTGGGCTTAACCACGCGTTTCGGCGCGCTGAAGCAGGCGGGCGTCAAACCGCTGCTGCTTGGTCTGCTGATGTTTATCTGGCTGATTCTCGGCGGCGGCGCACTGAATGTGCTGGTGCAACATTTCATGGCGTAAGCGCATCCGCTATCATGGGCGTTTTGCATCAGCAATCGCCCATTCAGGAGAGCGGCATGAAATATATCGGCGCACACGTAAGCGCATCCGGCGGCGTAGACCAGGCAGTGATCCGTGCCCATGAAATCGAAGCCACAGCCTTTGCGCTGTTCACAAAAAATCAGCGCCAGTGGAAAGCCGCGCCGCTCTCTGCGCAGGTGATCGACGCTTTTAAAACCGCCTGCGATCAATACAACTTTAGCGCCGCGCAAATCCTGCCGCACGACAGCTATCTGATTAACCTCGGCCACCCGGTGATGGACGCGCTGGAGAAATCGCGCGAGGCGTTTATCGATGAGATGCAGCGCGCCGAACAGCTTGGCCTGACGCTGCTCAACTTCCATCCCGGCAGCCACCTGCAGCAGATTGATGAAGATGCCTGCCTGAAGCGCATCGCCGAGTCGATCAACATTGCGCTGGATAAAACCCACAACGTGGTAGCGGTGATTGAGAATACCGCCGGCCAGGGCAGCAACCTCGGTTTCCGCTTTGAACACCTCGCGGCAATTATTGACCACGTCGAGGATAAATCGCGCGTCGGCGTATGCATCGACACCTGCCACGCCTTCGCTGGTGGATATGATTTACGCAGCGAAGCTGCCTGTGAAGCTACCTTTGCCGAGTTTGAGCGCGTGGTGGGCTTTCAGTATCTGCGCGGTATGCACCTTAACGATGCCAAATCCACGCTCGGCAGCCGCGTGGATCGCCATCACAGCCTCGGCGAGGGCAACATTGGCAAGACCGCGTTTAGCTGGCTGATGAAGGATGCGCGTTTTGACGGTATCCCGATGATTCTCGAAACCATCAATCCGGATATCTGGAAGGATGAAATTGCCTGGCTGAAGGCCGAGCAGCAGGCGTAACGGGTTTCACCGGGGCCTGTCGCCAATAAAAAAAGGGAGCCGCGGCTCCCTTTGTTGTTCCTGGCTGCCGTTACGCGGCTTTGGCCAGTTCCTCTTCCGGACGTTTCAGAATCGCATAGCCCAGACCCGCAATCAGCGTACCAATCACAATCGCCAGCAGGTAACCCAGCACCGGGGTAATGGCGCCTGGAATCAGCAGGACGAACAGCCCGCCGTGCGGCGCCATCAGTTTGGCCCCCATCGCCATGGAGATCGCACCGGTCACTGCGCCACCCACGATACAGCATGGCAGCACGCGCATCGGATCACGCGCCGCAAACGGAATGGCACCTTCGGAGATAAAGCACAGGCCGAGTACCAGCGCGGCTTTACCGCCTTCCTGCTGACCTTTATTGAACTTACGACGCGCTACCAGCGTTGCCAGCCCCATCGCCAGCGGTGGCACCATACCGGCCGCCATGATCGCGGCCATCGGCGCGTAGGTTTGCGAACTCAGCAGACCAACACCAAACGCGTAAGCCACTTTGTTCACCGGACCGCCCATGTCGGTACACATCATGCCGCCCAAAATTGCGCCCAGCAGGACCGCGTTAGCAGTGCCCATGTTCGCCAGCCAGCTGGTCAGGCCGCTCATGATGCCGGCAACCGGTTTGCCTACCACGTAAATCATCAGCAGGCCGGTAATCAGACTGGCCACCAGCGGAATGATCAGAATCGGCTTCAGCGCTTCCATACTTTGCGGCAGCTTCACTTTGCTGCTCAGCAGTTTCGCGGCGTAACCAGCGATGAAACCGGCGATGATGCCGCCAAGGAAACCGGCGTTGATGCTGGTGGCGATCATGCCGCCAATCAGACCCGGCGTCAGACCCGGACGGTCAGCAATCGAGAAGGCGATAAAGCCCGCCAGCACCGGCACCATCAGCGCAAAGGCGCTGCCGCCACCGATCTGCATCAGCGCCGCGGCTAAGGTGCCCTGCTCTTTAAACGCGGTAATCCCAAAGGCGAATGACAGCGCAATGCTCAGACCGCCGGCGACCACCATCGGCAGCATATAAGATACGCCGGTCAGCAGATGCCGATAGGCACCGGCTTTCTCTTTACTGTCGCTCTGGCTGGCTGCCGCCTGGTTGCCGGAAGGCAGCCAGACTTTGGCTTCCGCCTGCGCTTTATCCAGCTCCTGTGCGGTTTTCTTCAGCGCCAGACTGGTGGAGGTGCGGTACATCGGCTTGCCGGCAAATTTCGCCAGATCAACGTCGATATCCGCCGCAACGATCACCAGATCGGCCGCCGCCACTTCTTCCGGGGTGATCGGGTTGCCGGCGCCGACTGAGCCGCGGGTTTCCACTTTTACCCACCAGCCGCGCTTGCTGGCTTCCGCCTCAATCGCCTCGGCTGCCATGAAGGTGTGCGCCACGCCGGTCGGACAGGCAGTGACGGCCACAATACGTTTCTGCCCGGCGCTCTGCGCCGGTGCACTTGCCGCCGGTGTCGCCGCAGCTGGCTGCCACGGTTGCGCCGCATCTTTAGCCAGCGCCAGTGCCGCCTGCGGATCGCGCAGCGCCTGCTGCACGTCCACGAGGGCAACGGACTTGCCGGCGAGCTGCGCGTTGTCGGTAACCTGCTGGCCAATCACCAGCACCAGTTCGGCATCCGCGGCGCTGTCGACCAGCGTCAGTCCCGCCTGCCCTGCCGCCGCCTGCAGACGTTCCGAGGCTAAATGGCCTGATGCCAGGCCGAGTGAAGAATCTTTTATCAGCAGCGTTTTCATTATCGCTCTCCTGCTGTTAGTTAACGGGTTGTAAGTCGACACGCGCCATCATCGCGGCCAACTGGGTACGATCGGTCACGCCGACGTTGCTCTGGCTGACGGCCATGGCCGCCACCGCCGTCGCCAGACGCAGCGTGTGTTCACTGGATTCCCGCATCAGCAGGCCATAAATCAGGCCGCCAACCATCGAATCTCCGGCGCCTACGGTGCTGACCACTTCACACGCAGGCGGTTTGGCGATCCATTCGCCAGAGGCATTGACCCACAGCGCGCCTTCCGCACCGAGGGAGATCACCACGTGGGCAATGCCCTGCTCGCGCAGCTGGTGCGCGGCGTCAATCACATCCTGCAGCGTCGGCAGCTTGCGGCCGGCCCAGATCTCCAGCTCGCGGCGGTTGGGTTTTACCAGCCACGGTGCCGCTTTCAGACCGGCCACCAGCGCTTCACGGCTGCTGTCAAAAATGATGCACGGACAGTGGGTGCGCAGATCGCTCATCCATTTGGTGAACGCGTCCGGCGCAACGCCGGCTGGCAGGCTGCCGCTGACGCACACCATATCGAACTGGCCCAGCCAGGTCAGCGAGTCGGCGGTGAAGCGGTCCCAGTCCTGGGGTGTGACGTCAAAGCCCGAGAAGTTGAGGTCGGTGACGTCGCCGTCTTTTTCCGTCAGCTTAACGTTAATGCGGGTACGGCCCTGCACCACCTGAAAACGATTAGCGATGCCGAGTTCGCTGAACAGCTGCTGAAAGCCGTCCTGATTCTCTTTGCCGAGGAAGCCGCCGACGGTGACGTCGATGCCGAGATCTTTCAGCACTTTGGCGACATTGATGCCTTTACCCGCAGCGTGCAGCCCGGTGGTTTTGACCAGGTTAACTTCGCCGCGCTCGATCTCCGGCGTGTAGCCGACCAGATCGTACGCCGGGTTCAGGGTAATAGTGGCAACGCGACGACTCATGCTGCCCCCTCGCCCAGACCGCTATTAATGGCTTCTTCGATAGCGTGCAGTGCCTGCTGCGCATCGTCACCGCTGGCGGTGAAACGCAGACGATGGCCTTTCTTCACGCCCAGCGCGACCACCTTCATCAGGCTGCGCCCGTTAGCCGGCTTACCGCTGCCGTCGAGATTGGTCACGGTGATATCGCTGTTGAATTGCTTGATCACGCTCACCAGCGCGGTGCCCGGACGCGCATGCAGACCGTGCTCGTTGCGGATGGTGAATTCCGCGGTTAAGACGTCCGCAGCCTCATCAACTTCGCTGGTCAGCAGCGCGAGAATGCCTGCCGCGTCCGCCTTCAGCAGGCGTTCAGCCTGCTTGTTCAGCAGCAGATTGCTGAGGTAACCCAACACCTCAAGCGGGCGCTGATCGGTGGCGGCGACCGTCAGCAGCAGCGCTACCGGTTCGCCCTGATGCGTCAGCGGCGTCGCGCTGCGGCTCACTGCCACCGCGCTGTTGAGGTTGCCGTGCGTGCTGTCGCTCAGCCAGATGCCCTGACCGAGGCTGAGCGGCGCGTGCGAGACAACGTCCGCGACAAAGCTGGCGTCAACGGCACCGGCCGCCTGCAGACGACCAGCGTTCAGCGCCTGCAGCGTCATCAGATCGCTGGCGGCCACGTCAGTGGCGATCAGCGACGTATCGAACTGGAATTCAGCGGCCTGCTTTTCACCCATCAGCAGCGCGCGCAGCTCTTCAGCAGATGCAGATTTCAGCTGCTCCGCGATGCTGTCATCGCTTAATACGTGGGTCAGCTGGCGCAGCAGCGCGAGGTGCTCGTCAGATTTAGCGGCAATGCCGATGGCGACGTACGCCGTCTGGCCATCGCCCCAGTCCACGCCCTGCGGGAACTGATAAACCTGCACGCCGGTTTTCAGCACCAGATCGCGGGTATCGGTGGTGCCGTGCGGAATGGCGATGCCGTTGCCGAGAAAGGTGGTGGTTTGCTGTTCGCGCGCCAGCATGCCGTCGACGTAGCCTTCGGCCACATTTCCGGCCGCAGTAAGCGCAGCGGCAACCTGACGAATGGCCTGTTCTTTATCGGACGCGCTGGCGCCGGTGTGAATGGCCTGAACTTCGAGCTGGAACATATTTCTCCTCGCTTGCTGAAAGTGAATCGTTTCAGCCTGATGGCGAAAAAATACGCTGTGCGACACGGACTTAGCCGGGAGGACAACGCTGAAACGTTTCAGGGAATATGGTACAGCCCCCGATTACAGGCAAGAAAATGCGCAATCGGCGTAGCAGATTTTTGATGCTCCGCACACTTCGCGGCGGATTTAGGATTTTTCACAGCGGGCGCGCTGACGCGTTGCTGTAACGCGGTACCTGTGACGAGCGTGCTGTTCAGCTCGCGTCAGCTTAAACTCAGGGCGCGGTATCGGCTTCCAGCTGCAACAGGTAGATCATGGCGTCGGCGCGGCTGCTGCCGCACATCTCCGCCTGTGGCTGTAAACCGGCACACACCGCCGGACGCAGCGGCGAGCCAAAAATTTTGCAGCGCTGCTGTTCGTCGAGCTGCACGCAGCGGGTATTGGCCGGTTTGCCGTCAGGCATACCGGGAATGGGGGAAGAGATGGAGGGGGCTGTGCAGCAGGCACCGCACTGGTCTCGACATAACATCATGCGCTCCTGCAAAGATTAGCGGCCGACAATAGCAGTCTGCACCGCGGAATTCTATGCGCGACCAACAATTTTCACCGGCCTCACTTGCCTGTTTTTCACCGCGCGAGTAAGTTGGCGCGCATCTACATGGTTATAGCGAGTCAAGCATTATGCCAAAGGCAAACGAAATCAAAAAAGGAATGGCCGTCACCTGGAACGGTAAACTGTTGCTGGTGAAGGATATCGATGTCCAGAGCCCGAGCGCGCGCGGTGCCGCCACGCTGTACAAGATGCGTTTCACCGATGTGCGCACCGGCCTGAAAGTTGAAGAGCGCTTCAAGGGTGACGACATTATTGATGCCATCCAGCTCAGCCGCCGCGCGGTGACCTTCTCATACATTGACGGCGACGAATACGTGTTTATGGATGACGAAGATTACACGCCGTACAGCTTTAAAAAAGATCAAATCGAAGAAGAGCTGCTGTTTATTCCGGAAGGCGGCATTCCCGGTATCCAGGTACTCACCATGGATGGCCAGGTGCTGGCGCTGGAACTGCCGCAGACGGTAGACATGGAGATTGTTGATACCTCTCCCGGCATCAAAGGGGCATCCGCCAGCGCACGCACCAAACCGGCGGGCATGAGCACCGGGCTGTCGATTCAGGTGCCGGAGTACCTGAGCAATGGCGATCGCATCCGAATCCATATTGCCGAGCGTCGTTATATGGGACGCGCCGATTAAGCGCACGATTTTCTCCGGCGGCGGTTGATTGTTATAGTATAACAACAGCCTGCGCGCCGGATGCGGTTGTCCGGCGCGGCTATTTTAACGGAGTAAATCATGACGCGCGTGAACCTGATTACCGGTTTTCTCGGTAGCGGTAAAACCACCACCCTGTTACATCTGCTGGCGCACAAACCGGCCAATGAGAAGTGGGCCATTCTGGTCAACGAGTTTGGCGAGATCGGCATTGACGGCGCCCTGCTCGCTGACCGCGGCGCCACGCTGAAAGAGATCCCCGGCGGCTGCATGTGCTGTGTTAACGGCCTGCCGCTGCAGGTTGGGCTGAATATGCTGCTGAAGCAGACCCAGCCGGACCGCCTGATCATCGAACCCACCGGCCTTGGCCATCCCAAACAGTTACTGAATATGCTGCGTGCTGCGGTCTATCAGCCATGGATCCGCGTGGACGCCACGCTGACGCTGCTCGATCCGCGTCAGTTATCCGATACGCGCGTCACGGATAATGAAAACTTTCGCGACCAACTGATCGCCGCAGACATCATCATCGCCAACAAGAGCGACAAATGGGATGCGGAAGATCGTCAGCGGCTGGCGAGCTGGCAGCAGCAGCATCTGGGCGACCGTCAACTGGTGGAAGCCAGCTGGGGCAATATTGATCCGGCGTTGCTGAGTCAGCCGGCATTGGCGGATCGTGCGGTACCCGATGCCGCGCATCATCATCATTCGTCACGCCCGCAGGGGCTGGCGGCGCTGAAACTGGAAGGCGAAGCGCGCTGGCGTCGTGCGTTAAATGAAGGTCAGGGCTATGCTTCCTGTGGCTGGATTTTCGATGGTGACACGGTGTTCGATACTATTCCGGCTTTAGAGTGGGCGCGGCTTGCGCCGGTGGATCGCGTGAAAGGCGTGCTGCGTACCGCTGACGGTCTGGTCAGCATTAACCGTCAGGGTGAAGACCTGTTCATCGAAACGCGCCCGGTCACGCCGCCGGATAGCCGTATCGAATTGATCCACCATCAGGCCGCCGACTGGAATGCCTTGCAGACTGCCCTGTTGAAGATTCGTTTAAATTAGCTGCGGTAGGTTTGCCCGTTATTTTTTTTCTTTTTGAGTTACTTTTATGCGCACTTCTCGTTTGATCACCATCCTGCTGCTGAATGCGCTGGGTGTGATGCTATTTATGTCGTGGTATCTGCCGCCGGAGCACGGGTTCTGGTTCGCTCTCGACAAAGGCATCTTTTTTGGCTTTAACGACCAGATGGTCGACCATCACGGCTTTGCGCTGCTGGTGGCGATCACCAATTTCCGCGGTTTTGATGCGGTGTCGCTACTGGCGATGGGCCTGCTCTATCTGTGGTTCTGGCGCCGCGAAACGCCGCAGGGCCGACGTCGTATGCTGGCGATTGGTATCACCATGCTGCTGACGGCGGTGATTCTTAACCAGCTGGGCCATCTGCTGCCGGTTAAGCATGCCAGCCCGACGCTGTTCTTTGATAACGTGCATCGCGTCAGCGAACTGACCGGCATTCCGGCAAAAGATGCGTCCAGAGACAGCTTCCCCGGCGACCACGGCATGATGCTGATTATCTTCGCCTGCTTTATGTGGCGCTATTTCGGCTTCCGCGCCTTCCTGATGGGCCTGCTGATTGTGGTGCTCTTTTCCCTGCCGCGCGTAATGGCAGGCGCACACTGGTTTACCGATATCGCGGTCGGTTCGCTGTCGGTGGTGCTGGTGGGCCTGAGCTGGTGGTTATTAACACCGGCCAGCGACAAACTGGTGAACTGGCTCTATCGTTCGCTGCCCGGAAAATATAAACCCCAGGCGTAATTGTTTAGCGCGGGCGATTATTTCCTGTTTTTAAGATCGCCTGCGCTTATTTAATCCTGCAATAAATTATTAGCGGACTAAGCGTTTTCTGATAAAAGAAAAACCTATGCGTCAAATCGTCTGACAATGGCGTTATTCCTGGCCTGTCCAGTCAGAACCCTCTTAAAATCTTCCTTAGCGCCAGAATTAGCCGCTGTTCCTGCCGTTAATTGACGCTTAAATCGCTACCAGTTGTTGATAAAGTAACCGTTGTGTTACAGATTGATTTCACATCAAAAAAACCTATAAAAATTTATATAAAAGCACTCGCCACGCGGTCTGTAATCGGTTAACCTCAACTCCGATTACTACCGTGCAGCATAAAATTCGGTACCTTAAGCAACAAAAATGTGTGCATTAACACATTTTAGTAATTAAGGAATTGTCTTAGAGGGTCGCACTTATTAATCTCAACCCGTTTTGTCATCTGGCTGGCGACATTCTGTCGTAAGGACATCGAAGGAAAACACGTACAATGGTCAAGTCTCAACCAATTCTGAGATACCTCAGGCGGATTATTCCCGCAGTAGCATTAGCAACCCTCTTATCGGCATGTAGCAGTACCCATAACGGTCAGAACGCGAATAACGAGAATCATGAAGTTAACAACCAGAATGGTTTTTTACTTCAGGCGTCTCAGGACGAATTTGAACAAATGGTGCAGAACGTGGACGTTAAGTCCCGCATCATGGAGCAGTACAGTGACTGGAAAGGTGTGCGTTATCGCTTAGGCGGCGACACCAAACGCGGCATTGACTGTTCTGCTTTTGTTCAGCGCACCTTTCGCGAACAGTTTGGTTTAGAGCTGCCGCGTTCCACCTCGGAACAGCAGGACAGCGGTAAAGAGATTTCACGCAGTAAACTGCGTCCGGGTGATTTAGTGCTGTTCCGCGCCGGCTCCACCGGTCGCCATGTCGGCATCTATCTCGGCAACGACAATTTTGTACACGCGTCTACCAGCAGCGGCGTGATGATTTCCAGCCTTAACGACAGTTACTGGAAAAACCGCTACCGCGAAGCGCGTCGGGTACTGGCAAAAAACCCCAGTTAACCTCCTTCCTTCCTGATGTTCTCAGCCAGAGAATCTGAAAACGCTGCCCCGGCAGCGTTTTTTTTCGTCTGCGGTTGCTTAAGCCAAATCCATGACGGAAAAAGTAATTGTGAATCAAAAATATAACGAGACTTTTCGCGCAACCTCGTTATATTCTCGTTGCCTTGAACCAGCACAGTTGTATGCGTTTTTATAATAAAAAGGGCAAGATCAGGGGAACCAACTCCATGCCACTGTCGGGGACGTTAAATCGTCATGCCAGCTACTCGCGGCGCATCGCCTGGAGTAGCGTAATTATTGGGGTCGCGTTTTTTATCCTGTTTGTCACCGTCCTGCTCACGCTGACCTGGCAAAAACGCGTCCAGCAACACCAGCAGCTGCTGGCTCACAGCCGTGACGATCTGCAACAGGTGATGTCAACCCTGGTCGAGAGCCTTTATCCACTGCAGCAATACACTCAGCTCAGCTGCAACAGCGTCAACCGTGAGCTGACCTCTCGCGCCGCCTTTGCCGGCAACATTCGCGCGATATTACTGGTACGCGGCGGCAACGCTTACTGCTCTTCGGCTACCGGCGCATTTCTGCTGGCCGCCAGCGCCATTTCACCCGATTCAGAGCTGGAGCGCGACCGTGACGTCCGCCTGCTGCCCGGCACACCGCTGCAGCCCGCCAAGCCAGCGCTGGCGCTGTGGCTGAAAAGTCCGGGAGCGAACGAAACCGGCATCCTCGCCACCATGAACCTCAGCATGACGCCTTACCAGCTGCTGGCCTCTTACCATCCCGAAATCACGCGCATGGCGCTGGTGGCAGGCGATAGCGCGCTGCTCAGCGGCACCAGCCAGGTGGTGCGCAGCCGCGATTTGCCGCCCGCCCTCACCGACCTGACGCTTGATGACGGCAGCATGCGCTTTGTGCTTTACGGCAGCACGCTGGCCTCACGCGATTACACGCTGGCGTTGCTGACCGGCCTGCTGCTGGCGCTGCTGGTTGCCGCAATCAGCTGGCTGCTGCTGTCGCTGCATCAGCGACCGGGACGTGAAATCCTGCTCGGCATCCGGCGCGGTCAGTTTCACGTTGAGTATCAGCCGCTGGTAACGGCACACAACGGCAAACCCTATGGCGTTGAAGCGCTGCTGCGCTGGACTCACCCGGTTGAAGGCATGATCCCACCCGATGTATTTATCAGCCACGCCGAAGCGCAGAACCTGATTATTCCTCTGACCCAACATCTGTTCAGCCTGGTAGCGCGCGACGCGCGTTTTCTCTGTCAGCAACTGCCGCGCGGCACCCGTCTCAGTCTGAATATGTCACCGCAGCATCTGGCATCGGCCAGTTTTCGCCGCGACGTGCAGGCATGGATCGCCAGTATGCCCGCCGATCATTTTAACTATGTATTTGAAATCACCGAGCGCACCATGGTGCGGGAGAAGAACGCCGGCGAAATCTTCGCCTGGCTGCATGAACACAATTTCAAGATTGCCATCGATGATTTTGGCACTGGCCATAGCGCGCTGATCTACCTGGAAAAATATCCGTTCGACTACCTGAAAATCGATCGCGGCTTTGTGCAGAGTATCGGCACCGAAACCGTAACTTCGCCGGTGCTTGACACCGTGTTGCTGCTGGCAAAGAAACTCAACCTGAAAACTGTGGCGGAAGGCGTGGAAACCGGCGACCAGGCGGCCTGGCTGGTTAACCGGGGCGTCACGCATCTGCAGGGGTATCTGTTTAGCCGCCCGCTGCGCCCGGAAAAGCTGATCAGCTACTATCAGAGCCAGGCCAGTTTGGGTTAACGTCACGTACCGCACATGAAACTGCTACCATACAGTGCGGATTACCACAGGAGAGCGCCCCACTTATGCTGCTTCGTCTTGCCACAGCACTACTGATGTGCAGCGCCATTGCGCCGGTGCACGCGGTCACTATCCATGAAAGCTATGCCTTTGCGAAGCTGGGCGAACCGAAATACGCGGTCAACTTCAGCCATTATGATTACGCCAATCCGGCGGCGCCAAAAGGCGGCAAGATCACCCTCGCCGTGGTGGGCACTTACGACAACTTCAACCGCTATGCGTCGCGCGGCAATCCCGGTATCGGCACTGACACGCTGTACGACGGCCTGTTTACCACCTCAGACGATGAGCCCGGCAGCTACTATCCGCTGATCGCTGAATCAGCACGCTATCCCAGCGATTATCACTGGATGGAGGTGTCGATCAATCCGCACGCGCAGTTTCAGGACGGTACGCCGATCACCGCGCAGGATGTTGCCTTCACCTTCGGCAAATTCATGACCGAAGGCGTGCCGCAGTTTCGCGTGGCGTTTCGTGGCGTGCAGGTGAAAGCGCTGAACCGGCTGACGGTGCGCATTGAGATGCCCAAACCAGATAAAGACCTGGTGCTGAGCTGGATCACGCTGCCGGTACTGCCGGAAAAATTCTGGCAGAACAAAAAATTCAATGAGCCGCTTGGCTATCCGCCGCTCGCCAGCGGGCCTTACCGCGTCACTTCGTACAAATCCGGCCAGTTCATCCAATATAGCCGGGTGAAGAACTACTGGGCGGCCGATCTGCCGGTGAACCGCGGTCGCTTTAATTTTGATACCCTGCGCTACGACTACTATCTTGATGACAACGTGGCTTTTGAAGCGTTTAAGGCCGGTGCCTATGACCTGCGCGAGGAGAGTTCGGCGAAGAAATGGGCCACACAATATCGCGGGCGCAACTTCACCAGCCACGCCATTGTGAAAGCCACCACGCCGAATGACGTCTCCACCGACACGCGCTGGCTGGCGTTCAATAACGAGAAAGCATTATTTTCCGACCGCCGCGTGCGCGAGGCGCTGACGCTGGCGTTTGATTTTGAGTGGATGAACAAAGCGCTGTTCTACGGCGCTTACAAGCGGACCGACAGTTACTTCCAGAACACCGCTTACGCCGCCAAAGGCTATCCAGACGCCGATCAGCTGGTCCTGCTCGCGCCCTACAAGGCGCAGCTGCCTGCCGAGGTATTCAACAACGCCTACGCGCCTCCGCACTCTGACGGCAGCGGCTTTGACCGCAACAATCTGCTGCGGGCGATGGCGCTGCTGAAGCAGGCCGGCTGGCAGATCAAAAATCAGCAGTTAGTAAACGTGAAAACCGGCCAGCCGTTTCAGTTTGAACTGTTGCTTCGCAGCGGTTCTCCGAACGACTGGGCGCTGCCGTTCCAGCACAGCCTGGCACGGCTTGGCATTACAATGACGCTGCGTCAGGTGGACAGTTCGCAATATCTGCGCCGGCTGCGCGAAGGCGATTACGACATGATTCCGTCGCTTTATCAGGCGATGCCGTGGCCCTCCACCAGCCTGCAGTATGTCTGGCAGACGGATTACATCAGCTCCTCGTGGAACACCGCGCGGGTAAAAGATCCGCTGGTCGACCATTTCGTGCAGCAGATCGTGGCGCATCAGGGCGATGAAAAAGCGCTGCTGCCGCTCGGTCAGGCGCTGGATCGCCTGCTGCTGTGGAACGCCTACATGATTCCGATGTGGTACAACGCCGAGCAGCGGCTGGCCTGGTGGGACAAGTTTTCCCATCCGCAGATTAAACCGGCGTTTGCCACCGGGCTGGAAAACTGGTGGTACGATGTGAACAAAGCCGGTCGTTTACCGGCCGATCGACGCTGAGGAGAGCGGTTTGGGTGCTTATTTCCTGCGCAGGCTGTTGCTGATTATTCCCACGCTGTGGGCCATCATCACCCTGAATTTCTTTATCGTACAGATTGCGCCGGGCGGTCCGGTCGATCAGGCGCTGGCCAACATCCAGTTTGGTCATAGCACCGGTCTGCCTGGCAGCGGCGGCAGTGACAGCGGCGCGCGCGGTGCGCTGGTGCGCGACAATCCCGGCGACAGCCAGTACCGCGGCGCGCGCGGGCTGGATCCGGAGGTGGTGGCAGAAATAACCCATCGCTACGGCTTCGATAAGCCACTGCTGCAGCGCTATGGCGAAATGCTGTGGAATTACCTGCGTTTTGACTTTGGCGACAGCCTGTTTCGTAACGCCTCGGTGCTGCAGCTGATTAAAGAGAGCCTGCCGGTGTCGATCAGCCTCGGGTTGTGGAGCACGCTGATCATCTATCTGGTGTCGATTCCGCTGGGCATCAAAAAAGCGGTGCGCAACGGCAGCGCGTTTGATATCTGGAGCAGCATCTTTATCATCATCGGCTACTCAATTCCGGCGTTTTTGTTTGCCATCATGCTGATTGTGCTGTTTGCCGGCGGCAGCTATCTCGACTGGTTCCCGCTACGTGGCCTCACTTCGCCGCAGTTTGACACGCTGCCGTGGTACAGCAAAATCAGCGATTACCTGTGGCATATCACCCTGCCGGTGCTGGCTACGGTAATTGGCGGCTTTGCCACCCTGACCATGCTGACGAAAAATTCGTTCCTAGATGAGGTGCGCAAACAGTACGTCGTCACGGCACGCGCCAAGGGCCTGGATGAGAAGCGCATCCTGTACGGCCACGTGTTTCGCAACGCCATGCTGCTGGTGATCGCCGGGTTTCCCGCCACCTTTATCAGTATGTTTTTCACCAGCTCGGTGCTAATCGAGGTGATGTTCTCACTCAACGGCATGGGGCTGCTCGGCTATGATGCCACCATTCAGCGCGACTATCCGGTGATGTTCGGCACGCTGTATATCTTTACGCTGATTGGCCTGCTGATGAATATTCTCAGCGATCTGACCTATACGCTGGTCGATCCACGCATTGATTTTGAGGGCCGCTGATGCGTTTATCTCCCGTTAACCAGCAGCGCTGGCAGCGCTTTCGCCACAACCGGCGCGGCTACTGGTCGCTGTGGCTGTTTCTGCTCATTTTTGTGCTGTCGCTGGGCGCGGAATTATTAGCCAATGACAAACCGCTGCTGGTGCACTATCAGCAGCGCTGGTACGCACCGCTGCTGTTTAACTACAGCGAGAGCGATTTTGGCGGCCAGTTTGCCACGCCGGCGGATTATCAGGATCCGTGGCTGAAACAACGTATTGACCAGCAGGGCTGGGCGCTGTGGGCTCCCATCCGCTTCAGCGACAGCACCATTCATTTCGCCACCGACGTGCCCTTCCCGTCACCGCCGTCCGCGCAAAACTGGCTGGGTACCGATGCTAACGGTGGCGATGTACTGGCGCGTCTGCTGTACGGCACGCGCATCTCGCTGCTGTTCGGTTTGCTGTTAACGCTGTTCTCCAGCGTGATTGGCATTGTGGTGGGTGCCCTGCAGGGCTACTTTGGCGGCCGCGTTGACCTGATCGGCCAGCGATTGATTGAAGTGTGGTCCGGCATGCCGACGCTGTTTATGCTGATTCTGCTCTCCAGCGTGATTCAGCCCAATTTCTGGTGGCTGTTACTGCTGACAGTGATCTTCGGCTGGATGAGCCTGGTGAGCGTCGTGCGCGCCGAGTTCCTGCGCACGCGTAACTTTGATTATATCCGCGCCGCACGCGCGCTGGGCGTGAGCGATAGCCGCATCATGCTACGCCACATGTTGCCCAACGCCATGGTTGCCACGCTCACCTTTCTGCCGTTTATCCTGTGCGGTTCGATCACCACGTTGACCTCACTGGATTTTCTCGGCTTCGGCCTGCCGGTGGGCTCGCCGTCGCTGGGCGAACTGCTGCTGCAGGGAAAAAACAATTTACAGGCACCGTGGCTTGGCCTTTCTGGCTTCTTCGCCCTCGCCCTGCTGCTGTCGCTGCTGATTTTTATCGGCGAAGCGGTGCGCGATGCCTTTGATCCGAGCCGGGGGCGCTAAATGAGTTTGTTAACGGTGAATCATCTGGCGGTGGCGTTCGGGCCGCGCCGCGTGGTGGAAGATATCTCGCTGCGCATCGACGCCGGCGAAACGCTGGCGCTGGTGGGCGAATCGGGATCGGGCAAGAGCGTGACGGCGCTGTCGATTATGCGTCTGCTGCCGCAGCCGCCGGTGAGTTATCCGCAGGGCGAGATCCTGTTTGACGGGCGCGATGTGTTACAGGCCAGCGAACGTGAAATGCGCGGGCTGCGCGGCAACCAGATGGCGATGATTTTTCAGGAGCCGATGGTGTCACTCAATCCGCTGCACAGCGTGGAAAAGCAGCTGTATGAAGTGCTGTCGCTGCACCGTGGCATGCGGCGTGAAGCGGCGCGCGCTGAGATTCTCAGCTGCCTCGATCGCGTAGGCATTCGCCAGGCCGCGACGCGCCTGCAGGATTTTCCGCACCAGCTGTCCGGCGGCGAGCGCCAGCGCGTGATGATCGCCATGGCCTTGCTGACGCAGCCCAAACTGCTGATTGCCGATGAGCCCACCACGGCGCTGGATGTCACGGTACAGGCACAGATTTTACAGCTGCTGCGCGAACTGCAGCGCGAACTGAACACGGGCATGCTGTTCATTACCCATAACCTGAACATTGTGCGTCAGCTGGCCCACAGCGTGACGGTGATGCGCAACGGGCGCGAGGTGGAACACAACCGCTGTGACGCCCTGTTTCGCCAGCCGCAGCAGCCTTATACCCGTGAGCTGCTGGCCGCCGAGCCGGACGGCGCACCGGTACCGCTGATCGACGCGCCGCCGCTGTTGCAGGTAACTAATTTGCAGGTGGGTTTCCCGATTCGCCGTGGACTGCTGAAGCGCACCGTGGCGGAAAAAACCGCGCTACACAATCTCAGTTTTACCCTGCGGCGCGGCGAAAGCCTCGGGTTAGTCGGCGAATCCGGGTCAGGCAAAAGCACCACCGGCCTGGCGCTGCTGCGCCTGATTGCTGCGCGCGGCGAGATCTGGTTCGACGGCCAGCCGCTGCATCAGCTGAGCGCGAAGCAGCTACTGCCGCTGCGCCAGCGCATTCAGGTGGTGTTTCAGGATCCCAACTCTTCACTCAATCCGCGCATGACGGTACAGCAGGTGATTGCCGAAGGGCTGGCGGTGCACCAGCCGCAGCTCAGCGCTGCCGAACAGGAAGCCAGAGTCATTGCGGTGATGGAAGAGGTTGGTCTGGAGGCAGCGAGCCGCAGCCGCTACCCGGCGGAATTCTCTGGCGGTCAGCGCCAGCGCATCGCCATTGCCCGCGCGCTGATCCTGCAGCCGCAGCTAATCGTGCTGGATGAACCCACCTCGTCGCTGGACCGCTCGGTGCAAAAGCAGATCCTCACCCTGCTGCGCCGTTTACAGCAGCAGCATCAGCTGGCGTATCTGTTTATCAGTCACGATTTGCAGGTGGTGCGCGCGCTGTGTCATCAACTGGTGGTGTTGCGCCAGGGTGAAGTGGTGGAACAGGGTGAATGCGAAGCGCTGTTCAACGCGCCCGCAGCAGAGTATACGCGTCAGCTGCTGGCCTCCGCGCAGGGCAAGATCGGGCCTCAGTGACCGTCAAAGGTTTCGGCGATCGCCACGCCCTGATTTTTCAGACAACAGTTAGTGGCGCTCTCGTCGCCGCGCTGAATCAGCAAACACGGCTGCCCTTCACATTCGGCAATTTTGCACTCGACCTGAATCTGCGCCAGCGTTTCCTGTAGCTGCTGCAGGATCTCCAGCGCCGGATGGCCGTCATGGCTCAGCAGGCGCAGCGCGACCAGATCCCCGTCATGCGCGCCGTTCGCTGCTTCCTGGCGTTCAATGGCGCCGGCATGTTCCAGCGACCAGCGGTAAAGTTGTGGTAAACGATGCACAACCGAGAGTTGCAGCATAGTGTTTCGGTTCCCAGAGACAGTAACGTTATTCACAACGGACGGCTTCATCGCGGTGAATCCCCACCTGGCAAGCTCAGCATACGGACGTCAAGGATAGCCTTCTCGTTTTAAGCACATAGCGTGATGCAACTTTATTATTTGCGAGCTTTCTCGCATTTATGCCTATGTTTACCGCGTTACGCGGCGCTTAACAATCATTTTAGACGCAATGTCGTTACTTTTTTATCAATTAATTTTCACAATATGGAAACATTAAGCAGAGCGAGAGTGCGGAGAGGGGCAAATCAGGAGGTGAAATAACAGCGGGCTCAGCATAGACCCGCCGCCATCACGCGGTGTGGCGCGGACGGGCGGCGTAGCTGAACAGCACGATTGAGACGGTAGCGCACAGCGCGATGGTGGCGACCATTGGCCAGGCGCTGTTGACGCTGACCAGCGACAGCAGCGCGCCAACCAGCGCACCGACGCCAAAGCGCAGCGTACCGGCCAGCGAGGATGCGGTGCCGGCCATATGGGGAAATTCGTCAAGGATCACCGCCATCGCATTGGAGGAGACGGTCGATACGCAGCCAATAAACATTGCCACGCCAAACACCAGCGGCAGGAAACCGAGGTTGAGCGCGCTGACAATCAGCAGCCAGATGCCCATGGCAAACTGAATCAGCAGACCGAGGCGGAACATCGCCAGCGGTCCGAAACGGCGCACCGCGCGGCTGTTAATCAGCGTCATGACAAACAGAAACACCACATTGAGGCCAAAGTAGTAGCCGAAATTTTGCGGCGACACATGGTTCACTTCAATGTAAACAAACGGCCCGGCGTTAAGAAAGGTAAACAGCCCGGCAAACGAGAAGCCGCTTGCCAGCATATAGCTGAAGGCGCGTTTGTGCCGCACCAGCGAGACAAAATTGCTCAGCGTGGTGAGCAGGTGAAAACGCTGCCGCTGCTCGGGCTTAAGCGTTTCGCGGATCTGCGTTACCACCAGCACCGTGGTAATCAGCGCGGCCAATGCCAGCGTCCAGAAGATGGCGTGCCAGTTCCACAGCAGCAGCAGCCAGCCGCCGATGATCGGGGCCAGCAGCGGCGCAATGGTGGTGATCAGCATGACAAACGACATCATGCGCGAGAAATCTTCTTTCGAATAACTGTCGCGCATCAGGGCGTTAATTACCACGCTGGCCGCGGCGGCGGAGAGCCCGTGCAGGAAACGCATCAGAATCAGCTGGTCAATGGATTGCGACAGCGCGCAGGCTGCCGCCGCGCAGGCAAAAATCAGCGTGCCAAGCACAATCACCGGTTTACGTCCGTAGCTGTCCGCCAGCGGGCCATACACCAGTTGACCAATGGCGAAGCCGAGGATGTAGAGATTCAGCGTCATCTGTACGCTGCCGGCCGACACCGCGAATTCACGGGCAATTTGCGGCATCGCCGGCAGATACATATCAATAGAGAGCGGCATCAGCATGGCCAGCAATCCCAGAATCACCACTAATCCCACCGGTGAATTTTTTTCCTTACGCACCGCTGTCTCCCGCTATTTGCGCTGTTTCAGTTCGTCCGGCAGGCCGATGCTGTTGATTTCCGCCTCGGTCAGTTCACGGTATTCGCCTTCACCGAGCTCGTCATCCAGCACAATCTCACCGATGCTTTCGCGATGCAGCGCCGTGACGTGATTGCCCATCGCCGCAAACATACGTTTCACCTGGTGATAGCGCCCTTCACTGAGGGTGAGGCGCGCGGCTTTCTCATCGAGGATTTCCAGCTGCGCCGGTTTGGTCAGATCTTTCTCGTTGTGCAGCTGAATGCCGGCAGCAAATTTTTCGATCAGCCCCGCGTCAAGCGGCTGCTCCAGTTCCACCAGGTAGGTTTTCTCAAGGTGATGGCGCGGAGAGGTAATGCGATGCGACCACTGACCATCATCGGTCAGCAGCACCAGCCCGGTGGTATCAATATCCAGCCGCCCTGCCGCGTGCAGTTTGAACGCCGCCGGCTCCTCAATGAAATAGAGAATGGTGGGATGATCCGGATCGTCGGTGGAGCAGACATAGCCCTGCGGTTTATTCAGCATGAAATAGCGCGGGCCCTGCTGCACCGTCAGCGGATTGCCGTCGTACTCTACGGCATCGTCCGGCAGGACTTTATACGCGGTGTCGCGCACCACTTCGCCATTGATGGTGATCTTTCTGCCACGTATTTCACGGCCGGCGATGGCACGGCTAACTTCCAGTTGCTGAGATATGAATTTGTCGAGTCGCATGAATTCGCTTTTTTGCCTGTTACTGCGGAGGGGAACTGAAACGGCGTTTGCCCGGTAAATCATTTACAGCGTAGCGCGGCGGCCACGGCATAATTGAGAGCAGGGTTAACCGTTGAAAAAGTGTGGGCAGTATAGCCTGAACCTTTGCCTGCTAATAGTGCCGATCCTGCGTTTCAGCCACTTTCATGGCATAATGCGCGTCCGTTCCAGAAAAAGCCGGTTCCCATGTCGTTTACCCTGCGCCCCTATCAGCAAGAAGCCGTTGATGCCACCGTTGCCCATTTTCGCCGCCACGCCACGCCAGCGGTGATTGTGCTGCCAACCGGCGCCGGCAAAAGCCTGGTGATCGCCGAACTGGCGCGGCTGGCGCGCGGTCGCGTGCTGGTGCTGGCTCACGTCAAAGAACTGGTGGAGCAGAACCACAGTAAATATCAGGCGTACGGCCTGCAGGCGGACATCTTCGCCGCGGGCCTGCAGCGCAAGCAGAGCGACGGTAAAGTGGTGTTCGGCAGCGTGCAATCAGTGGCGCGCAATCTGGCCAGTTTTGACAGCGCCTTTTCGCTGGTGATCGTCGATGAGTGCCATCGCATCAGCGACAACGAGGAGAGCCAGTATCAGCAGCTGTTCGCCCATCTGCGCCAGCACAATCCGCAGCTGCGTCTGCTGGGGCTGACCGCCACGCCATTCCGCCTGGGCAAAGGCTGGATTTACCAGTACCATTATCACGGCATGGTGCGCGGCGATGATAATGCGCTGTTCCGCGACTGCATCTACGAATTGCCGCTGCGCTATATGATCAAACATGGCTTTCTGGTGCCACCCGAGCGGCTGGATATGCCGGTGGTGCAGTACGATTTCAGTCGGCTGATCCCGCAGAATAATGGCCTGTTCAGTGAGGCCGATCTTAACCGCGAACTGAAACAGCAGCAGCGCGTCACGCCGCAGATCATGCGACAGATCATCGAGTTCGCTGAGACGCGCAGCGGCGTGATGGTGTTTGCCGCGACCGTTGAACACGCGCGGGAAATCCTCAGCCTGCTGCCGGAAAACAGTGCGCTGGTGTCGGCGGAAACCCCGGTGAAAGAGCGTGACCGGCTGATTCAGCAGTTCAAAGCGCAACAGCTTAAGTTTCTGGTTAACGTGGCGGTGCTGACCACCGGCTTCGACGCGCCGCACGTCGATTTGATCGCCATTCTGCGCCCGACCGAATCGGTCAGCCTGTATCAGCAAATTGTCGGTCGCGGGTTGCGGCTGGCACCGGGCAAAACCGACTGCCTGATCCTTGATTACGCCGGAAACCCGCACGATCTCTTTACGCCCGAAGTCGGCGCACCGAAAGGCGCCAGCGATAACCAGCCGGTGCAGGTGTTTTGTCCGGCCTGCGGCTTTGCCAACACCTTCTGGGGCAAGGCGACCGAAGATGGCCACGTCATTGAGCACTTTGGCCGCCGCTGTCAGGGCGTGCTCGACGATGACGAGGGCAATCGCGCGCAGTGCGACTACCGTTTCCGCTTTAAAAGCTGCCCGGACTGCGGTGCAGAAAATGATATCGCCGCGCGCCGCTGCCAGCAGTGCGACAAGGTGCTGGTCGACCCCGATGATATGCTGAAAGCGGCGCTGAAGCTGAAAGACGCGCGCGTACTGCGCTGCAGTGGTATGACGCTGGCGCACGGACGCGATGATAAAGGCGAGTGGCTGCAAGCCACCTATTTTGATGAGGATGGCACCAGCGTCAGCGAGCGCTTTCGCCTGCGCACCCCGGCGCAGCGCACCGCCTTTGAGCAGCTGTTTATGCGGCCACATCAGCGTGCGCCCGGCGTGGAGCTCGGCTGGCAGACCGCCGCCGATGTGGTGGCGTTACAGCCGCTGCTGCGCCATCCCGATTTTGTGGTGGCGCGCGCCAAAGGCCACTTCTGGCAGGTGCGGGAAAAAATGTTCGATTATCAGGGACGCTATCGCCGCGCCAACGAGCTGCGCTAAGCGGCGGAATCATTTGCCCCGCTGTGGCAATCCGGCTATAATGCCGCCCGCTTTTGCATCCGTAAAAGCGTATTGAATAACCGTCCTGTTGCTGGGTCGCCTGTAGCAGGAACTATAGAAGAGATCTTAAGATGTTCACTATTAATGCAGAAGTACGTAAAGAGCAGGGTAAGGGTGCGAGCCGCCGCCTGCGCGCAGCGAACAAATTCCCGGCCATCATCTATGGCGGTAAAGACGCTGCGGTTTCTATCGAACTGGACCACGACTCTGTGATGAACATGCAGGCTAAGCCTGAGTTCTACAGCGACGTGCTGACTCTGGTTGTTGACGGTAAAGAAACCAAAGTTAAAGTTCAGGCTGTTCAGCGTCACCCGTTCAAGCCAAAACTGCACCACATCGACTTCGTTCGCGCTTAATCGCTAACGGGTTGACGAAAAAACGCCGCATCTGCGGCGTTTTTTTATGGCGCAAATCGGGCGATCACTGACCGCCGGTACGACGTTGCAGCTGATCGCGCAGATTCGGCGGCGTGCCTTTGATGGTCAGCGTATCGGTGGCCGGATCCCAGAAAATGCGCTCGCCCAGCAGCATGGCATCAAAGTTAAGCGTTAATCCCCCGCCGCTACCGGCAAATTTCGTCAGCTGACGCAGGGTGCTGCGGTCGGCCGGGAAATGCTCTTCCAGCTCATAACCCTGCTCCTGGGTAAACGCCTGAAAGGTTTTTTCGCCCAGCGGCGGCAGCTCGCTGGAGAGATCTTCCAGCGCAATCTCCTCGCCCGCCTGCAGCTGTTCATTGCAGTAGCTGTAGACCTGCTGGCGATAGTTCTGGCGCTCATTTTTATCGAGGCTGGACTCGGCACAATAATCATCTACCGCCTGCAGCAGCCCGCGGTTCTGTGCTTTGGTGTCCAGACCAACGCTGGCACCGAGGAAATCCATGAAGAAATCGGCCACTTTGCGCCCCACGCGTCCGCGCAGGAAGGTCAGGTAGCGCGTGGATTCCGGGTTGGTTTCCCACTCGGTGAGATCGATACGCGCCACGATATCGGCATGGTTGATGTCCAGATAGTGCGTGCTGCTGATGTCGAGCTGCTCGTTAACGCGCATGCTCGACTGGCTGTTCAGCACCGCCACCAGCAGATACTCCACCGCCAGATAGCGATAGTGCAGAAACAGCACCACGCCGCCTTCGGCGAACGGGTATTTGCTCAGCTCGTCGCGCAGGCGTCCGGTAGCCGCACGGCTGAACGCCAGGAAGTCATCCTGCCCTTTGCGGCAGTTGCGCAGCGCTTCCGCCAGCTCGCTGTCTTCATTAAACAGGCCGTAAGCCTTGCTTTTGGCGCTATAGACGCGGTGTAACTCTTCCGCCATCTCTTCCACCGCCTGCGTGGCAGGTAACAGGGTATCGCGCAGCACCAGTTCCAGCTGGTTTTCATCACGTTTGACTAACTGATGCAGGGCAATCTGGTCGATATCCAGACTCATGGTAGACTCTCCTTTTGGCTCAGGCGCGTATTCAAACACCGCCCGCAGCCGCTTTCAACTGCGCGCACAAACTGATCGTTCTGCTTGCGATAAAATTGCGGAAAAAAGTGCGTTGTTACGGTAATATACCGCGTTTTCACACTTGATTAGTCGACGATATGCCACAATCATCCCGTTACAGCGACGCGCGCGTCGAACAGCTTCTCGCGCAGCTGGCGCAGGTTCTTGAAAAAGACAAAGCGCCAACCGATCTTTCCCTGATGGTGTTGGGGAACATGGTGACCAATTTGATTAACACCGACATCGCACCGGCCCAGCGCCGCAGCCTCGCCCGCTCGTTTGCGGAAGCGCTGCAGTCTTCCGTGCGCGATGACAACGCCCACTAAATTGCAGATTTGACCTCATAAATATGGTAACCAACCGGCAGCGCTACCGTGAAAAAGTCTCCCAGATGATCAGCTGGGGGCACTGGTTTGCCCTGTTTAATATTCTGTTTGCGCTTATTTTAGGCAGCCGCTACCTGTTGGTCGCCGACTGGCCCTCTTCCCTCGCCGGCCGTATTTATGCGTTTACCAGCTGGATTGGCCATTTCAGCTTTATCGTGTTTGCCGCTTATCTGCTGATTATCTTCCCGCTGACGTTTGTCGCCATGTCGCAGCGGTTGCTGCGCGTGCTCTCCGCCGTGGTCGCCACGGCCGGGCTGACGCTGATTATGGTCGACAGCGCGGTGTTCAACCGTTTCCATCTGCACCTCAATCCGGTGGTGTGGGAACTGGTGGTCAACCCCGATCAAAGCGAGATGGCGCGCGACTGGCAGCTGATGTTTATCAGCGTACCGCTGATTTTCCTGGTTGAGATGCTGTTTGCCACCTGGAGCTGGCAAAAGCTGCGCAGCCTGAACCGGCGTTCGTTTGGCAAGCCGCTGGCCGCGCTGTTTATCAGCGCCTTCTTTGCCAGCCATCTGCTGTATATCTGGGCGGACGCCAACTTCTACCGGCCGATTACCATGCAGCGTGCCAACCTGCCGCTCTCCTATCCGATGACCGCACGGCGTTTTCTGGAGCGACACGGCCTGCTGGATGCGCAGGAGTATCAGCGCCGTCTGGTGCAACAGGGCGATCCGGAAGCGCTGTCGGTGCAGTATCCGCTCAGCGATATTACGTTCCGCGATGGCGGAACGCGTCACAACCTGCTGATTCTGACGGTGGACGGCCTGAACAATGCCACGGTGGATAAAGCGCTGCCATCGCTCAATCAGTTCGCCAGTGAAAACGTGCGCTTTACCCAGCATTACAGCGCCGGACTGCAGCCGGAAAAAGGCCTGTTCGGTCTGTTCTACGGTATCTCCTCCAGCTACATGGACGGCGTGCTGGCGGCGCGCATGCCCTCTGCCCTGCTCGGCGCGCTGAACAGCCAGGGTTATCAGTTCGGCCTGTTCTCTTCCGATGGCTTTAGCCAGCCGCTGTACCGTCAGGCGCTGCTGGCGGATTACAGCCTGCCGCAGGCCGATACCCAGCCTAACAGCACCACGGTGACGCAGTGGCAGAACTGGCTCAATGGTCAGAAAGGCGGCGCGCCTTGGTTCTCATGGATTGCGCTCAACGGCGTGACGGTAACCGGCGACAGCACCAAAGCGCGCCAGCGCAGCTATATGCGCCAGGCGACAGGCGTGGATGAACAAATCGCGACGGTGCTGCATACGCTGCAGCAGAATGATGCGCTGAAAAATACCGTGGTGGTGATCACGGCGCAGCGCGCCATCACCTTCGACAACAGCGATAATCCGGGCAACCGCGCGACGCTGCAGGTACCGCTGGTGGTGCACTGGCCGAATACCCCGGCGCAGAGCATCGATCGCCTGACCGATCAGCAGGATGTGATGACCACGCTGATGCAGCGCCTGCTGCACGTGCGCACCAATCCGGTTAACTATTCACAGGGTGAAGATCTGTTTGCCGCGCAGCGCAGCCATAACTGGGTCGCCAGCAGTGAAGATGGCAAACTGGTGGTGACTACGCCAACGGTAACGCTGGTGCTCAGCAACAACGGTAACTACAGCGCGTACGATGCCCAGGGCAAAGAGCTGAAAGATCATAAACCTCAGCTGGCGCTGCTGTTGCAGGTGCTGACGGAAGAGAAACGGTTCACGGCAAACTGATTAATTATGAGGCAGTTAAGCTGCCGGCATATTGCAATCGCCAACGGAACCAGTAGTATAACCCTCCACGTTCGGCACGTAGCGCAGCCTGGTAGCGCACTGTCATGGGGTGTCAGGGGTCGGAGGTTCAAATCCTCTCGTGCCGACCAAAATCCCAAAGAAAAGCAGCCTTTTACGGCTGCTTTTTTATTGTCTGCATTTTGCGAGGGTAAAACCCGGCGCGCCCCGAGCGCGATGGTTTTCAGCGCGCGGACTGCCACGCGTCTACGGGTTAAACGTCAGCGGAACTTCCGTCTCGCAGGGTTGCACCAGAATCAGCGGGCATTTCTTCACCTTACACGCCTGCGAATAAGCCAGCTCGCACACTTCGCAGATATCGCGCACTTCCGACTCATATTCATACTCCATGAAGTAGCGAAACGTACCGCTGCGCGTGTCGCTGCGCCAGAAGCGTTGCGGTTCCAGGATTTCATCCAGCTGCCTGAAGGTCAGGGCTGAGGGGTTGTGAAAACCCACTCTTACACGATATTTAGTCATGCCCTGATAATTATCGAGATTTGGCCGCGTTGCCAGCCGGAAACAATTCTCGCTGGGATAGGGAAAATCTTTGCTAACGCAGGCACATCGGGCGCCGCAACCCTATCCGTAACGGTTGCGGCGCAGAGGAAAGGCTTTGACCGTCAGCGCTGGATTTTCATTTCATCATCCCAGCGGTCTGGCGCCGCGTTTGCGGGATCGTGATCCTGCAGCAAAAACTCGCCGTTTTGCTGGGCGATCTGCTCACCGGTATCGGTAATCGCGTTTTGAATAAACACCTTTGCCTGCGCGCCATTCACAAAGGTGAGCTGATGGAAGGCGGTTTTGTTGCCCCAGTCTTTTGACGGCGCTGAAATATAGCGGATGGTGTAACTCTGGTCCTCAACGCTGCCCTGCATCACATAGAGGCCATAATGATTTTCGCCCTGCGACAGGATTTTATACACCCCGTTGCTGTAGTAATAAATCACCGCATCCGGGAACGGCTTTTCATCATAGAGTTTGCGGTAGTGCAGTTTATGCACAAAGGTGGGTTTGCCGGGCACCACTTCAATATTGCCCTGCGCATTCTGGAAGCTGAGATCTGCTGCCTGTGCAGCGCCTACGCTCATGCAACCCAGTAACATTATGCCAGCCAGTTTTTGCATCGTTCGCTCCTTAGCCTCTTTCGTCAGCCACCAGCATGTTACGCCCACGCTTTACCCCGGTTAAACGAAGCGGCTATCGATGTGTGATGGGCTTCATAATACAGCCATTACCGTAAGGATAGAGATGGAAAATGACGGCGCGATTACCGCGCCAGACGCGGCTATTCGTCACCACTGCAACTGGCCCTGACCTTATTGTTCAGGGTGCATAATCCTGCAGCATAATCTCGCATCATACTTCATTCATGCTGCGAATCAGGTACTTAACTGAAGTCAGCAAAGCCGACCGGGATCACGTTTTTACTGATTTGTGACAGCAATTCATTAAAGTGAAACAAAACTGTCACAGATTTCCCCTACCCTAAAGCTCCCCGTTTATTTGATGGAATCTCGTTATGGTCATCAAAGCAAAAAACCTGCAGGATGCGGAAGAACTCCTGCACTCAGGCATCAGCAAAGTGGAGCTGGCGTATGATATTGGCAGCGATGATTTCTTCCGCCTGGCGAGCCACTGGTGCGACCGTGGTGCACGCATTACCAAAGGCCACCACCATTTTGTGGTGCAGATGAAGAGCTTCGCTATCCCGCCAAATCGCTAACCCGCAGCAGCCTTTTCGGCTTGCTCTGCCCGCGGCTGACTGGTAAAACACGCTTTTCCATCAGCCGTTACTCGTTATGTTCTCAGCCGAAACATCCCTGCCGCTGCCCGCTTGTGGTTTTATCACCGCCGCTGGCCACACCGCTGAATCGCTGTCGCTGGCGTGGTGCCGCTTTGATCGGCAACAGTGGCACGCCGCTTTACCTGCGCAGTGGCAATTGCCGCTGCCGTCCGCGCTACAGCAGGCAGCCAGCAAACGCAAAATTGAATATCTCGCCAGCCGCTGGCTGGTGCGGCAACAGCTGGCGCAGCTGGGAATCACTGATTTTGTGCTGCACAACGCGCCGGATCGCTCACCGTGCTGGCCGGCAGGCATTCGTGCTTCACTGTCGCACAGCCATGACTGCGTGGTGATGGCCGCGACGCGCGAGGCATTGTATGTGGGTATTGATGTTGAGCAGGTGATGGCAGAGGAAACCGCGCAGGACACGGCGGAACTGCTGATGAACGCGCAGGAGCGCGCGCTGCTTGAGGGCCAGCCGCTGCCCTTTGCGCAGGCGGCAACGCTGCTGTTTTCGCTGAAAGAGAGTCTTTATAAGGCGCTATGGCCGCGGCTGCATCAGCCCATGGCGTTTCATCAGGCTGCGCTGATCGAGCTCGACCTGCCGCAGCAGCGCGCCAGGCTGCAGCTGTGTCAGGATTTCAGCGCGGAATTTACCCGCAGCACCGTGCTGGACGCACGCTTCTGGCTGCAGCCGGCGCGCGTGGTCACACTGCTCACTCACCCGGCCTGCGCGCAATAAAAAACCGGCGCGGAATGAGCCCGGGCCGGTGACAACACAAGACGACAGAAGTGTTCCAGGGAGGCAGAGACGAGGATCTCTGCTGCCATTCACTGTATCCCGCTGACAACGTCCTGCCCAATAAGGGTTTTTGCTAAGCTTTGCCGCCAGCCGTCAATGGCCGGTATCGGTGCGTTTGACGGCGTCCAGCGTGGCCATTTCGCGCTCGCGGCCGGTCAGCTCGCTTAACTGCCCATCGCGCATTTCCAGCAGCCGATCGGCATGAATAAAGTAGTGATCGTCATGGCTGATGGCGAACACGGTTTTGCCGGACGCCTGAAGCCACGGCAGCAGCTCGCGGTAGAAGATGCGGCGGAAATGCGGGTCCTGATCGGCCGCCCACTCATCAAGCAGCAGGATATCGCGCTCCTCCGCCGCCGCCAGCAGCAGAGCAAGCCGCTTGCTCTGCCCTTTCGACAGCTGCAGGTTGAGTACCCGGTTGCCTTCCAGCTTCAGCTTGTCCTGCATTTTCAGCCGCTCCAGCCACTGCTGCACCAGCGCCGGATTAGCCGGCTCACCACCGCGACGAATCAGGCGATCAAACAGGTGCACGTCAGTGAACACCGCCGAGAAGTGCTGGCGATAAACATCAAGGTTATGCCAGTCCACCTCTTTACCGTCCAGCAGCAGGCGGCCTGAATGCGGCTGATACAGGCCGGTCAGCAGCATCGCCAGCGTGGATTTACCGCTGCCGTTACCACCAATCAGAAACACCAGTTCACCGCGGCGCAGCGTCAGGTTGATCGGGCCGACGGCAAAACCGTGCTCGCCATAATGGAAACAGACGTCGCGCAGCTCCAGCGTCTGCCAGTCGCTCACCGTCGGCAGCGCGTTGAAACCGTCGCTGTAGGGAGCCAGATCAAAGGTATTAATTTTCCGCAATGCCACCTGTGCGCTGAGCAGCGTCGGCAGCGCGCCTACTGCCGCCAGCAGCGGCGTGCGCAGGAACAGCAGCGTCAGCGAATAGGTCGCGGCGACAGCGGTATTGGCCCAGCCCAGACCGTTGGCCATGAAGAACACAATACCAATCGCGCCGAGCATCATAATGTTCGACCAGTTCACCGCGCTGAGATGGAAGGTATCGGCGCGCACAATGTGACGACGATAATCCGTGGCATTTTCCTGATACACGGTGTCGTAAATCAGCCGGGCGCGCTCGCGGTTAAGCTGCAACTCTTTGCGCCCTTCAATGATGGTCTGAAAATCGCGGTACAGCTCGTCCTCGATGTCGCGCAGCTTCGCCATATGCTGATAAACACGCGACACCAGCAGCCAGCCGCCGATCAGCGTCACCACCAGCCACAGCGTGGTGATCAACAGCATTTGCGGTGACAGCCACGCCAGATAGATCGCGGAACCCAGCGTAATAATGATGCCCTGAATCAGCTCCGGCAGGCGCACAAACGCGATAGTGATGGCACGCACGTCGCTGGTCAGGCCGGCCAGCAGCTGAGCGTTACCAATCTGCTCAATGCGTTCAACCCGGGTATCCAGAATACGCTTGATAAACTCACCGCGCAGCCGCCAGACAAAATGGTGGCCGAGCTGAGTCAGCGCCAGCTGCGACGCCAGCGTCACCGCCATCAGCAGAAACAGCTGGGCGAGAAAGCCCGGCAGCACGGTGAGCGAGGTATTGACTGCCACGATCAGTTCATTATTGATGTAGGCGATTAGCCCGATACCCAGCGCGGCGCTAAGCAGCGTCAGCACAATCACGCCAATAAACGGCCAGCGGTACTGGCGAAAAACAACCTGAAGCAATGCCATTAAAAATTATCCAGAGGTCAACCAGGCAGCCTGCAGTTTAATGGCGCTTCAGGTGAAGGCAAGAATAATTCTCATCCGTTTTACGGTTACTGGGCGCGGCGGAATGTCAGGTTGTAACGGAACGCGCCAGCCTGCGGATGGATGCCCGCTTTTAGCGGCAAAATGCCGTGATAGCGCAGGCGCGACGGACCGCCCCATACCACGATATCGCCGTGCTCCAGCAGCACGCGCTGCGTCGCATCGCCGCGCTCAAAACCGCCAAACTGAAAAACGGCCGGCAGGCCAAGCGATACCGAGACAATCGGCTGGCGTAAGTCCTTCTCATCCTTATCCTGATGCAGCGTCAGTTTGGCACCGGGCTCATAGCGGTTAATCAGGCAGGCGTCCGGATTGAAACCGGCAAAGCCTGCCTCCTGCGCGGTCTGCTGTGCCAGCGTGCGGAACAGCGCAGGCATCGGCGGCCATTTACGGCCGCTGCTGACATCCTGTTCGGTGTACTGGTAACCGCGCGAATCGGTCGACCAGCCGAAATCGCCGCAGTTGGTCATGGCGACCGACATGCGATGTCCACCCGGCGTGATGCGATGGGCAAACGGGTTAAGGGCCGCGACGTCATGAATCGCCGCCAGCAGCGCATCGGCCTGCTCGCGCGCCCGGCGACGCAGAATCACCGCGCCCTCGGCCAGCGGCTCCTGCCATGGCGCGTCTTCACTAAATAGATCCAGCACAGTTACCTCCTGTCAGGTCAGGGCTGATCGATAAGAAACGATTTGAACTGTGGCGACATCCAGTGGCTGAAGCCGTCGCCCTGCTTCGTAATCAGATACACCGCCAGATGCTGTTTCAGCGCCAGCGCTTTGGCACGCTCGGTGCCGAGCACCATCAGCCCGGTGTCCCAGCCGTCGGCTTCCAGCGCGGTGGTGGCAATCACCGTGGCTGAGACCAGCCGGTGATCGATGGGTCGGCCGCTGGCGGGATCGATCACGTGCGAGATGCGTTTGCCATCCAGTTCATAATAGTTGCGATAGCTGCCGGAGGTGCTGATTCCGTGCCCCTGCAGATCGACGCGTGCCTCCACCGCGTTCTCGCGATCGGTCGGTTTCTGGATGGCGACCCGCCACGGCTGCTGGCTGGCATTCAGGCCGCGACTCAGCACCGCCCCGCCCACCGACACCAGATAATTAGTGATGCCCTGCTGCTCCATCAGCCGCGCCAGGTGATCGGTGGCGTAGCCTTCGCCCATGGTGGAGAGATCGACATACAGGCCCGGCAGATCTTTTTGCAGCCACTGGCCGTTCACCGTTTCAATCACGCGCAGGTGCTGCAGGCCGGTCTGCGCTTTGGCGGCGGCGATGGCGGCATCCGATGGCGTATGCGCCGGCTGCTGCGCCGGGCCAAAGCCCCACAGATTCACCAGCGGTCCGACGGTAATGTCCATCGCGCCGCCGGTCAGCTGGCCGATGCGCAGCGCGCGGGTGACGATATCGGCCATATCGGCACTGACCGGCTGGGGATCCTGTCCCTGATACTGGTTGAAGCGCGACAGCACTGAGTCCTTTTTCCAGGTGGAGAGTTCGCCATCGTCACGATCGAGCTGCTGCTGAATTGCCTGCTGCAGCGCGGCCTTACGCTGAGCATCCACGCCCGCCAGACTCACGCGCCACACCGTTCCCATGGTTTTGCCTTCCAGCACCAGCGCCTGCTGCGCCGTTTTTTGCTCGCACCCGCTCAGCAGCAGTGCTACCATGCCTGTCAGCAGAATGTTCTGAAAATTCATCAATTCCTCGTCTGTAACTCATTACTACAGCCTATTACAAAGCATAACTCGCTTGTAAAACCGTCTAAAGCTGCTTGAAGTTGATCGCTGGCTGGCACAGCATACTGCGTTCCTGCACGAGAATCCTTACAGGAGCGACAGATGATTTATATGATTCTTGCTATTACCGCCGGGTTGTTTGCTTACGGAAGCTTCCGTTGCTGGCAGCACTATCGCCACCGCCTGATTCAGCACTATCCGTCGCGCCGACGTTAAGGCATTGCACCAGCGTCGTGCATCCTGCACCGCTTCAGCGCTGGCGCAGTGTAACAAAGCGGCCACGGGGCGCGTGGCGCTGAGAGCGGTGGCATGGCATGAATTGTGCAGCGTTGATGGTGGGTTGAACATCAGCGAGGTGCAAGATGAGTAAGGCAACAGAACAACAGGATAAATGGCAGCGCTGGCTGAGCTTTTCCGCCTTTACGCTGGCGGGCGTGGCGCTGGAAGGCAGCCTGCCACCTGCTACTACATCCCCGCAGCAGGCGGCAAAGGCCAGACGCTGGCGCAACGCGCCGTAAATTACAGACCCAGCTCGCTCAGGCCCGGATGATCGTCCGGGCGTCTGCCAGCCGGCCAGTGAAACAGCCGCGCTTCAGCGCTAATCGGCAAATCGTTGATGCAGGCGAAGCGCTGAATCATCAGACCATCGGCACCAAAGTGCCAGTTTTCATTGCCGTAGCTGCGGAACCAGTTGCCGCTGTCATCGCGCCACTCATAGGCAAAACGCACCGCCAGCTTATCGTGGTGCCACGCCCACAACTCTTTAATCAACCGATAATCCAGCTCGCGGGCCCATTTACGCTGCAGAAAGGTCACGACGTCCGCGCGTCCGTTAACGAATTCGCTGCGATTGCGCCAGCGGGTATCTTCACTGTAAACCTGCGACACGCGCTGCGGATCGCAGCTGTTCCAGGCATCTTCCGCCATACGCACTTTTTCTAAGGCACTTTGATGATCGAACGGGGGGATGAGCATTTTTTATCTCCTGATGATGTAGACAGGTCTGTCTACTTGATTCATCCTGCCGTATGTAGACAATTCTGTCTACCCCCGAAAACAGGAATTTTTTCTTATGCTCGCACCCCTGCTGTTTGATGCCAGCGCCAGCGCGCGTGACCGCATCCTGCTCAGCGCGCAACAGCTGTTTTATGCGCAAGGCATCCGTGCTACCGGCATCGATAAAGTGATTGCCGCGGCTGGCGTGACCAAAGTGACCTTCTACCGCCACTTTCCGGCCAAAAATGACTTAATTCTGGCGTTTCTGCAGCAGCGCCATCAGCGCTGGATGAGCGGCTTTCGCAGCGCGCTGGCGCAGCAGCCTGCCATCAACGTGGCGCTGCCGGCTGCGTTACTGAGCTGGTTTCAGGAGGAGGATTTCCGCGGCTGTGCGTTTATTAATAGCGCGGCAGAACTGGCTGATACCCTGCCGGAAGCGAGCGCCCTGATTCGCCAGCACAAGCGTGAGATGGCGGCCGCCATTGCCGAAAGACTCAGCGCGGCACAGCAGGAAAAAACTGGGCAGATCGTGTTGCTGGTGGATGGTGCAATCGTGCAGGTTCAGATGGGGGAAGCGGCGCAGCAGGTGACGGCAACGCTGCAGGCGGCGCTGAACGCGCTGCTGGAGAGCAGAGCGTGACCCGCAGGCCACGCTCTCCGGCTTAGAACTGGTAAACCAGGCCCAGCGCTACGATGTCGTCGGTGTTGATACCGGCCGCATCGGTGAAGTTGTTGTCGTCCAGCAGGTTGATCTGGTAATCAACATAGGTCGACATGTTTTTGTTGAAGTAATAGGTCGCACCCACGTCGACATATTTTTTCAGGTTCTGGCTGCCGTAACCTTCGATATCGCTGCCGCGTGAGGAGACGAAGGCCAGCGACGGACGCAGACCGAAGTCAAACTGATACTGTGCCACCAGTTCCCAGTTGTCCGCTTTGTTGGCATAGCCGTACGCAGCGGAATCCACCGCGCCGAAGCGGGTTGCGTTGTAAGAACGGGTGTACATCGCCGCCAGATATACGTTGTTAGCGTCATATTTCAGACCGCCGGTGTAGGCTTCGGCTTTATCACCGCGACCGAGAATGCCTGGCGCGTTGCCGTTCTGATTGTTGGTACGGTCAGACTGGAACATCGCCGCACCCAGACCGAAGCCGGAGCCGAGATCGTAGGTGGTGCTCAGGCCCCAGCCGTCGCCGTTCTCACCCAGGACATCACGACCGGAAGAGGATTCGGTTGGGTTGTCGTTTTTGCCCTGATACTGCACGGCAAAGTTCCAGCCATCCACCAGGCCGAAGAAGTTGCTGTTGCGGTATGTCGCCAGGCCGTTGCTGCGCTGGAACATGAAGTTGTCCGCGCCGTAGGTGTCACCACCAAACTCCGGCAGCACGTCAGTCCATGCGCCGATGTCATACAGTACGCCGTAGTTACGGCCGTAGTCGAACGAGCCCGCATCACCGAATTTCAGACCGGCGAAGCCGACACGGGTGTAGCTGTTAGCGGTGCCCTGCGATTCTGCGGTGTTCAGCGCAGCCTGGTACTCCCACTGACCGTAGCCGGTCAGCTGGTCGGTCACCTGAGTTTCACCTTTAAAACCAAAACGCAGGTAAGACTGGTCACCGTCCTGGCCATCGTTGTCCGAAAAATAGTGCAGGCCGTCTACTTTGCCGTAGAGGTCTAATTTGTTGCCATCTTTGTTATAAATTTCAGCTGCGCTTGCTGAGCCTGCCACCAGCAATGCAGGAATCATCAGGGAGAGAACGCGACGTTTCATTTTATTACCCTCTGTAATGTGCCTTTTATATGTGCCACTGCTAACTGAATGCTTAAAAATTCAGCCGGCAAGCCATTGTTATTTTATGGAGAGCAATAATCTATCACGAAAATGATACTAAATTTCCGAAAGTGTTTCATTGTATTAAATAGTTATTTCTAAATGTAAATATCGCGGAACTAATAATCAGCACACATCGGCAAAAAATATCGCACTAATTGATAAACCGAATTTTATTCATTTAAATACATAGAGATAAGATGAGATAAGCTGCCGCACTGAATGATAAAACTTAACGCCACTCAGCGCATACAATTACTCCCGCTATCATCATTTATTTCATTATTACCTTCATTCACCCCGAATGAGAGATTTACCCTAATTCCCGCCGGACATGATTGTCCGGCATTTTTTTGCCTGCCATTTTTCTTCCGCTGTGTAATTTAATGTAAACCTGTTTGCTGAGGTTAAATTAACCGCCACTCAGGACGCCATTATTTGTTCGTTTTCGCACTTTTTGTTCATTACTTAGCCATGATTGCGCAATGTTAATTTCCGGGCGTAATAAAGTTGCACGGGAAAATAGCCGATGCGTTTACCCAACCGCTGGCGGAATATTCTTTACCACTATTCAATCAGTTAGCGCTGCCGCAGCAATCGATTTTCACCCCAACTTAAGCCAAATTCCCACTGAATCTGTCGGTTTAATAACGGTCAGAGAGCTTATGAAGTCCAGGAAATGTCTGGAAAAGCGCAGCGCCTGGCAAAAGATCGGTAATATGCTGTTTTCTGGCGACCATTTTTGCCCTGCTCTTCGCCTTCATTGAGCGGTGCCGCGCCAGCTTTAATGCTAAACTTCGTCGCTCGAACGACTTATGACAACGACACCTTTATGACAGCACTGGACGCCGCACAGCCCAATAAATTGCATCAGCGTGTCAATCTGGGAACACGCCTCGTTTTTCTCATCGCCGGTTTAAGCATGTCTGCCTGGGCGCCGCTGGTGCCGTTTGCCAGCCAGCGCCTGCAGCTGACGGGCGCGTCGCTGGGCGGCCTGCTGCTGTGTCTCGGCATTGGTTCACTGGCGGCAATGCCGGTGACCGGTGCGCTGGTGGCACGCTTTGGCTGCCGCCGCGTTATGCTGTGCTCCACGCTGGTGGTGCTGGCAGTATTGCCGCTGCTGGCGACGCTGAATGTGATGTGGCTGATGGCCGCCACGCTGATGGTGTTCGGTGCCGGGCTCGGCATGCTGGATGTGGCCATGAATGTGCAGGCGGTTGAGGTTGAGAAAGCGGCGGCCAAGCCAATGATGTCCGGTTTCCACGGTTTCTTCAGCCTTGGCGGTATTCTTGGCGCCGGCGCGGTCAGCCTGTTACTTGGCGCGGGTCTGACACCGCTGCAGGCAGTGGGCGTTATCATGCTGCTGATGGTGCTGCTGTTGCTGTGCAGCCTGCCGACGCTGATGACGGAGCGCCTGCATCAGCCCGATCAACCCTGGCTGGTGATCCCGCGCGGCTGGGTCGCCTTCCTCGGTTGCCTGTGCTTTATTCTGTTCCTTGCGGAAGGCGCGGTACTCGACTGGAGCGCCCTGCTGCTGCTGCAAAGTCCGGGCATGAGCGTGGCGCACGCCGGCCTGGGTTACGCCATCTTCTCCATCGCCATGACCATAGGTCGTCTGACGGGCGATAAAGTGATTCAGCGCTTTGGCCGCTATCCGGTGATGCTGACCGGTGCGCTGGCGGCGGCAGCCGGCATGACGCTGGCGGTGCTGCTGCCGTGGCCGCAGGCGGCGCTGCTGGCCTTTTTGCTGGTGGGCTTTGGCCTGGCCAATACCGTGCCGATGCTGTTTAATGCCGCCGGTAATCAACAGGATATGCCGGCCAATCTGGCGATTTCCGCCATGACAACGCTCGGCTATGCGGGTATTCTTTCAGGCCCGGCTTTAATCGGCTTTATTTCCCAGTGGCTCAGCCTGAGCGGCGCGTTTTTACTTATCGCCCTGCTGCTGCTGGCGGTTGCCGCCAGCGCCCGGCTGGTCGCGCGTTAATTGCAGGATCCTGAGACACCTATGCTGCCTTATAAATTTCCGCTGACCTCCGGCAACGTAACGCGCTTTTTCGTGGTGTTTAACCTGGTGCTGTTTCTCGCGCTCGGCGCCATGGTGCACAACAGTGTGAATGCGTGGATCATGGAAAAGCGCTACGCCATGACTGACCTGGCGCGCGCGATGCAAAAACGCATTGATGCTTACCGCTTTGCCACCTGGCAAATCTATGAAAATCTCGCCACCAGCGCCGCAGGTTCTACGCCGAACAGCAGCCTGCAGGAGACGCGCCTGCGCCCGGATGTTTACTATCTGGAGAAAACCCGCCGCAAGACCGAAGCGCTGATTTTCGGCTCGCACGACAGCAGCACGCTGGATATGACGCTGCGCATGTCCAATTATCTCGATACGCTGTGGGGCGCTGAAAATCCGGCGTGGTCGATGTACTTCCTCAATGGTCAGGACAACAGCCTGATCATGATCTCGACCCTGCCGCTCAAGGATATGGCGACACGCTATAAAGAGAGCGCGATCAATACGCTGGTGGACAGCCGCCGTGCCGAAATGCTGCAGCAGGCCAATGCGCTCGACGAACGCGAAAGCTTCTCGCCGCTGCGCCACTTTGCCTGGCAGAACGATCACTACTTCACGCTGCGCACCACGTTTAACCAGCCAGGTCATTTAGCCACGGTGGTGGCGTTCGATCTGCCGGTTAACGATTTGATTCCACGCAGTATGCCGCTGGAGAATTTCCAGCTGCGCCAGGATGCCAGCCAGCCCGGCAGCGCCACCAGCGATGACGCCAGCAGCGAAAGCACCGCGGTGACGCTGGTTAACCCGAACCTGGAGATTGCCGCCACGCTGCCCAGCACCTCGCTCCAGCTGGTGTACCGGGTGCCACTCGCCAGCCTGGCGATGGATACCCTGCACAACCTGATGTGGCCGCTGCTGATCAACTTGTTGCTGTTCCTGCTGTCTATTGCCGGCATTACGCTGCTGCGCCAGCAGTCGCTGCGACCGAATGAGAACCAGAGCGCTGAGCTTGATTCGCTGCGTATGCTGAATGAGGAGATCGTCGCCAGCCTGCCGGTCGGGCTGCTGGTGTATGACTTTGGCACCAATCGCACCCTGCTGAGCAACAAAATCGCTGAGCATCTGCTGCCGCATCTCAATCTGCAGAAGATTATCAATATGTCCGATCAGCATCAGGGCGTGCTGCAGGCTACCATCAATAACGAAGTGTATGAGATTCGCCACGCGCGCAGCATGCTGTCGCCGCACACCCAGCTGTTTATGATGCGCGATCAGGATCGCGAGCTGCTGGTGAATAAGAAGCTGCAAAAAGCGCAGCAGGTGCTGGATCGCAACCACCAGATGCGCCAGCAGCTGATGCAGAATCTTGGCCATGCGCTTAATCGTCCGCTGCAGAGCATGGTGACGCAGCTGGTGCAGCTCAGCCAGCGCGATGACGACGAGAGCGTGCTGGATCTGCTGGATGAGAGCCAGGGTCTGGCGCGGCTGGTGGACGATATCGTCCTGCTCAACCGGCTGGAAGCCCACGACTGGTCGCCGGATGCGGGCGTGTTTAACCTGCAGGATCTGCTGGATGAGATTGCGCTGGAAAGCCTGCCGCTGCTGCGGCGCAAAGGACTGACGCTGGTGGTCAACAATCAGCTGGCCAACGACGAGATGCGCTTTGGCGATCGCCGCGCGCTGCGTAAAGTCCTGACCACGCTGATGCACTACGCGCTCACCACCACGCAGTGGGGCAAGATTTCCCTCGATATCAAAGCCAGCGACAGCAAAGCCAACAGCGTGCTGTTCCAGCTGGTGGATACCGGCTCAGGCCTGACCGGCGACGAGCTGGCCAACGTCGATTTCCCTTACCTTGGCGAAACCACGCAGGACCGTTACGGTCAGGCGTCCGGCATGGCGTTTTTCCTGTGTAAGCAGCTGTGCAAACAGATGGGCGGCCAGCTGGAGATTATCGCCAAACCGGATATCGGCACGCGCTACAACATTCAGCTGCCGCTGGCGCTGGAGCAGCAGAGCGAGCAGGAAGAGAAACTGCTGGAAGGCGTGACGGCGCTGGTGGATATCGCGGTCGAAGACGTACACAAAATTGTCTGCCGCCACCTCGAGAACTGGGGGGCAAATTGCCTGACCTCGGACGAACGCCTGTCCGGGCAGGAGCATGATGTGCTGGTGACGGACGATCCGGCGCGCCTGCACGGCTGGGCGCTGTTGCTGGCGGGCGACGAAATGGGGCATCACGCCCTCAACGACCAGCAATTCCGGGTCAATTTCAATCTCAGCAATGCACTGCTTGATGCGCTGCTGGCCCTGATTGAGAAGCAACTGGCTCACGATTCGATAGAGGAGAGCGACGACGATGAGGCTGCCACGCCGCTGCTGAGCGGCGGCTATTTCCAGCTGTTTACGGAGACAGTACCGCCAGATGTGAAGAGACTGTATACTGAGTCGGCGGAGAAGGACTATCCCTCGCTTGCTCAGACAGCGCATCGCCTGAAAGGCGTGTTTGCCATGCTCAATTTACTGCCGGGTAAACAGCTTTGTGAAGAGTTAGAACAGCACATTAAATTGTGCGACGATTTAACCATTAAAAATACCACCAGTGAAATTGACGCGTACGTCAACCAACTGCTGCAGCAAGGTAACCAATAAGATGAATAACCTGAATGTAATTATTGCCGATGACCATCCAATCGTTCTGTTCGGTATCCGTAAATCTCTGGAACAGATCGAATGGGTGAATGTGGTAGGTGAGTTTGAAGACTCAACAGCACTGATCAATAGCTTGTCCAAACTGGATGCCAACGTCCTGATTACCGATCTGTCGATGCCGGGCGAAAAATACGGCGACGGCATCACGCTGATCAAGTACATCAAGCGTCACTATCCGGATCTCTCCATTATTGTTCTGACCATGAACAATAACCCGGCGATCCTGAGCGCGGTACTGGATCTGGATATCGAAGGCATCGTGCTGAAGCAGGGTGCACCGACCGACCTGCCAAAAGCGCTGGCAGCCCTGCAGAAAGGCAAAAAGTACACGCCGGAAAGCGTGGCCAAACTGCTGGAGAAAATCAGCGCCGGCGGCTACGGCGACAAACGTCTGTCACCGAAAGAGAGCGAAGTGCTGCGCCTGTTCGCCGAAGGTTTCCTCGTTACCGAGATCGCCAAGAAGCTGAACCGCAGTATCAAAACTATCAGTAGCCAGAAGAAATCAGCAATGATGAAGCTGGGCGTGGATAACGATATCGCGCTGCTGAACTACCTCTCTTCCGTCAGCGCCACTCAGGTCGACAAAGAGTAATCCCTGCGGCGGTGCTTCGGCACCGCCTCTCCCCTGCCCTGCTTATCCTTCGCGGCTTTTGCGTACGCGTTCGGCATACAGCGCCAGCGTGGTTTTCAGCACATCCAGCGTCACCGGTTTTGACAGGCAGTTATCCATGCCGGCATCCATACAGCGCTGTTTCTCTTCCGCCAGTGCGTTAGCGGTCACCCCAATCACCGGGAAAGCATGCCCCAGCTGGCGCAAACGCTGCGTCAGCCGGTAGCCGTCCATGTTTGGCATGTTAACGTCGCTCAGCACGATATCGATATGGTTGCGGCTGAGCACGTTGAGCGCATCCACGCCGTCCTGCGCCGTTTTGGTCTGATAGCCCAGCGTGCCAAGCTGTTCAGACAGCAGCATGCGGTTAATCGGATGGTCATCAACGATCAGCACCATGATGTCTTCATAGCTGGAGGCCTGCTGCGGCACCGGCAGCTCCAGCGTGGTCGCCGTTTCGCTGTCGATGGCAATGCGGTAAATTCGGCCCAGCAGCAGCGGCAGATCGTGCAGCGTCGCGCTGCTGTGCACCCACTGTCCCGGCGTCGTTTCCTGCGGCATATCAATGTGTTCACCGCAGATACGGATGCGCGCGCGTACCGTCTGCGCTGGCGCGTCGTGGTGATCGCAGATCATCACATCGTCCGCCCCAGCCCGCCCCTGATAGTGCGCAACCTGGATGCCCTGCTGCTGGAGCAGACGCAGCAGGAAGGCCGCCAGATAGTCGTTGCGCAGGTCGAGCCAGATGGCTTTTTCCTGCAGACCATCCAGCAGCGGCGGCGCGGGTTGCTGTCCGGCGTAGATCGGAATACGCACCACGAACTGGCTGCCCATGCCCGGTTCAGAGTCGACTTCGATGTCGCCATCCATCATGTTGATGAGCTTTTCACAGATCGCCAGTCCCAGCCCGGTGCCCTGGAAATTACGCTGCACGCCGGAGCCGACCTGGAAGAACGGGTCGAACAGGCGCGTGATCTCTTTCGCCGGGATTCCCACGCCGGTGTCGCGCACGCGAAACGCCAGATATCCCTCTTTGACATAGGCGTGCAGGATAATGCAGCCGGTGTGGGTGAACTTGATGGCGTTGTTCAGCAGGTTGGAGATCACCTGCTGCAGGCGCAGCGGATCGCCATCCAGCGCCAGCGGCACATCGTTCTCGATGAACACATACAGCGTCAGGCGCTTGCGCACCACCAGCGACAGATAGTTGCTGGCAATATGGTTGACCACCTCACGCGGCGAGAAGGGACGCGGCTCAATCTTCAACTGCTCGGACTCGATCTTCGAGAAGTCGAGAATATCGCTGATGATTTTCAGCAACAGGCTGGATGAGTTGTTCATCGCCGTGACCAGCGAATCCACGCCCTTCGGCAGCGATTTGGTCTGCAGCAGATCGAGGTTACCGATAATGCCGTACAGCGGCGTACGCAGTTCGTGACTGACGGTGGCAAGGAACATCGACTTGGACTGGCTGGCCTGCTCGGCAGCGTGCGCCATCTCCTGCAGCGACTGCTCCATGCGCACGCGCGCCGAGACGTCGACCAGCACGCAAATCGCCACGTTCTCGTTGCGGTAGCGCGAATGCACAAAGCTGATTTGCAGGTTAGTGTTACTGCCGGTCAGCATATCGACAAAATTAACCTGCTGGCCGCCGATGATTTCGTTCAGCCGCAGGCGATCTTCCTGCGTCAGCAGCGTCAGATAGTTATGCGCCAGTTCATTACTGAGGATGTTGGTGCCATCGCTGGTACGCAAAATACAGATGCCGACCGGCGCTGACGCGACAATCTTGCGGTTGAACTGCTCGTGCTCCTCCAGCCGGTGGGCGTTGTCTTCCGCCGGCAGGAACATGCGGCGTTCAAACACCCACGCCAGGGTAAACAGAATCAGCGCGCTGAGGATATTGAGCAGCAACGCGTTGATCAGCATCAGCTTGAGCTGATCCATTAGCACATCGGTCGACAGCGACCACACCACATTGAGGCTGGACGGCGGCAGCGGCTTTTTCAGCACCAGCTGACGATAGCCGTCAAGATAACCAAACCAGGTGCTGTTATCCGGCAGATCGTCCAGCGAATAACCGGGTCCGCCGCGTCGTGAGCTGATCAGCGGACGATAGTTTTCATCGGTGATGGTGGCCACCAGCGGCAGCCCGCCGGGCTGAATAAATTCATCCAGGCGAATGTTCTGTTCCACGCCGAGCAGCGCCTGCAGTTTGTTGGCGACGTAAACCGGCACCACCATGTAGAAGTTGCCGATGCCTGGCTGGCTGCTGTTGGTAATCCAGTACATTGGATTACGCCGCTCTTCCTCGTTGCCGCTGCGGTAGTGCAGCACGTTTTCGCGCAGCGCCTTCAGGCTGCGTTCGCGATCGACCGGATTATTGTTGCCAATGGTGAAGTCTGCCAGGCACTGATTTTCGCCGCCGATAAAGAACACCCGATTGAGTTCATAGGCTGAGGCAAAATTGCTTTTCCAGTAGTTAATGAAATAGCTCAGGGAATCGAGCGAGTTACGCCAGGTGTTGCTCATTGACGTGCAGTCACCGTCCGTAAACAGCGGCGTAAACTGCGGCAGCGTGCTTTTACCGCCCGGCATGCCGTTGAGCATATCCAGCCCGTTGACGCTGCTGCTCAGGCGATTCTCAGTGATGTACTTCAGCTCGCGCATCACATCCGCTGAGTGGCGCACATACCATTCGGCCTGACCATAATTGGTGGCAAACTCCTGGCGCACCGCGTTCTCTTTCTCGTGCAGCACATTGATGATGTAGAAAGTGGTCAACAGTGCACCCAGCGACCAGAGCAGCAGTGCCAGCGCACGAAACAGGTAGCGCGAGATGCGAAGCGTGGTGCGAAAGGAGACGAGATATTTCAAAAGAGACTCACTGGCGGCAAGGGTTATCGGGACGTTGAAAAGTTCTCATACACTAGCTTTATCAGGGCGAAAAAGCCAGTTGGCACGCGACTTTGGGAGTGAAAGTCAGACAAAAAAAACGGCAGGTCGGTTGCCCTGACCTGCCGCTTGTGACAGACAATGAACGGTTACTCTTCGTCGTCTGTTTCCGGTGCGTCGTCGTCGCTGTCGACTTCCGGCGCGATATCGTCTTCGCCTTCTGCCACGCTGCCGTCGATGGCGTCGAGTTCTTCCTCTTCCACCGGTTCAGCGACGCGCTGCAGGCCGACCACGCTTTCATCTTCCGCGGTACGAATCAGGATCACACCCTGCGTATTACGGCCAACCACGCTGACTTCCGACACGCGGGTACGCACCAGCGTACCGGCATCGGTGATCATCATGATCTGATCGCTATCCACCACCTGTACCGCGCCCACCACTGGCCCGTTACGCTCGGTGACTTTAATCGAGATTACGCCCTGCGTGGCGCGCGATTTGGTCGGATACTCGCTGTTAGCAGTACGCTTGCCGTAGCCGTTCTGCGTTACGGTGAGAATCGCACCCTCTTCACGTGGCACAATCAGCGACACCACTTTGTCGCCTTCGGCCAGCCTGATGCCGCGTACGCCCGAAGCCGAACGGCCCATGGCGCGCACCGCGCTCTCCGCGAAGCGCACCACTTTACCGGCGGCAGAGAACAGCATCGCTTCGTCGTTACCGTTGGTCAGCGCCACGCCAATCAGCTCATCGTCTTCACGCAGGTTGATGGCAATGATGCCGGCACTACGCGGACGGCTGAACTCCTGCAGCGCCGTTTTCTTCACGGTACCGTCTGCGGTCGCCATGAAGATGTTGAAGCCTTCAGTGTATTCGCGCACTGGCAGAATCGCGGTGATACGCTCGTTGGCTTCCAGCGGCAGCAGGTTGACGATCGGACGACCGCGCGCGCCACGGCTGGCTTCCGGCAGCTGATAGACCTTCATCCAGTAGAGGCGGCCACGGCTGGAGAAGCACAGAATGGTGTCGTGGGTGTTGGCCACCAGCAGACGATCGATAAAGTCTTCTTCTTTAATGCGCGCCGCCGATTTGCCCTTACCGCCGCGACGCTGGGCTTCATAGTCTGATAGCGGCTGGTATTTGACGTAGCCCTGATGCGACAGGGTGACCACCACATCTTCCTGGTTGATCAGGTCTTCGATGTTGATGTCAGCGCTGTTAGCGGTGATTTCCGTACGGCGCGCATCGCCAAACTGATCGCGCATCGCCACCAGCTCTTCACGGATCACTTCCATCAGGCGCTCGGCGCTCTGCAGGATGTGAATCAGTTCGGCGATCTGGTCCAGCAGCTCTTTGTACTCGTCGAGCAGTTTTTCATGCTCAAGGCCGGTCAGTTTCTGCAGACGCAGATCAAGAATGGCCTGTGCCTGCTGCTCGGTCAGGTAGTAGCGACCGTCGCGAATACCAAACTCCGCTTCCAGCCACTCCGGACGCGCGGCGTCGTCACCGGCACGTTCCAGCATCGCGGCGACGTTGCCGAGATCCCACGACTGCGCCAGCAGGCCGCTTTTCGCTTCGGCTGGCGTCGGAGCCCGACGAATCAGCTCGATAATCGGATCGATGTTGGCCAGCGCAATCGCCAGACCTTCAAGAATGTGCGCACGATCGCGCGCTTTACGCAGTTCGAAGATGGTACGACGCGTCACCACTTCACGGCGGTGGCGAACGAAGGCTTCAATGATCTCCTTCAGCGTCATGATCTTCGGCTGGCCCTGGTGCAGGGCAACCATGTTGATGCCGAAAGAGACCTGCAGCTGCGTCAGCGAGTAGAGGTTGTTGAGCACCACTTCGCCGACCGCATCGCGTTTCACTTCAATGACGATACGCATGCCGTCTTTGTCAGATTCGTCACGCAGGCCGCTGATGCCCTCAACGCGCTTCTCTTTCACCAGCTCGGCAATTTTCTCGATCAGGCGTGCTTTGTTCACCTGATACGGGATTTCATTGACGATGATGGTTTCACGACCGGTTTTGGCGTCGGTTTCGATCTCGCCGCGCGCGCGGATGTAAATTTTACCACGCCCGGTGCGGTAGGCTTCTTCAATGCCACGACGACCGTTGATAAAGGCGGCGGTCGGGAAATCCGGCCCGGTAATGTGCTCCATCAGCCCTTCGACGCTGATGTTTTCATCTTCGATGAACGCCAGGCAGCCGTTGATCACTTCCGTCAGGTTGTGAGGCGGAATGTTGGTCGCCATGCCGACGGCAATACCGGAGGAGCCGTTGATCAGCAGGTTAGGAATTTTGGTCGGCAGGACTTCTGGGATCTGCTCGGTGCCGTCATAGTTCGGCACAAAGTCGACCGTCTCTTTTTCCAGGTCAGCCAGCAGTTCAGAGGAGATCTTCGCCATGCGCACTTCGGTATAACGCATCGCTGCGGCGGAGTCGCCGTCGACCGAACCGAAGTTACCCTGACCGTCGACCAGCATGTAGCGCAGGGAGAACGGCTGGGCCATGCGCACGATACTTTCGTATACAGCGGAGTCACCGTGTGGGTGATATTTACCGATAACGTCACCGACCACACGGGCAGATTTCTTATAGGGTTTGTTCCAGTCGTTACCCAGTTCGCTCATGGCAAAAAGCACACGGCGATGCACCGGCTTCAGGCCATCACGTACATCGGGTAAGGCTCGGCCAACGATGACCGACATGGCGTAATCGAGGTAGGAGTTTTTCAACTCTTCTTCGATATTGACCGGTGTAATTTCTCTCGCAAGGTCGCTCATGGAGCCGCTATCCCTCTACATAATCCCGGATTTTAAAGGTGCGAAAGTATATCACATCGCTTGCGTGCGGTGAACGTAAAGCAGGGTTTTGTGGCGCTTTTCCTTTGCGCTGAGAGATGCCTCGCAGGGTTTATACGTTTATACTGGTGGCATATTTTGTCAGGAGTCATGATTCAATGAATGAACAACCGCAGGAAAGCCGCCAGAACGTTGACCACGCCGAAATTGCCAAGTTTGAGGCGGTTGCATCACGCTGGTGGGATTTAGAGGGTGAATTTAAGCCGTTGCACCGCATTAATCCCCTGCGTCTTGGCTGGATTGCCCAGCACAGCCATGGGCTGTTCGGTAAGAAAGTGCTGGATGTCGGCTGCGGCGGCGGCATTCTTGCCGAGAGCATGGCGCGCGAAGGGGCGGAGGTCACCGGTCTGGATATGGGCGCCGAGCCGCTGGAGATCGCGCGTCTGCACGCGCTGGAGAGCGGCGTGAGCGTCAATTACGTGCAGCAGACGGTTGAAGCGCATACGGCCAGCCATGCCGGTCAGTACGACGTGGTGACCTGTATGGAGATGCTGGAACACGTGCCGGATCCGCGTTCCGTGGTGCTGGCCTGCGCGCAGCTGGTGAAACCGGGCGGCGAAGTGTTCTTCTCCACCATCAACCGTAACCCTAAAGCCTGGCTGCTGGCGGTGTTTGGTGCTGAATACGTACTGCGCATGGTGCCGCGCGGTACCCATGACGTGAAAAAGTTTATTCGTCCCGCCGAGCTGCTGAACTGGGTGGATGAGACCGCCCTGCGTGAACGCAATATGACTGGCCTGCACTACAATCCGCTGACCAACCAGTTCCGCCTTGGCCGCGGGGTGGACGTCAATTATATGGTGCATACCCACCGTCAGGCGTAAACGACCTGTTTCGCCTGCCTGCCCGTGGGCAGCGCTGTTGTAGCGGCGCGATGTATTACGCGAGAAATCGCGCCGCTATGGAATCTACGACCGGCAATTTACTTAACTGAACGGCATAACGCCCTACTAACTGCCAGTCCTCCTCTCACTTCCGACCGCCCCCGGTTTATCACGCGCTGGCCCTATCCAGATCAATTTCCTTTTAGACGCTGCGATGCGCTTTTTGTAAGGTGAAAAGGTCATAAAAAATTCATAAGCAAACGCAGATAAGTTCGCTGCTGACGGAGCGGCGCGGGCTTTTTTCGCCTGGGAAATTTCCCGAATCGCAGCGGTTGAGCAATAAACACGCGCTCGATCAAAAATTGAAAAAAAACCTGTTATCCGTTGACACCAGGTGCAGGCCTTGTGGCGTGGGGATCCAGGATTTTCCCCACCCCCAGGGCGTAAAATTTTGTGAAAATCAACTCTTGTGATGATCCGATTGCTGACTAGAATACTCACCATATTGTTGTTCAAACTTTCCGCACCCCCTATATATAGTGTTTATCCACAGGCTTACTCACAATGAGCCGCCTGTGAATAGACGGGGGATAATTTTGTATTTCATGGACAGGTAAACACGCGACATGAACCAAAGTCTGCTCGTTACGAAACGCGATGGCCGCCAGGAGCGCATCGACCTCGATAAGATTCACCGGGTGCTGGACTGGGCAGCTGAAGGGCTGAACAATGTCTCCGTCTCGCAGGTTGAGTTGCGTTCGCACATCCAGTTTTACGATGGCATCAAAACCTCGGACATTCACGAGACCATCATCAAAGCGGCTGCCGATTTGATCTCCCGTGACGCGCCTGATTACCAGTACCTGGCCGCGCGTCTGGCGATCTTCCACCTGCGTAAAAAAGCGTACGGTCAGTTTGAGCCACCGAAGCTGTACGACCAGGTAGTGAAAATGGTCGAGATGGGCAAATACGATCGCCATCTGCTGGAAGACTACAGCACCGAAGAGTTTGAGCAGATGGACGGCTTCATCGACCACTGGCGCGACATGAACTTCTCCTACGCGGCGGTGAAGCAGCTGGAAGGCAAATATCTGGTGCAGAACCGCGTCAGCGGTGAAATCTACGAGAGCGCCCAGTTCCTGTATATTCTTGTCGCCGCCTGCCTGTTCTCCGGCTATCCGCGCGATACGCGTATGGATTACATCAAGCGTTTCTACGATGCGATCTCCACGTTCAAGATCTCGCTGCCTACGCCTATCATGTCCGGCGTGCGCACCCCGACCCGTCAGTTCAGCTCCTGCGTACTGATCGAGTGCGGCGACAGCCTGGATTCCATTAACGCCACCTCCAGCGCTATTGTGAAATATGTGTCACAGCGTGCCGGTATCGGCATCAACGCGGGTCGCATTCGTGCGCTCGGCAGCCCGATCCGCGGCGGTGAAGCGTTCCACACCGGCTGTATCCCGTTCTATAAGCACTTCCAGACGGCGGTAAAATCCTGCTCGCAGGGCGGCGTGCGCGGCGGTGCGGCAACGCTGTTCTACCCGATGTGGCATCTGGAAGTGGAAAGCCTGCTGGTGCTGAAAAACAACCGCGGCGTTGAAGGCAACCGCGTGCGTCATATGGATTACGGCGTGCAGATCAACAAGCTGATGTACACCCGCCTGCTGAAAGGCGAAGACATCACCCTGTTCAGCCCGTCCGACGTGCCAGGCCTGTATGACGCGTTCTTCGCCGATCAGGATGAGTTTGAGCGTCTGTATACCAAATATGAGAAGGACGACAGCATCCGCAAGCAGCGCGTGAAAGCCGTCGACCTGTTCTCACTGATGATGCAGGAACGTGCTTCAACCGGCCGTATCTACGTGCAGAACGTTGACCACTGCAACACTCACAGCCCGTTCGATCCGGCCATTGCGCCAGTGCGTCAGTCTAACCTGTGCCTGGAGATTGCGCTGCCGACCAAACCGCTGGAAGACGTCAACGACGAAAGCGGCGAGATCGCGCTGTGCACCCTGTCCGCCTTTAACCTCGGTGCGATTGAAAGCCTGGACGATCTGGAAGAGCTGGCGACGCTGGCAGTACGCGCGCTGGATGCCCTGCTCGATTACCAGGACTACCCGATTCCGGCGGCAAAACGCGGTGCGATGGGTCGTCGTACCCTGGGTATTGGCGTGATCAACTATGCCTATTACCTGGCGAAACACGGTGTGCGCTACTCCGACGGCAGCGCCAACAACCTGACGCACAAAACCTTTGAAGCCATTCAGTACTGGCTGCTGAAAGCCTCCAACGAGCTGGCGAAAGAGCAAGGTGCCTGCCCGTGGTTTAAAGAGACCACTTATTCACAGGGCATTCTGCCGATCGATACCTATAAAAAGGATCTCGACAGCGTATGCAATGAGCCGCTGCACCTTGACTGGGAAGCGCTGCGTGAGTCGATTAAAACCCACGGCCTGCGCAACTCCACGCTGTCTGCACTGATGCCGTCTGAGACCTCTTCGCAGATTTCGAACGCCACCAATGGTATCGAGCCGCCGCGCGGTCACATCAGTATCAAAGCGTCGAAAGACGGGATTCTGCGCCAGGTAGTACCGGAGTATGAGCGTCTGAAAGATCAGTACGAACTGCTGTGGGAGATGCCATCAAATGACGGCTATCTGCAGCTGGTGGGCGTGATGCAGAAGTTTATCGATCAGGCGATTTCATCGAACACCAACTACGATCCAGGCCGTTTCGCCAATGGCAAAGTGCCGATGAAACAGCTGCTGAAAGATCTGCTGACCGCGTACAAATTTGGCGTGAAGACCCTGTACTACCAAAACACCCGTGACGGTGCCGAGGATGCGCAGGACGATCTGGCGCCGTCTATTCAGGACGATGGCTGCGAAAGCGGCGCCTGTAAAATTTGATCGAAAGGCGCCTGCGGGCGCCTTATCGTGTCTGGGCCAGCAGCGGCTGGCCCGTTTCACTTTTGGACTTAGTCATGGCTTACACTACTTTCTCACAGAACAAAAATGACCAGCTGAAAGAGCCGATGTTCTTCGGCCAGTCAGTGAACGTTGCCCGTTTCGACCAGCAGAAATACGACATCTTTGAAAAGCTGATCGAGAAGCAGCTCTCTTTCTTCTGGCGTCCGGAAGAAGTTGACGTCTCGCGCGATCGCATCGACTATCAGGCGCTGCCGGAGCACGAGAAGCACATCTTTATCAGTAACCTGAAGTATCAGACGCTGCTGGATTCCATTCAGGGCCGCAGCCCGAACGTGGCGCTGCTGCCGCTGATCTCGATTCCCGAGCTGGAAACCTGGGTAGAAACCTGGGCGTTCTCCGAGACCATCCACTCACGCTCGTACACCCACATCATCCGTAATATCGTCAACGATCCGTCACTGGTGTTTGATGACATCGTGACTAACGAGCAGATTCTGGCGCGCGCGCAGGATATCTCGAAGTATTACGATGATCTGATCGAGATGACTAACTACTGGCATCTGCTGGGTGAAGGCACGCATCAGGTGGCGGGCAAGAGCGTGACCGTGAATCTGCGTGCGCTGAAGAAGCAGCTGTATATCTGCCTGATGAGCGTTAACGCGCTGGAAGCGATTCGCTTCTACGTCAGCTTTGCCTGCTCATTCGCCTTCGCCGAACGCGAACTGATGGAAGGCAACGCCAAGATTATTCGTCTGATTGCTCGTGACGAAGCGCTGCACCTGACCGGCACCCAGCATATGCTGAACCTGATGCGTACCGGTGAAGACGATCCTGAAATGAAAGAGATCGCCGCCGAGTGCCGCGACGAGTGCTTCGACCTGTTTAAGAAAGCAGCCGAGCAGGAAAAAGAGTGGGCTGAGTATCTGTTCAGCGGCGGCTCAATGATTGGTCTGAACAAGGACATTCTGTGCCAGTACATTGAGTACATCACCAATATCCGCATGCAGGCGGTGGGCCTTGATCTGCCGTTCCAGACGCGTTCTAACCCGATTCCATGGATTAACTCGTGGCTGGTGTCAGATAACGTGCAGGTGGCGCCGCAGGAAGTTGAAGTGAGCTCCTATCTGGTGGGTCAGATCGACTCCGAAGTGGGCGAAGACGACTTCAACGATTTCCAGCTGTAAGCATGAGCCGTTCCGTGGTAATCCTGCGCAGCTCCGGCTCCCGGCTGGAGTGCGCAGACGAACACCCTAATCTGCTGACGACGCTGGAAGCACACAATGTGTGCGTCGAGTTTCAGTGTCGCGAAGGCTACTGCGGCTCCTGCCGCATGCGTCTGCTAAAAGGCGAAGTGGATTATGCGGAAACCCCACTGGCGTTTATTCAGCAGGGCGAGATTCTGCCCTGCTGTTGTAAGGCCAAAGGGGAGATTGAGATCGAGCTGTAACCTGCCGCTACACCAAACGCAAAAGTCCTTTAATGCTGCAACATCCATACAGGTCGTCTGAGAGGTTGCCGCTTGCTGCACCGGCGTAAATCCATCCCTGGAGCCTGCCGCCGCGCCGTCCTGGCGCGGAGGCTGCTGCAAGCGGCAACCTCCCCCACGCCCTATCAGGCTTCTTCATTGCGGTAACAGAACGTCACCCTGCAGCGACACCCATGCTAACGGGAAGAGGGGATGTTGAGCTAAGCCGGACGTCACGCGGCAAGGATGCCGCGTGTCGAGGCCCGCAGGGAGCGGGTTTTGCCGTTCCGGGCGTGCTCAACTTCCCCTCTGACCTTGCTGATGATGACCGCCAGCACAATCGGGTTAGCTCTTCACCGTCTCCAGGACATCAATCCAGCCGTGACCGGTACTGACTTCACTGCCGTGCAGCCAGCGGCGCAGCATATTCATCGCCATCATCGCCACCACTTTCTGCCGGGTTTCCAGATTGTGCCGCCCGTGGGTAAATTTCACCCGCTGGCCCCAGCTGGCTTCCGGTGTGTGCAGCGCAATCGACACTTCTCCTTCCTGCAGATCGCCAACCGACAAGGCCAGCACCGTGCCCTGCTGAGCGGCTAACTGACGCGTGCGCGTAACCTGCGCTTCCAGCGACTCCTCACGTGCCGGCAGCAGCTCGGCGGCGCTAAGCGGCACCTGCGCGGCGGCCAGCTGCCAGTGCAGCAACCCGGCCGTGTATTGTTCGCTCAGAGCAAGGCGGAAGCCGCGATCGTGCAGTTCTCGCGCCAGCACGGCCGGCAGCCCTTCAAAGCCTTCAAAAATGGTGCACTCGGCCAGCAGTAACCTAACCTGCTGCCACACCTGCTCCATCGCCACGCGCTGGCTGGCCGGGCCGGTCAGTTTGATCTCAATGATGGGCATCGACGAACGGTAGCCCATCACTACGCCTTCCGGCAGCGGCAGCGGTTCAAGCTCGGCGGCAATATCGCTCTCGCCGCGGCCAAAGGTGGTCAGACGCAGGCACAGCGGGGGGTCTGGCAACGTAAAACGCGCCTTAAGACGCGGAATAATCTGCTGCTCAACCATCACTTTGAATTCTGACGGCACGCCGGGGGTAAAGAAAATCCAGCAGCGATTAAGCTGCAGGGCAAACCCACAGGCGGTGCCGACCGGGTTATCGATCAACTCGGCATTGGCCGGAATCTCCGCCTGCTTGCGATTACTGGGTGCCATGAGCCGCCCGCGGCTGGCAAACCAGGCTTCCATCTTCTCCAGCCACGCCTGCTGCAGCACCAGTTCGCTGCCGCTGGCGGTGGCCGCTGCCTGCGCGCTGAGATCGTCGCTGGTCGGCCCGAGACCGCCGTTCACAATCAGCACGTCGGCAATCTGGCTGCGGCTCTGTAGCGCTTCAACCAGCGAGCTCATCGCATCGCCGACCGTACTGCGACTGGTCATCGGCAGGCCGTGCTGAAACAGCACATCGGCCAGCCACGCGGCGTTGGTATCGACAATCTGCCCATGTAACACTTCATCGCCCGTTGAGAGCATTTCGACACGTATCACGATCTCTTCTCCTTATCCCTGTGGCTTTCACTGTAGGGAGCGCGCAGGCGAAACACAATCGCCGCCGGTGCGAAATAGCGGGTTAATCGCGATGCGGAAAGGAAACAGCGGGAAAACAGGAATCGGGCGCGACGGACATCGCGCCCACGGGGATTAACGGCGCGCCAGCAGCAGGCCAACAAACAGACCGGCAGCCGCACCGATACCAATGCCCTGCCACGGTTTTTCATGCACGTAATCGTCGGCACGATACGCTGCCTGTTTGGCACGATAGTAATAGCTGTCGGACGCCTGGCTCACGCGATTCTTCACGTCTTCCAGCGCCTGCTCGGCTTTCTGCTTCAGTTCGATATATTTCTGGTCCGCCGGATCGCCCGAGGAGCGCAGCACTTCTTCCAGCGTTTCCGTCAGCAGCGCCAGATCGTCATCAAGACGGGTTTCAAATTGATCGGTAGATGACATGTTCACAATCCTCCATGTTTAAATGCGGTGTCGATTAACTATAGTCATAAATCGCGTTTTTGCGCCGCGCCGTCATCCGCTGACTGCGCTTTTTGCCGCGCTGAACGCAAAGTTATGTCATCCGGGGCGTTGCACGCGGAATTGTGCTTCGTTTATTTGATTAATCTGATAAATTTTCAGCGGACTGAATTTTTTATTTTCGCCACTGTCGTAACCCCCTGTAGCCTGACGCTAAATGTCTTGCGACAGCCTCAATACACCCGAGCAGCTAAGGAAAAGATTTCCGGCATGAATCGTAGAAAATTTATGAAAGCGTCCATGGCCCTCTCTGCCGTTAGCGGCATGACCGGGCTCTCCTCGCTGTTTGCGCAGTCCGCCTGGGCCGATGATGGCATCGCCGACGGAACCGCCGTGCGCTTCGATTTCGATGTGCTGAAAAAGAAAGCCGCGGCGCTGGCCAAACAGCCCTGGGGCGGCGCGCCCGGCCCCCTGCCCGCGACCCTGGCCAATCTGACACCGCAGGCGTATAACGAAATTCAGTACGACGCTAACCACTCACTGTGGAACAACATCGCCGACCGCGAGCTGGATGTGCAGTTCTTCCACGTTGGCATGGGCTTTAAGCGCCGCATTCGCATGTTCTCCGTGGACGCCGCCAGCCGCGAGGCGCGGGAAATCCACTTCCGTCCGGAACTGTTTAATTATCACAACGCCAACGTGGATACCCAGCAGCTGGTGGGTAAAACCGACCTCGGCTTTGCCGGTTTCCGCGCCTTTAAAAAGCCGGAGCTGGCGCGACGCGACATCGTTTCTTTCCTCGGCGCCAGCTACTTCCGCGCGGTAGATGAAACCTACCAATATGGCCTGTCAGCCCGTGGCGTCGCGGTTAACACCTTCAGCAATGGCCAGGAAGAGTTTCCCGACTTCACCGCCTTCTGGTTCGAGACGCCAAAAGCTGAAGACACCACCTTTGTGGTGTATGCACTGCTGGACGGGGCCAGCGTCACCGGTGCCTACAAGTTCACCATTCACTGCGAAGAAAAACGCGTGGTGATGGAGGTGGAAAACCACCTGTTTGCGCGCAACGAGATTCGACAGCTCGGTATTGCGCCAATGACCAGCATGTTCAGCTGCGGCACCAATGAGCGGCGCATGTGCAATACCTATCATCCGCAGATTCATGACTCCGATCGCCTGGCGATGTGGAGCGGCAGCGGCGAGTGGATTGCCCGTCCGCTGAATAACCCGCAGCGCCTGCAGTTTAATGCCTATCAGGATGAAAACCCGCGCGGCTTCGGTCTGCTGCAGCTGAATCATGATTTCAAAGATTATCAGGATGTGATTGGCTGGTATGACAAACGCCCCAGCCTGTGGGTGGAGCCGATCGGTAAATGGGGTAAAGGCGCCATCAACCTGATGGAGATCCCGACGACCGGGGAAACGCTGGATAACATCGTCTGCTTCTGGCAGCCGGCCGAGCCGGTCAAAGCTGGCAGCGAGTTTAATTTCCAGTACAAACTCTACTGGAGCCAGCTGCCGCCAGTCCGCAGCGGTCTGGCCCGCGTTGATGCCACGCGCACCGGTATTGGTGGCTTCCCGGAAGGCTGGGCACCGGGCGAACACTTCCCGGACCAGTGGTGCCGCCGCTTTGCTATCGATTTCATTGGCGGCGACCTGCAGGCGGCCGCGCCGAAAGGTATCGAACCAGTGATCACCGTGTCGTCCGGCACCTTCAAACAGGTGGAGATTCTCTACGTCGAACCGCTGAAAGGTTACCGTATCCTGTTTGACTGGTATCCGAACAGCGACTCAACCAAACCGGTGGATATGCGCCTGTTCCTGCGCACCAAAGATGAGACGCTGAGTGAAACCTGGCTGTATCAGTACTTCCCGCCACCGCCCGATCAGCGCAAGTACACCGACGACCGGCAGATGACGCCGGGCTAACCTGCACGGCGAGGCCAACACCTCGCCGTTAGTTTTTCTGCATGCCGACGTGCGGAATATTATCTTCCAGATAAACGTCCGTGACCGCCCGGAAGCCCAGGCGACCATAAAAGCCTTCCAGATGCGCCTGCGCGGACAGATACACCGCCCGCTGCGGCCAGTGCTGTTCGCAGCTGTTCAGCGCCTGCTCCATCAGCCGATAGCCCAGTTTCAGGCCGCGCGCCTCTTCCGACACAATCACCCGACCAATGGTCACCGGCGAAGAAGCCAGCGCGGGCGTCAGCAGACGCGCATAGGCCAGCAGTTTGCCATCAAGAAAGCCCAGCAGATGGCGGTTATCAGCCGTCAAATCCTGGCCATCTATATCCTGATACGGACAGGCCTGTTCAACGATAAACACCTGATTGCGCAGCGCCAGCACGGTATACAGCTGCTGCGAGGTCAGTTCACTGTGGTGGCAATCAAGCCATTGCATATCCATCGTGCTTCCTTGTCTGAGCGAAAAAAGTGATCTTCACAGCCTATCACAGCGCATGCGCTAAACGCAGTGGGCAGCACGTAACAGGGGCTGACACGCGGAGTAATGTGATCAAACTCTCAAATTGCAGGCAAAAAAAATCAGGCCCGCAGGCCTGATTGTGAAGATGACGCGCTGTTTACATCAGCGGCTGGGCCAGCTGCACCAGCGTGATGAGCGGCTGCGGATAAACACCGAGCAGCAACACCAGGATAGCGGAGATCAGCACCACCACACCACCGGCGGTGAACGCCCAGTTGGCCGGGGTATCGCGGGTGTGCAGTTCCGGCGGGCTGAGGTACAGGCTCACCGTAACGCGCAGGTAGTAATACAGACCAATGGCGCTACCGGCGACAACCGCCGCGGTCAGCCACCACAGATGCGCGTTAACACCGGACGCGATGACGTAAAACTTACCGATAAAGCCCAGCGTCATCGGGATACCGGCCAGCGACAGCATCATCACCGTCATCACGGCGGAGAGAATCGGACGATGCCAGAACAGACCACGATAGGAGTAAAGCGTATCCGCATCCGGACCACGGTACGGGCTCGACATCAGGCTGACTACACCGAAGGCGCCGAGGCTGCTGAACAGGTAACCGGCCAGATAGACACCGGCGGTTTCCAGCGACAGCTGATGGGTTTTCACCGCAATCAGCGCCACCAGCAGATAGCCAAGATGCGCGATAGATGAATAACCGAGCAGACGCTTGATGTTGCTCTGCGAAATCGCCATCAGGTTACCGAACAGGATCGAGACGAAGGCAATCACACCCAGCACGGTGCGCACCGCTTCACTGTCGGTCACCGGAGCATACATGAACAGGCGCATGATGACCGCAAAGATAGCGATTTTGCTGGCGGTGGCGAGGAAGGTCGAGACCGGAGCCGGCGCGCCCTGATAAACGTCTGGCGTCCACAGATGGAACGGCACCAGCGACAGCTTGAAGCCAAGACCGATGATCATCATGCCCAGCCCGACCAGCAGCAGCGGCTGCTGAATCATGCTGTCATTCAGGCTTTTGCCGAGCTGCACAAAGCTCAGGCTGCCAGAATCGGCGTAGACCAGCGCAATACCGAAGATCAGGAACGAGGAGGCCGCAGCCGACAGAATCATGTACTTCAGCGCCGCTTCCAGCGAGCGCTTCTGACGGAAGGCGTAGCCGATGAGGCCAAACAGCGGCAGCGACAGCAGTTCGATACCGATGAACAGCGCCGCCAGATGGTTGGCGCTGGCCAGCACAATCCCGCCCAGCGCCGCAATCAGCACCAGCAGATAAAACTCATCTTTGTTGTCCGGGAAACCGGCCAGCCACGGATAAGCAAAGGTGCAGGTTGCCAGACTCGCCAGCATCACCAGCGCGGTATAGAACATCGAATAGCCATCCACGCGCAGCAGCGGCGTGACATCTATGGCGCCCACGTGGCCCACAAACCACAGCGACAGCAGCGCGAGGTTAAGACCGATGACCGTCAGCGTGGCATTAACAAAGTGGTTGCGTCGCCACGCAATGGACAGCATCACAACCACCACCGTCAATCCGACGATTAACAGCGGTAGCAACGCGATCAATTGTTGAGGAGTTATTGTCATGGCGAATTACGGCCTTGTAGTTGAAATTGAAGCGGTAAACCACTGCTGAATATTGCTCATCGCAGCATGGGACGTGTCGAGGATTGGCTGCGGGTAAACGCCCAGCAGCACCAGCAGCACGACCAGTACACCGATGGTCAGGAACTCGCGCGGCGACATTCCAGCCAGCGGCTCTTTAGATTTGGCTTCGCCGTAGTAAGCGCGCTGCATCATGATCAGCGAGTACACCGAGGCAAATACCAGGCCGAAGGTGGCAATCACGATAATCAACGGCACCACCTGATAGCTGCCGGTCAGAATCATGAACTCACCCACAAAGTTACCGGTGCCCGGCATACCGAGGTTAGCCACGGCAAAGAACAGCGACAGGCCCGGAATCCACTTGATGCGCGACCACAGGCCGCCCATCTGGCGCATGTCACGGGTATGCAGACGTTCATACAGCTGACCGCACAGGATGAACAGCGCCGCGGCCGACAGGCCGTGCGCAATCATCTGCACCACCGCGCCCTGGAACGCCAGCTGGCTGCCGGTGTAGATGGCAATCAGCACGAAGCCCATGTGCGAAATCGAGGTGTAGGCGATCAGGCGTTTGATATCGGTCTGCGAGAACGCCATCCAGGCGCCGTAGAAGATACCGATGATGCCGAGCCACATGGCGATCGGTGCGAACTCCGCCGACGCATTCGGGAACAGCGGCAGGCTAAAACGCAGCAGGCCGTAAGCCGCAGTTTTCAGCAGGATACCGGCAAGGTCAACCGAACCGGCGGTCGGTGCCTGGCTGTGGGCATCCGGCAGCCAGCCGTGCAACGGCACCACCGGCATTTTCACCGCAAAGGCGATGAAGAAGCCGAGCATCAGCAGATACTCAACGGTGTGTGACATCGGCGTTTTCAGCAGCTCTTCATAGCTGAACGTCCAGACGCCAGTGGCGTTGTAGTGCACGAACACCAGCGCCAGAATGGCAATCAGCATCACCAGACCTGACGCCTGGGTATAGATGAAGAATTTGGTTGCCGCGCTGATACGGGTTTTCCCGTCAGACGCTTTGTGACCCCAGAGCGCGATGAGGAAGTACATCGGCACCAGCATCATTTCCCAGAAGAAGAAGAACAGGAACATGTCGATGGCGAGGAACACGCCGATCACGCCGCCGAGAATCCACATCAGGTTGAGGTGGAAGAAGCCCTGATACTTTTCGATTTCATTCCACGAGCAGAGTACCGCCATCAAACCCAGCAGGCCGGTCAGCACCACCATCAGCAGCGACAGGCCATCCAGCGCCAGATGGAAATTAATGCCAAAGCGTGGGATCCACGACACCAGGAAAGTCGACTGCCACTGCGGCAGGCCCGCAGCCTGCGTCAGCGAATAGCCGCCCTGCAGCCACAGCTGCAGGCCCAGCGCCAGCGTCAGCCCCATGGTGATCAGGGCAATCCAGCGCGGCACCTTCGCGCCAAGGCGCTCAGCCAGCCAGCAAAGCAAGCCCCCAACAAAGGGTATAATTATTAGCCAAGGTAATAACACGGCGTACATTCCCTATTTTCGTCTTCGTTCAGGCTATCTGACGCGCCTGTTTCGCCTCGCCCGCGCGGGCAACGTTCACGTATTACTACGCGCCGGTTGCTGCACTAACGAACACCAAACTGACTGCGTTGATCTCACCCGTGCATCAGACAATTTTGAACATTCTTACGTGGGGCGCTAAACCATCGCGCGCCCCGCTCATCAATCGTTAAATCACCAGCATCAGCGCCAGCACCACCACGGCACCGACGCTCATCGACGCGATATACCAGCGCAGATAGCCGTTCTCACTCACCACCAGACCTTTATTACCGATGCGCGACAGCAGCGCCGGCAGGTTCATCAGGGAGTTGAGCGGATCGCGCTGCAGCAGCCAGGCAATGCCAAGGTACGGTTTAACAAATACCTTGTCGTACAGCCAGTCGAAGCCCCAGGCCGCAAACCACCAGGTGCCGAAGAAACGGCCCGGCGCGCTGTTGGCGATGCGGGTGACCAGCTGACGTTTGCCCAGCCACAGCGCGGCGGCAATCAGGATACCGATAATCGCCACGGCACCCGAGGTGATTTCCAGTGCCACTTTGCCGGTTTCACCAAACTCGTTCTGTGGCAGCACGCCCGCCAGCGGAGGCGTAATCAGCGCGCCAACGAAGGTCGAGAGCACCAGCAGCACAATCAGCGGCAGGTGATGCGTAATGCCTTTACCGGCATGCGCATGAATTTTCTCTTCGCCGTGGAACACGATGAAGATCATGCGGAAGGTGTAGATTGAGGTAAGGAATGCACCCAGCAGACCGGCGACCATCAGATTGATGTGACCGTTAGCCAGCGCACCGAACAGAATCTCGTCCTTACTGTAGAAGCCGGCGGTAATCAGCGGCAGCGCAGCCAGCGCGGCACCGCCCACCAGGAAGCAGACATACACCAGCGGGATGCTCTTACGCAGACCGCCCATTTTGAAAATATTCTGCTCGTGATGACAGGCCAGAATCACAGAACCGGAAGAGAGGAACAGCAGCGCCTTGAAGAACGCATGGGTCATCAGGTGGAAAATCGCGGCGTCCCACGCCTGTACGCCCAGCGCCAGGAACATATAGCCGATCTGACTCATGGTGGAGTAAGCCAGCACGCGTTTGATGTCGGTCTGTACCAGCGCGGCGAAGCCCGCCAGCACCAGCGTAATCGCACCAACAATACCCACCAGATGCAGCACTTCCGGCGTCAGCAGGAACAGACCGTGGGTGCGGGCAATCAGATAGACGCCTGCGGTTACCATGGTGGCAGCGTGGATCAGCGCGGAGACCGGCGTCGGACCGGCCATCGCATCGGCCAGCCACGTCTGCAACGGCAGCTGTGCCGATTTACCCACGGCACCGCCCAGCAGCATCAGCGTCGCCCACTGCAGCATGTGGTTGTCCGCCGCGAAGTGCGCCGGGGCCAGCTCCATCAGCTCACGGAAGTTCAGCGTACCCAGTTCGTTGTAGAGAATGAACAACGCAAAGGCGAGGAACACGTCACCGACACGGGTGATGATGAAGGCTTTCATCGCCGCTTTGCCGTTTTCCGGATTGCTGTAGTAGAAGCCAATCAGCAGGTAGGAACACAGCCCTACCCCTTCCCAGCCCAGGTACATCAGCATCAGGTTATCGGCCAGCACCAGCACCACCATGCTCGCGATGAACAGGTTAGTGTAAGCGAAGAAGCGTGAATAACCCTCTTCACCGCGCATGTACCACGAAGCGAACATGTGGATGAAGAAGCCGACGCCGGTGACCACCGACAGCATGGTCAGCGACAGACCATCCAGCACCAGGTTCACTTTGATGTCAAAGTTACCCACGTGCATCCAGGTCCACAGCGCCTGGGTAAATGGCTGCTGGCCGTGACTGAAGAAGTCCACACCCACAAATACGGTGGTCAGCGCCGCAAGGCCCACTGAACCCATCCCCACTGCAGCCGACAGGTTCTCCGACCAGCGACCACGGGAAAACGCCAATAGCAGGAAGCCAATCAGCGGAAATAATACGGTTAAATAGAGAAGATTCATCCGCGCATCTCGCTCACTGTGTCAATGTTCAGCGTCTGACGACGACGATAGAGCTGCAGCAGCAGCGCCAGACCAATACTGGCTTCCGCCGCCGCGAGGCTGATTGCCAGGATGTACATCACCTGACCGTCGGCTTGTCCCCAGTAGCTGCCTGCCACCACCAGCGCCAGCGCCGCGGCGTTGATCATGATCTCCAGACCGATCAGCATAAACAGCAGGTTGCGGCGCAGCACCAGCGAGGTCAGGCCGAGAACAAACAGCACAGCAGCCAGAATCAGGCCGTGTTGTAACGGGATCATGCGTGCTCCTCCTTATTGGCCGCCGCGTCTGACACGCGGTTGCTCAGCACTTCGCCCTGACGATCTTCACGTCCGATATGGAACGCCACCACCAGACCGGCCAGCAGCAGCATTGACGCCAGCTCAACCGCCAGAACATACGGGCCAAACAGACTGATGCCCACCGCTTTGGCATCGATGACGGTGCCATCAATACCCTGGTCGGTTGCGGTCAGGATGGCGTAGATCATCACCACCAGCAGCAGCAGCGAGACAATGCCCGGACCGATCCACAGCGACGGCTTCAGCCATTCGCGCTCCTGATCCTGCTGGGTTTTACCCAGGTTAAGCATCATCACCACGAACACAAACAGCACCATGATGGCACCGGCATAGACGATGATCTCCAGCGCACCGGCAAAATAGGCACCCATTGAGAAGAACACGCCGGCAATCGACAGCAGCGAAACAATCAGGTACAGCAGCGCATGTACCGGATTGGTGTGGGTGATGACGCGCAATGTCGTCAGCACCGCCACCAGTCCGCAAAGATAAAACGCAAATTCCATACCCGGCTCCTTAAGGTAATAAGCCTTTAACGTCGATCGGTTTGGCTTCGTTTTCCGCGTCGCCTTTGTCTTTACCGTCGATCGCCATACCTGCCATGCGGTAGAAGTTGTACTCCGGATATTTACCCGGACCGGAAATCAGCAGGTCTTCCTTCTCATACACCAGATCCTGACGCTTGAACTCACCGAGTTCGAAGTCCGGCGTCAGCTGAATCGCGGTGGTCGGACAGGCTTCTTCACATAAACCACAGAAGATGCAGCGCGAGAAGTTGATGCGGAAAAATTCCGGATACCAGCGGCCATCCTGCATCTCCGCTTTCTGCAGCGAAATACAGCCGACCGGGCAGGCAACGGCGCACAGGTTACAGGCCACGCAGCGCTCTTCGCCGTCCGGATCGCGCGTCAGCACGATACGGCCACGGTAGCGCGGCGGCAGATAAACCGGCTCTTCCGGATACATCTGGGTTTCGCGTTTGGCGAAGGCATGCATGCCAATCATCCAGATACTGCGCACTGTCGTGCCGAAGCCAACGACAATATCTTTTAAAGTCATCTCAAAACCCCTTACTGCGCGTTGTACAGAATCACTGCGGCAGTGGCCAGCAGGTTCAATAACGTCAACGGCAGACATACTTTCCAGCCGAACGACAGCACCTGGTCATAGCGTGGACGCGGCAGCGCAGCACGAATCAGGATAAACATCACCATAAAGAACGCCGTTTTCAGGGCGAACCAGATGAACGGCGGCAGGAACGGACCGTGCCAGCCACCGAAGAACAGGGTGACGATTAGCGCCGATACGGTAGTAATGGCCACGTACTCACCGACAAAGAACAGGCCGAACTTCATCCCGGCATATTCGATGTGGTAACCGTCGGCCAGCTCCTGTTCCGCTTCCGGCTGGTCAAACGGATGACGGTGGCACACCGCGACGCCGGCAATACAGAAGGTCACGAAGCCAAAGAACTGCGGGATGATGTTCCACAGGTGCGTCTGGCTCTCAACGATGGCGTTCAGGTTAAAGGAACCCGCCTGCGCCACCACGCCCATCAGCGACAGGCCGAGGAACACTTCGTAGCTCAGGGTCTGCGCGGAGGCACGCATTGCACCGAGCAGCGAGTATTTGTTGTTACTCGACCAGCCCGCGAACAGTACGGCGTAAACCGCCAGACCCGCCATCATCAGGAAGAACAGCAGACCGATGTTCAGGTCGGTGACCATCCAGCTCGGCGAAACCGGCACAATCGCAAACGCCAGCAGCAGCGAAACGAAGGCGATGACCGGTGCCAGGGTAAAGATGAAGCGATCGGTAAACGGCGGAACCCAGTCCTCTTTAAAGAACATTTTGATCATGTCCGCCGCCAGCTGCAGCGAGCCGCCCCAGCCTACGCGGTTCGGTCCATAACGGTTCTGCCACAGGCCGAGCAGACGACGCTCGGCAAAGCTCATGAAGGCACCACAGGCCACCACCACCAGCAGGATGACAATGGCTTTCACCACCTGCAGGATGATGTCAATAACGTCCGGTGTCAGCCAGCTCATTGCGCTGCCTCCTGCAGTTTGTCAATTTGCGCACCCGCGAGGAACGGCGGTACACCCGGCATGCCGAGCGGCAGACCCACCTGCCCCGCCTGCAGTGCCGCAGAGAAGCGCACCGGCAGACGCAGCGTTTCACCGGCGCAAACCAGCTCCACGGACGCACCGTTATTAACGCCCAGCTTCTCAGCATCTGCCGGGTTGATCACCAGCGTGGCCGGCGCCATGCGTTTCTGGAAGGTTGGCGAGCGCTGGGTCATCTCTTCACTACCAAACAGCTGATAGTAAGGTGCCACGCGATACTGGCTGCCGCCCACGAAGCGTGCCGGAACCTGGCTGAACCAGTCCAGTGCACTTTCGCTGGCTTCAAACAGACGCACGCCCGGATCGCCATGACGCAGTTTACCGCCCACTTCCGCCTGGAACTTGTTCCACGCCTGCGGTGAGTTCCAGCCTGGTGCCCAGGCAAAAGGAATCTGCGAACGCGGTGCCGACGGCTGGTTGTTACCTTCCATGGAGAAGGCGAACATGGTGTCTTTATCCTGCGGCTGACGCGGTTCGTGCACGCTGATGTTGGCGCGCGCGGCGGTACGGCCACTGGCACGATGCGGTGAACGCGCCAGTTTCTGACCACGGATGCGGAAGCTGGCGTCCGGCGCCGCGTCCTTAATCCCTTTCAGCTGCGGCAGCGCCACAATCGCGGCATCAATCACGTGATCGAGCTGCGTCCAGTCAATCTGGCGGCTCTCGACGGCACTGTGCAGCGAATGCAGCCAGCGCCAGCTCTCCAGCATCACCACGCTATCGTCGTAGTAGGACGGATCGTAAACCTGGAAGAAGCGCTGGGCGCGACCTTCATGGTTGATGGAGGTGCCGTCGCTCTCGGCAAAGCTGGCGGTGGAGAGCACCAGACCGGCTTTCTCCAGCGTGGCCGTGCGTTGATGATCAACCACGATCACGTGCGCGGTGTTATGCAGTGCCGCATCGACGGTGGCTTTCGGCGCGTGACGGTAGAGATCGTTCTCCAGCACCACCAGCGCTTCCGCTTCGCCTTTATCCAGCTGCTCCAGCGCGCTGTCCAGCGACTGGCCGCCCATCAGTCCCAGACCAAAGCTGTTGGCGGCACCGGCGAGGAAGGTGATACCCACGTCAGCACCGCGCGCTTTCAGCGCTTTAGCCACGTTGGCTGCCGCTTCAATCATTGCCGTGCTGCCCGAGTGGGTACCGGAAATGATCAGCGGTTTTTTCGCGCCGGCCAGCGCCTGAACCACCACGTCCAGCTTGCCATTCAGGCTGCTGTCAAAGTCGCTAACCGCCGGTGCGCTGTCATCCAGCGCATGCGCGATGGCGAAGCCCAGGCGTGCCTGATCTTCCACCGGTGCGCGATAGCTCCATGAGGCGATATCATCGAGACGGGTTTCATCAACGTTAGTGACAAACAGCGGATGTTTGGCATGCTGACCAATGTTGAGGATGGCGGCGATCTGCCAGTCCGCGACTTTCTGAGCGGCGGCCATTTCGCGTGCTTTGCCTTTAACGGCCTGACGCACCGACAGCGCCACGCGGGCACCGACCTGAGTCAGGTCTTCACCCAGCACCAGCACGGCGTCATAGCTTTCAATTTCACGCAGCGATGGCGTATAGATACCGCCCTGCTGCAGCACTTTCAGCATCAGCTCAACCCGCGCCTGCTCAGCTGCCGGCATACCGGTTGAGAAGTTTTCAGCGCCCACCAGTTCACGTAGCGCGAAGTTGCTTTCAATACTGGCGCGAGGTGAACCGATACCGATCACCTTCTTCGCCTGACGCAGGATATCCGCGGCGGCATTAACCGCCTGTTCTGCGTTCAGCGTGATACGGTCGCTGCCACGCAGCTGTTCCGGATGACGCGGACGATCTTTACGGTTCACGTAGCCATAGCCGAAACGGCCACGGTCGCACAGGAAGTAGTGGTTCACCGATCCGTTGTAGCGGTTTTCGATACGACGCAGCTCGCCATAACGCTCGCCCGGGCTGGTGTTACAACCCACGCTGCACTGCTGGCAGATGCTGGGCGCAAACTGCATATCCCACTTACGGTTATAGCGTTCAGAGTGGGTTTTATCGGTGAACACGCCGGTCGGACAGATTTCTACCAGGTTACCGGAGAATTCGCTCTCCAGCGTGCCATCTTCCGGACGGCCAAAGTAGACGTTGTCATGCGCGCCGTACACGCCAAGATCTTTGCCATCGGCGTAATCTTTGTAGTAGCGCACGCAGCGGTAACAGGCGATACAGCGGTTCATCTCATGCGAGATAAACGGCCCGAGATCCTGATTCTGATGGGTACGCTTGGTAAAACGGTAGCGACGGAAGCTGTGTCCCGTCATTACCGTCATATCCTGCAGGTGACAGTTACCGCCCTCTTCGCACACCGGACAGTCGTGCGGGTGGTTGGTCATCAGCCACTCCACCACGCTTTCACGAAACTCTTTCGCTTCGCCATCGTCGATGGAGATAAAGGTGCCGTCAGACGCAGGCGTCATGCAGGACATGACGAGGCGACCACGGGTATCTTCGGCATTCTGGAATTGCTTCACCGCGCACTGGCGGCAGGCTCCCACGCTTCCCAGCGCCGGATGCCAGCAAAAATAAGGAATATCAAGGCCCAGAGACAGACACGCCTGCAGCAGGTTGTCCGCTCCGTTCACATCATATTCTTTACCGTCTACATGGATTGTAGCCATAGTGAACATGCTTCCGTAAGGCTCGTCCGCAGACGAGCGTTAAACATCTAATTCCTGCCCCGCAGCCTCAGGCCCGGGCGATTCCGTGTACGACGGCGGCTTACCAGCGCGCTTTCAGCAGGTTAGGCTGAATCCCGCCAATGGCGCGGGTATTGCCAAACACCTGCGGCGCAATGCCAGCTTCAAACTCGTCACGGAAATATTTAATCGCGCTCTGCAGTGGCTCAACGGCACCCGGTGCGTGGGCGCAGAACGTCTTGCCCGGACCGAGCTGGCGGCACAGCTGCAGCAGGGTTTCGATATCCCCCGGCTGGCCTTTTTTCTGCTCCAGCGCACGCAGGATCTTCACGCTCCACGGCAGACCATCACGGCACGGCGTACACCAGCCGCACGACTCGCGCGCAAAGAACTCTTCGAGGTTGCGTACCAGCGACACCATATTGATTTCGTGGTCGACCGCCATCGCCAGCGCGGTACCCAGACGGCTGCCGGCTTTGCCGATGCTGGCAAATTCCATCGGCAGGTCGAGGTGCTGCTCGGTCAGGAAGTCAGTACCGGCTCCGCCCGGCTGCCAGGCTTTGAACTTGAGGCCATCGCGCATACCGCCGGCATAATCCTCAAGGATTTCGCGTGCGGTGGTGCCAAACGGCAGCTCCCACACGCCCGGATTTTTCACCCGGCCGGAGAAGCCCATCATCTTGGTGCCAGTGTCTTCGCTGCTGGAGATGTTTTTGTACCACTCCACGCCATTCAGGAAGATCGCCGGCACGTTCGACAGCGTCTCAACGTTGTTGACGCAGGTCGGTTTGCCCCAGACGCCGGCACTGGCCGGGAACGGCGGCTTGGAGCGCGGGTTAGCGCGGCGCCCTTCCAGCGAGTTGATCAGCGCGGTCTCTTCGCCGCAGATATAGCGGCCTGCACCGGTGTGAACAAACAGCTCGAAATCGAAGCCGGTACCAAGAATGTTTTTACCGAGATAGCCCGCGGCAGTGGCTTCGGCGATGGCACGACGCAGATTTTCCGCGGCTTCGATGTATTCACCGCGCAGGAAGATGTAGCCACGGTAGGCTTTCAGCGCAAACGCACTGATCAGCATGCCTTCCACCAGCTGGTGCGGCAACTGCTCCATCAGCAGGCGGTCTTTATAGGTGCCAGGTTCCATCTCATCGGCGTTACACAGCAGGTAACGGATGTTCATGGATTCATCTTTGGGCATCAGGCTCCACTTCAGGCCGGTGCTGAAGCCCGCACCGCCGCGCCCTTTCAGGCCGGAATCCTTCACCGCGGCGACGATCTCGTCCTGGCTCATGCCCTTGAGCGCTTTATCGGCGCCAACGTAGCCGTTTTTACTGCGGTATTCATCGAACCATACCGGCTGTTTGTCGTCACGCAGACGCCAGGTCAGCGGATGGGTTTCCGCAGTACGAATGATCTGTTTAATGGTCATTGATACTGCTCCAGCAGATTGGCGATGCCTTCCGGCGTCAGGTGAACGTGGGTATCTTCATCCACCATCATGGTCGGGCCTTTGTCACAGTTGCCGAGGCAGCAGGTTGGCAGCAGCGTAAAGCGACCATCCGGCGTGGTTTGTCCTGGCTTAATGTTCAGGTTCTGCTCCAGCGCCGCCTGAATGCCCTGGTAACCGGTGATGTGGCACACCACGCTGTCGCAGTAGCGAATCACGTGGCGGCCAACCGGCGTACGGTAGATCTGGCTGTAAAACGTCGCCACACCTTCTACGTCGCTGGCCGGAATGCCCAGTACCTCAGCAATCGCGTTGATGGCACCGTCTGGCACCCAGCCGCGCTGCTTCTGCACGATCTTCAGCGCTTCAATCGACGCCGCGCGCGCATCTTCATAGTGATGTTTTTCATGCTCAATAGCGTGGTGCTCGGCCTCGCTCAGCACAAAGACCTCAGTCGGGTCGATGGTTTGAATGGCAATTTTTTGATCGTGCATAATTAGCGGTCCACGTCTGACATAACAAAATCGATACTACCGAGGTACACGATCAGGTCGGATACCAGGCTGCCGCGGATCACCGAAGGGATCTGCTGCAGATGCGGGAAGCTCGGCGTACGCACGCGGGTGCGGTAGCTCATGGTGCTGCCATCGCTGGTCAGGTAGTAGCTGTTGATCCCTTTCGTCGCTTCAATCATCTGGAACGATTCGTTGGCCGGCATTACCGGGCCCCACGAAACCTGCAGGAAGTGCGTGATCAGGGTTTCAATGTGCTGCAGCGTGCGCTCTTTCGGTGGCGGCGTGGTCAGCGGATGATCGGCCTTGAACGAGCCTTCCGGCATGTTCTTCAGGCACTGCTCAAGGATACGCAGCGACTGCCACATCTCTTCCATCTTCAGCTGCACGCGGGTGTAAGCGTCGCTGATACCGGCGCCGACCGGCACCTCGAAGTCGAAGTTTTCATAGCCGGAATAGGGACGCCATTTACGCACGTCGAAGTCCAGACCGGTAGCGCGCAGACCGGCACCGGTGGTGCCCCACGCCAGCGCTTCGTCCATGTTATAGGCGGCCACGCCCTGCGAACGGCCCATCAGCACGGTGTTGCGCAGCGCAGCTTTGTCGTACTCTTTCAGACGCTTCGGCATCCAGTCGAGGAACTCGCGCAGCAGACGTTCCCAGCCTTTCGGCAGATCGTGCGCCACACCACCGATGCGGAACCACGCCGGGTGCATACGGAAACCGGTGATCGCTTCCACCACGTCATAAATTTTCTGACGGTCGGTAAAGGCAAAGAACACCGGCGTCATGGCACCGACGTCCTGAATAAAGGTGGAGATGTACAGCAGGTGGCTGTTGATACGGAACAGCTCTGACAGCATCACGCGAATCACATTCACGCGATCCGGTACGGTGATGCCCGCCAGCTTTTCCACCGCCAGCACGTACGGCATTTCGTTTACGCAGCCGCCGAGGTACTCGATACGGTCGGTATACGGAATATAGCTGTGCCACGACTGACGCTCGCCCATCTTCTCCGCGCCGCGGTGGTGGTAACCCACGTCCGGCACGCAGTCGACGATCTCTTCGCCATCCAGCTGCAGAATGATGCGGAACGCACCGTGCGCTGAAGGGTGGTTCGGACCGAGGTTGAGGAACATGAAGTCCTCATTGGTGGTGCCACGCTTCATGCCCCAGTCTTCCGGCTTGAAGGTCAGTGACTCCATCTCCAGATCTTCTTTCTGCTTAGTCAGCGTGAAAGGATCGAACTCGGTGGCGCGCGCCGGGTAGTCTTTACGCAGCGGGTGCCCTTCCCAGGTCTGCGGCATCATGATGCGCGTCAGGTGCGGGTGGCCGTTGAAGGTGATACCAAACATCTCCCAGGTTTCGCGCTCATACCAGTTGGCGTTGGCGAAAATTTTGGTGATGGTGGGCACATTCAGATCGTTTTCAGACAGCGCCACCTTGAGCATGATGTCGCGGTTGCGTTCAATCGACAGCAGGTGATAGAAAACGGAAAAATCCGCGGCGGGCAGACCGGCGCGGTGGGTACGTAAACGCTCATCGAAACCGTGCAGGTCATAGAGCATGACGTACGGCTTCGGCAGCTTACGCAGGAATTCAATGATTTCCAGTAGCTGTTCACGCTTCACCCAAACGACCGGAATGCCGGTGCGGGTGGCCTGAACGGTAAAGGCATCCGGCCCAAAACGGTTACGCAGCTCGCCGATCACCGGATCATCCAGGTGATCCCGGGTTTGCCATGCAGGCTGAGCGAGATCTTGCGTGGTTAAATCTGTCATACGTTACTCACCATTCCGGCCTGTAATCAGGCACTCAAAAGAAGGCGTCAGGATGGCGGCACACACTACGTTGTCATTATCTGCTGCGGCCGTGGCTCCATCCGTGTACGGGGTGCTTAAACTTCGTCTGGGGTTCTCAGGTTGGTGACGGCAATACGCTCACCACGCTTTCTTTCACGCTCAGACTGCATATTGGCGCGATACACGCCCTGATCGCCAACCACCCACGAGAGTGGACGACGTTCTTTGCCGATGGACTCACGCAGCAGCAGCAGCGCCTGCATGTAAGCTTCCGGACGTGGCGGACAACCCGGGATATACACATCAACCGGCAGGAATTTATCGACACCCTGCACCACCGAATAGATGTCATACATACCGCCGGAATTGGCGCAGGCCCCCATCGAAATCACCCATTTCGGTTCCAGCATCTGGTCATACAAACGCTGAATCACCGGTGCCATTTTGGTAAACGGCGTACCGGCGATCACCATAAAGTCAGCCTGACGTGGCGAGGCGCGCATTACTTCCGCACCGAAACGCGCCACATCATGTACTGCGGTGAATGACGTGGTCATTTCCACGTAGCAACAGGAAAGGCCGAAGTTATACGGCCAGAGAGAGTTTTTACGACCCCAGTTCACCATGTCATGCAGGGCGTGCTCGAGCTTGCCCATATAGACGCTGCGATGAACGTGCTGCTCCAGAGGATCGGTAACAATCTCCTGTTTCTGCAGGGGATAACGGTCGTTATCGCCCCCGTTCGGGTCTACGCGTGTCAGCGTGTAGTCCATCTTATTGCCTCGCTTTTACTGCTTATGAGGGTTGGTGTGACTGTGGCTGACCGGGCTCGATTTGACGACTACGCGACGACGCGCAGGCGCCCAATCCAGCGCACCGATGCGCACCAGATAAACCAGGCCTGCCAGGAGCACCAAAATGAAAATTGCGGCTTCGACAAAGCCGACCCAGCCGCTTTCGCGAATGGAGGTCGACCATGCGTATAGATAGAGGGCTTCGACGTCGAAAATGACGAAAAACATCGCAACCAGATAGAATTTTGCCGAGAGGCGGATATGGGTATCACCGACGGATTCGATACCGGATTCAAACGGCGTGTCTTTATGGCGCGCGCGTGCACGTCCACCTAACAACCAGCCACCGGTTAACATAAAGGCACACAGGCCAAACGCGATAACAATGAAAACAATAAACGCCCAGTGATGAGCGATGACTTCTGTGGTTGTTGACATACTCTTTGCTTACTCATCAAAAGTGGCGATGGCATCCTGCACTGTCGCAGCAAACACACCACATCGATTCAAGGGAAGGATAAAAAACCTTATAAACTTTGCTGTCTTTATCAATTAAGCAGCAATTTTATGGGGTTTTTTACTCCTTTCTATAACCTTTTGTCAACTTTGACAAAAGTATCCAAACATTAATTTACACCCGCATCATATTATTAACATATGCACCCCTGAGCGCCAGCTAAATCGCTTCAGTTTGTACGGTTAATTTCAGTGTAGCGGGTATTCACATGCATGGATCGTGCGTTTAACAATCATAGTTTGACAGGTCTTGCGCGGATTTCCCCCCCCTTATCGGGGGTATTTTTTTGATCCAGAACACATATTGACGTTTTTTGCTGGAAAAACCGGCAGGCGGTCTGGCGGCAGGCGGAGATAAAGTTGGCACGAAATGATAAATAAATTCCGCGCAGGATGAAAATGAAACACATTTCACTTTTCAGGAAGTTAGTGAAATTATCAGGTGCAAATCGTGCTAAAAAAGCGGAAATAACCGCCATAAAAAAAGCCTTAGCTGATTTTCATCAGGCTAAGGCTTTTTTCTCTAACTTTTAACAATTATCTGGCATGCCGGTTGTGCAGGATCACCAGTAACGGTCAACCTTACTCTTCATCATCCAGCAGCAGCGTACCGTCCGGATTCGCGCTCAGATTGTAAGGATCGTTAGTGGACTGCATCGCGTTGAAGATGGCCAGTGCCAGCTCATTATCGCTGTCCGGATTACGGCACAGCAGATATTGCGTATCCGGCAGCACCGGCAGGCCTTCTGCAGCACCCATCACGCGCAGCTCCGGGCTCATCATTTCAACCGGACGCGCGGTGACACCCAGCCCCGCTTTTACCGCCGCACGTACCGCCGCCAGCGTGGAAGCCACGTAGGAGATACGCCACGGGATACCCGCTTCGTTGAGATGATCGATCGCCATGTCACGGTACGGGCTTGGCTCATCCAGCAGCACCAGCGGAATGGCTTCACCGCGCTGGAAAATATAGTCTGCCGCGCAGTACCACAGCGTTGGCGAGGTGCGCAGCACCTGGTAGGTGAAGTTACCCGGACTGGAGGTGGTGACCACCAGATCCACTTCGCCCTGGTTCAGCATTTCCATCATAAACGGATTACGCTTCACGCGGACGTCGATTGCCAGTTTCGGATACACTGACGTTACGCGGTTAAGCAGAAACGGCAGAATGGTATCAGAGGTATCGTCAGACGCGCCAATCGTCAGCACGCCCTGGATATTGCTGTACATTAAAGAAGTGCAGGCTTCATCGTTGAAACGCAGGATCTTCCTGGCGTAGCCAAGCAGCTGAATGCCATGCTCAGTCAGCAATTTGTTACGTCCATGTCTGGCAAACAGCTCTTTACCTACCAATTGTTCCAGACGTTGCATCTGCTGGCTTACGGCTGATTGCGTTCTGCATACTGCTGCAGCGGCGGCTGCAAAGGTATTCAGGTCAGCAACGGCGACAAAAGTACGCAGCAGATCGAGGTCGAGATTCAGTATCGGACGATTTGCATTAGTCATGTTATTTCTTCACTTATAAGATTTTTTGAAACTACTACCCTGGTGTATTACCATACTTATCAAAGAGATAAGTGGTAATGGTGCTTAATGATCGCCCTGTGTGAAGGCGCTCATGAAAAAATCGAGTCAGGCGGATGCCGACGAACACATCACCGCAAAACGGGCAATGGCGTCGTAAAAGTCAGAACAACTTCCTGGGCCAGGGACGTCAGTAGAACGTTGCTGGAAGCTGTGTAGTTGCCTGGTTTCCCGCCAAACTGTCCTGCGGGGCAAAAAGGAATAACATCTTGTTATGCTGATGCGAAGCGATAAAGTGCATCAAATAATAAATTATACTTAATCATTTTTACGCTATAAATGGAAATGTTTTTGTTCAAAACATCGTAATTTTTGACCAAAAGCCATTTCCGGCACATCCTGCCACAACGCTGCTGATTTTTTAACCCGCCTGGTTCTTAAACTGAATGATAAGCGTTAAAGTGACAGCGTAAATGCTATTTAAGCCGCTGCCACGCGGTTTTATCCCCGGCTGACGGGGCCTGGTTTCAACCGCTTCGCAAAGCAAATAACCGTCGTCATCGCCTCATGCCAGATAGTGCTTAATCATTGCTGCACATTTTTTCGGCATCTAACAAGATTCCTTTAACTATTTCATCAAGTCGCTAACCATTCCTCAGACCGCAGTTAAATGAAAAATTGCTGAATGGCGCGGCGCGCGGCTGGATATCCCGGTTTACAGGCGACCCGATCAGCGCAAGCATTTAATGTTGACTGCTGCCATTTTAATAGATAATTAAACCAGTTTTAATAGTTAAAAATGCGTTTCACGCCACTGAATCCGGCAAAGCCTGGCTATCGCGCCAAAACCCAGCGCTGCCCTTCTTTTGTTACGGTGAGAGGAGTAAATTGAGCAGGTTTGATTTTAGTGGCAGGTTAAAAGGACTCTGCCCATTAAGGCGATAACGATGAATTTTCAAATTGATAAATCCGGCAAGCTGGAAAATGTCTGTTACGACATTCGTGGCCCGGTACTGAAAGAAGCTAAACGTCTCGAAGAAGAAGGCAACAAAGTTCTCAAACTCAACATCGGCAACCCTGCCCCGTTTGGTTTTGAAGCCCCTGATGAAATCCTGGTAGACGTGATTCGTAACCTACCGAGCGCGCAAGGCTATTGCGACTCGAAAGGTCTCTATTCAGCACGTAAAGCCATCATGCAGCACTACCAGGCGCGCGACATGCGCGACGTTACGGTAGAAGATATCTATATTGGCAACGGCGTGTCTGAACTGATCGTACAGGCGATGCAGGCGCTGCTGAACAGCGGCGATGAGATGCTGGTGCCCGCGCCAGATTATCCGCTGTGGACGGCGGCGGTTTCGCTGTCGAGCGGCAAAGCGGTGCACTATCTGTGCGACGAATCCGCGGGCTGGTTCCCGGATCTGAATGATATCCGCAGCAAAATCACGCCGCGTACCCGCGGGATCGTGATCATCAATCCCAACAACCCGACCGGTGCGGTGTACAGCAAAGAGCTGCTGCTGGAGATTGTGGAGATCGCCCGCCAGCATAACCTGATCATCTTCGCCGACGAGATCTACGATAAGATTCTGTATGACGAAGCCCAGCATCATTCGATTGCCGCGCTGGCACCGGATCTGCTGACCGTAACCTTCAACGGGCTGTCCAAAACCTACCGCGTGGCGGGTTTCCGCCAGGGCTGGATGGTGCTGAACGGACCGAAAAAGCACGCCAAAGGCTATATCGAAGGTCTGGAGATGCTGGCTTCAATGCGTTTGTGCGCTAACGTGCCGGCACAGCATGCCATTCAGACTGCGCTGGGCGGCTATCAGAGCATCAGCGAGTTTATCGCGCCGGGTGGACGGCTGTTCGAGCAGCGCCAGCGCGCCTGGGAACTGATTAACGATATTCCCGGCGTCAGCTGCGTAAAGCCGCAGGGCGCGCTGTATATGTTCCCGCGCATCGATGCGAAGAAATTCAACATCATGGACGACCAGAAAATGGTGCTGGATTTCCTGCTGCAGGAAAAAGTGCTGCTGGTGCAGGGCACCGCCTTTAACTGGCCGTGGCCGGATCACGTGCGCATCGTTACCCTGCCGCGCGTGGACGACCTCGAGATGGCGATCAACAAGTTTGGTCGCTTCCTGCAAGGCTATCGCCAGTAATCTGTGACGCGTATACTGTTTGACTTTCGGGGAGCCGCACAAGCTCCCCGCCGTGCAACAGGAACCGTCCATGACCCGTAGCCACTTTTTCGCCCACCTCTCCCGCCTGAAACTCATCAACCGCTGGCCGCTGATGCGCAATGTGCGCACGGAAAATGTCTCTGAGCACAGTCTGCAGGTCGCCATGGTGGCGCATGCGCTGGCCATCATTAAAAACAAAAAATTTAACGGCAATCTGAATGCCGATCGCATCGCCATGCTGGCGCTGTATCATGATGCCAGCGAAGTGCTGACCGGCGATCTGCCCACGCCGGTGAAGTACTACAACGCGCAGATTGCTCATGAGTACAAGAAGATCGAAAAGATTGCGCAGCACAAGCTGATTGAGATGCTGCCGCCTGAGTTGCAGGACGCGTATCGTCCGCTGCTGGATGAGCACCTGCATAGCGAGAGCGAGCAGGCGGTGGTGAAACAGGCCGATGCGCTGTGCGCCTACCTTAAGTGCCTTGAAGAACTGTCGGCCGGCAACAACGAGTTTCTGCTGGCCAAAGCCCGTCTGGAGAAGACGCTGGCGCAGCGGCGATCGCCGGAGATGGATTACTTCGTTGAAGTCTTCATCCCCAGCTTCAGCCTGTCGCTGGATGAAATTTCCCAGGATACGCCGCTGTAACCTGCGCCGCTCAGCGTGGGCTATTTCAGGCGCGGAGCGTCACGCTGAAATAACCGTCCGGCTGTTTACTGATGTGCAGCGGCTGCAGATTTTCCACCTGCAGCGCCACTTCACTCAGGCGTGGCGCATCGGCCGGCGGATTGACCGCCACCACCGCGCAGCCCGCTTCCAGCCCGGCGATAATGCCCGCCGGTGCATCTTCCACCACCACGCATTCTGGCGCATAAAGCCCGAGCCGCTCAGCACCCAGCAAATAAGGTTCAGGATTGGGCTTACCGAATTTAATGTTCTCGGCGGTAATAAACACTTCCGGCAGCGGTAAGCCGGCCGCTTTGTGGCGGGCGTGCGCCACCGGGATCGATCCCGAGGTCACAATCGCCCAGGGAATGTCGAGTGCGTTCAGGGTAGCCAGCAACGCGTGTGCACCGGCAATCGCCTGCACGCCTGCCGTGTCTTCTGCTTCCAGCTGCTCCAGCCAGCGAAATTCGGCCTGGATCGCTGCTTCAGACTGGCCCGCCATAAAGTGGCGCAGCGAGTTGATCGCCGGTTTGCCGTGAATGTAGTCCAGCACCTGCTGCGCGGCCAGGCCGTGGCGCGCGCCCCAGCTTGACCAGGCGCGATTCACGGCCGGCAGTGAATCCACCAGCGTCCCGTCTAAATCAAACAGAAAACCCCTGTACTTCACACGTTGCTCCTTATTCAGGCATTGAGGATTTGAGCGATTTCATTCTCACTGAGGTGATACTGACGCGGACAAGTGTGCCACACCGCCAGCATGCGTTGGTATTTTTCCCACATCGGGGTTTGCGCATTGAAGCCGTGGGTGCCGGAATCGAAATGGGTATAGCGCCCTTCCACATTAACCATAAAGCGCACATAGCCGAGGTAACGCGCTTCGGTGGCCGCGTCGAAGCCGAGAAACGCCAGGCGACGCTCTTCAATGTTGCACGGCGCTTTGTGATTGGACCAGGAAACATGCAGCGCATGATGCATTTCCATAATGTCGATCAGCGTACGGCAGGTCGCCTCGCTCAGCTCGCCGAACTCTTTGTCCAGCTCGCGCAATTGCAGTCCATAGCCGCGTTCAATGATGGTCTGATAGCGGCGATAGCGCTCGGCGTTATCCGGCTCAAGCATCGCCATCATCTGGTATTGATTAGAAAGAATCAGTCGCTGTGCATGGGTCATTTCCATGGTTTACTCCCGGGCCGCAGGGCCGCTTAAGATTTAAACAATGCAGAAATGATTACACAACGAAAGCGATGCGTGTATGTCCGCATCACTATTCTTTGATTTGAACCGGGATTGGGCGCAAATTCTCTGGCAGAGAAAAGCGCCATTTGATCAAAGATCGTCGAGGAAAGTACGGTCGAGCTGCTTAAAAGCACGCTTGAGCACATCCGCCAGCGCCTGGTAAGTCGGCTTGCCGTCAACGGGGGCAATGGCCTGTCCGGCCTCTTCCAGTTTGGCGCGCACTTCATGGAACCAGTGCAGCAGCGTTGGCGGCAGCGGCGTGACGGAACGTTTACCCAGCCACCATAATCCCTGCATTGGCAGGCTACAGGCAAACAGAGCGGTAGCAATCGCCGGACCGAGCTGCCCGCCGAGCGCGATTTGCCACGTCAGCGTAAAAATGGCCAGCGGTGGCATAAAGCGAATCGCAAAGCGGGTTGCCGTCACCACACGGTTCTCAGGAAACACCGGCGCCAGACGTTTGTCGGCGGGCCAGGTTTTCATATAGTGCTGGCCGCGCTGAAATAAGCCGAACCAGCCTGGATTGCCTGCGTCATTCGCCATGGTAGACCTCAACTATTACTGCAACATTTAAAAAAATTTTATAACTACACAACTTTACGTGACATCCTTCAAAAGATTTTGTCTTTGCGGGTCACAGTGGGTATTCTGACGCCGTTTTTGCAACATTACCGGAAGCCGCAGCTCAATAAAAGAGCGCGCTGGAGCCATGTTTCGCTTCGTGGATTTCAAAAATCTGCGTAAAATTACCGAAATTTTTTGCGTGTCGTTTCTTTTTTGACTAGCGCATGATGTTAATCATTAATCTACCAGCTTTCATAGGCTACGCTGTTAGTCTGATTGCGTTATTTTTAGCCACTATTTAACAAAATAGGTACTTCCATGTCGACGAAGTTAGTACTGGTCCTCAACTGCGGCAGCTCCTCTCTTAAGTTTGCCATTCTCAATCCAGCCAGCGGTGACGAATACCTTTCCGGTCTGGCGGAGTGTTTCCACCTGCCGGAAGCGCGCATCAAGTGGAAACTGGACGGCAGCAAACAGGAAGCCCCGCTCGGCGCGGGCGCAGCGCACAGCGAAGCGCTGAACTTCATCGTTAAAACTATTCTGGCACAAAAACCAGAGCTTTCGGCACAAATCGCTGCAATCGGCCATCGTATCGTTCACGGCGGCGAGCAGCTGACGCAATCGGTGGTGATTGACGAGTCCGTCATTCAGGGCATCAAAGACGCGTCGTCCTTCGCGCCACTGCACAATCCGGCGCACCTGATCGGTATCGACGAAGCGATGAAAAACTTCCCGCACCTGTCGGATAAAAATGTCGCCGTTTTCGACACCGCCTTCCATCAGACTATGCCGGAAGAGTCCTATCTCTATGCCCTGCCGTACAACCTGTATAAAGAGCATGGCGTGCGTCGTTACGGCGCGCACGGCACCAGTCACTACTATGTGACGCAGGAAGCCGCCAAAATGCTGAACAAGCCGGTCAGCGAGCTGAACATCATCACCTGCCATCTCGGCAACGGCGGTTCTGTTGCGGCCATCCGTAACGGCCAGTGCGTGGATACCTCAATGGGTCTGACGCCGCTGGAAGGCCTGGTAATGGGCACCCGCAGCGGTGACATCGATCCGGCTATCGTCTTCTTCCTGCACGATACGCTGGGCATGAGCGTGGATGCGATCAACAAACTGCTGACCAAAGAGTCCGGCCTGCTGGGCCTGACCGAAGTCACCAGCGACTGCCGTTACGTGGAAGATAACTACGCCACCAAAGACGATGCCAAACGTGCGATGGATGTGTTCTGTCACCGCCTGGCGAAGTACATCGGCAGCTACACCGCGCTGATGGAAGGCCGTCTGGATGCGGTAGTGTTTACCGGCGGTATCGGTGAAAACGCGGCGATGGTGCGTGAGCTGGCGCTGGACAAACTGGGTCTGCTTGGCTTCGAGGTTGACCACGAGCGCAACCTGGCTGCACGCTTCGGCAAATCCGGCTTCATCAATAAAGAGGGTACCCGCCCGGCGGTGGTGATTCCAACCAATGAAGAGTGGGTCATCGCCCAGGACGCCGCGCGCCTCACCGCGTAATGTTTCTCTCCGTCAGCTTCGGCTGACGGTGTTGTTTTTGACACCCTGTAACACCGCGAGGTTTCTATAGTGTCACGTACAATTATGCTTATTCCTACCGGCACCAGCGTCGGCCTGACCAGCGTCAGCCTTGGCGTGATTCGTGCCATGGAGCGCAAAGGCGTGCGCCTGAGCGTGTTCAAACCGATCGCCCAGCCGCGCGCTGGCGGCGATGCGCCAGACCAGACCACCACCATCATTCGCAAAAACTCCGCTATTCCGGCCGCGGTTCCGCTGCCAATGTCACGCGTTGAGTCGCTGCTGGGTTCTAACCAGCAGGATGTGCTGATGGAAGAGATCATTGCCAACTACCACGCCAACGCCAAAGATGCGGAAGTGGTGCTGGTGGAAGGCCTGGTTCCGACGCGCAAGCATCAGTTTGCCTCGGCGCTGAACTATGAAATTGCCAAAACGCTGAATGCGGAAATCGTCTTCGTCATGTCGCTGGGTAACGACTCTCCGGCACAGCTGAAAGAGCGCATCGAACTGACGCAGAGCAGCTTCGGCGGCAGCAAAAACAAAAACATCACTGGCGTCATCATCAACAAACTCAACGCGCCGGTGGATGAGCAGGGCCGTACCCGTCCGGATCTGTCAGAAATTTTCGACGACTCCTCAAAAGCCAGCATCGCCAACATCGATCCTAAGCAGCTGTTCGCCAACAGCCCGCTGCCGGTGCTGGGCTGCGTGCCGTGGAGCTTTGATCTGATCGCGACGCGCGCCATTGATATGTGCCGCCATCTCAACGCGGAGATCATCAACGAAGGTGAAATCCATACGCGTCGCGTCAAATCCGTCACCTTCTGCGCGCGCAGCATCCCGCATATGCTGGAGCACTTCCGTCCGGGCTCGCTGCTGGTGACCTCAGCTGACCGTCCTGACGTGCTGGTGGCGGCCTGTCTGGCGGCGATGAACGGCATCGAAATTGGTGCAGTGCTGCTGACCGGCGGCTATCAGATTGAAGCGCCGATCGCCCGTCTGTGCGAACGCGCTTTCCAGACCGGCCTGCCGGTGTTCATGGTAAAAACCAACACCTGGCAAACCTCGCTCAGCCTGCAGAGCTTCAATCTGGAAGTGCCGGCTGACGACACGCAGCGCATTGAAAAAGTGCAGGAGTACGTGGCCGGCTTTATCAATGCTGACTGGGTTGAATCACTGACCGCCACATCCGAACGCAGCCGTCGTCTGTCACCGCCGGCATTCCGTTATCAGCTCACCGAGCTGGCGCGTAAAGCCGGCAAGCGCATCGTCCTGCCGGAAGGTGACGAACCGCGTACCGTTAAAGCGGCGGCGATTTGTGCCGAGCGCGGCATCGCCACCTGTGTGCTGCTGGGCAATCCGGATGAGATTCAGCGCGTGGCCGCAGCGCAGGGCGTTGAGCTCGGTAAAGGCATTGAAATTGTCGATCCGCAGGTGGTGCGTGACAACTACGTGCCGCGCCTGGTTGAGCTGCGTAAGAGCAAAGGCATGACCGAAGTGGTCGCGCAGGAGCAACTGGAAGATAACGTGGTGCTGGGCACCATGATGCTGGAAAGCGGCGAAGTTGACGGTCTGGTCTCGGGCGCGGTTCACACCACCGCCAACACCATTCGTCCGCCGTTGCAGCTGATCAAAACCGCGCCGAACAGCTCGCTGGTCTCCTCGGTATTCTTCATGCTGCTGCCAGAGCAGGTGCTGGTGTACGGCGACTGCGCCATCAACCCGGATCCTAATCCGGAACAGCTGGCCGAGATCGCGATTCAGTCCGCCGACTCCGCCAAAGCCTTCGGCATCGATCCACGCGTAGCGATGATCTCCTACTCTACCGGTAACTCCGGTGCCGGTAGTGACGTAGAGAAAGTGCGTGAAGCAACGCGCATTGCGCAGGAAAAACGCCCGGATCTGGTGATCGATGGCCCGCTGCAGTACGACGCCGCGATCATGGAAGACGTCGCCAAGTCTAAAGCGCCGAACTCGGCGGTGGCCGGACGTGCGACGGTATTTATCTTCCCGGATCTCAACACCGGTAACACCACTTACAAAGCGGTGCAGCGTTCTGCCGACCTGATCTCCATCGGGCCGATGCTGCAGGGCATGCGCAAACCGGTTAACGACCTGTCACGCGGTGCGCTGGTCGATGATATTGTCTACACCATTGCGCTGACGGCGATTCAGTCGCAGCAGGCTGAAGGCTAATCCCCTTCCCCGCTCCGCATCAGCACGCCCGCCCGGGCGTGCTTTTTTTTATCCTGCGCCACAACCCTGCCCGTATAAACGCACTGGCAAAATCCCGCCTGCGCGCTAACACTGATTACACTCTCCCGCGACTTACGAGGTCAGCAATGAGCAACAGTGATGTGCACAGCCGTCGGTTACAGGCCACGCCGCGTGGCGTGGGCGTGATGTGTGATTTCTTTGCGGCGAAAGCCGAAAACGCCACGCTGTGGGACCAGCAGGGGCGCGAATATATTGATTTCGCCGCTGGCATTGCGGTGCTCAATACCGGCCACCGGCATCCCAAAGTGCTGGCGGCGGTACAGCAGCAGCTGACGTGCTTCACCCATACCGCGTTTCAAATTGTGCCGTATGAGAACTACATTCACCTTGCGGAGCGTCTGAATGCGCTGGTGCCGATTGAAGGCGCCGTGAAAACCACCTTCTTCTCTACCGGCGCCGAGGCGGTCGAGAACGCGGTGAAAATCGCGCGCGCAGCCACCGGCCGCCCGGGGATTATCGCCTTCAGCGGCGCGTTCCACGGTCGCACCAATATGACCATGGCGCTGACCGGCAAAGTTCTGCCTTACAAAACCGGCTTCGGCCCGTTTGCCAGCCCGGTGTTTCACGCCCGCTACCCCAATGCGCTGCATAACGTCAGCGTGCACGATGCGCTCGACAGTCTGGAGACGATTTTCCGCAGCGATATCGCGCCACAGCAGGTGGCGGCCATCATCTTTGAACCGGTTCAGGGCGAAGGCGGATTCTATGTCGCGCCGCCAGAGTTTGTGACGGCGCTGCGTCAGCTGTGCGATCGCCACGGCATCCTGCTGATCGCCGATGAAGTACAGAGCGGTTTTGCGCGCACCGGCAGGCTGTTTGCCAGCGAATATTATGAGGTGCAGCCGGATCTGATCACACTGGCGAAAAGTCTGGCAGGCGGGTTTCCGCTGTCGGCGGTGAGCGGCCGGGCCGCGGTGATGGATGCACCGGAGCCGGGCGGTCTGGGCGGCACCTATGCCGGCCATCCGCCAGCAATTGCCGCCGCGCATGCGGTGCTGGATATTATCAGTGAGGAAAAGCTGTGCGAGCGTGCGCAATGGCTCGGTACGCAGCTGGCGGAAGCGTTGAATGGCGCCGGATGCCGTGCGCTGGCCGAGGTACGCGGCTATGGCTCAATGATGGCGGCGGAGTTTCATGACGCGAGCGGTCGGCCCTCGGCGGAAATCGCCAAAGCGATTCAGCAGCAGGCGCTGGCCGAAGGATTGATTCTGCTGACCTGCGGCGTGCACAGCAACGTGATCCGCTTTCTTTATCCGCTAACCATTCCGGACGCCCAGTTCAGTACGGCGCTGAACATTCTCACCCGCATTCTCAGCCAGCATTAAACACAAAAGGCACCCTTAGGGTGCCTTAATGCGGAAGCGCAGGAATCAGGCTTCGCTGCTTTGCTTACTGCGCACCGCGTCACTGTTGCGGCTCAGCCACAGCGACAGGGCTTTGAGTGAATCATCGGTGAATTCATCACAGCGGGCGGTGATCTCTTCCGGCGTCATCCAGAACACTTCATCCACTTCCTCTTCCTGCATGGCAAACGGACCGTGCGACACGCAGCTGAACAGTCCACCCCATACGCGGCAGTGCTGATCTTCGAAGTAAAATTTGCCGTGCTCGGCGAACGGGACATCGGCGATGCCGAGCTCCTCTTCCGCTTCACGACGGGCGGATTCCAGCAGGTCTTCACCGCTTTGCACCACGCCGCCCGCAGTGGCATCCAGCATACCCGGCATGAAATCTTTGCTCTCGGTACGGCGTTGCACCAGAATCTTGCCCATGCCGTCGTGCACCACAATATAGGTAGCGCGATGGCGCAGACATTGCGCACGCATCTGCGCACGGCTGGCCTGCGCAATCACTTCGTTTTCTTCGCTAACGATATCCACCCACTCGATACCGTCACCTGCCGTTTGATCCACCATCCGGTAACCCTTTCTCTGTTTTCGGCGTGCCCAGCACGCGCCTGTTTGCGATGCTTTATTAGAATGAGCGCTAAGGTAAAGCGTTCTTTTCGCCGCCGCAAGGTTTTAGCGTGCTTTACCCGACTCGGCCAGCCACAGCTGCACTGAGGCGCGCTGCCACTGGAATTCTGCATAGTGCTGCAGCTTCACCGGCAGCGGATCGCCGTGCAGCGCCAGCCGGTTAATCATCACCGCCAGGTCGGTGTCGGCAATCGACCACTCGCCAAACAGGTTCTGTTGGCCGTCCGGCAGCAGGCGCTGCACCGCGGCAATCAGTTTACTGGCGGCCTGTTCGCCAGCGGGCGTGAGCGGAGCAAAGCGTTCAGCAGCAAACAGCACTTCGGTAGGTCGCTCCGTGCGCAGCGCCAGTAAATCGCTGCGCAGCCACGCCTGCACTTCGCGCGCGTGGGCACGTTTTTCGCGATCGCGCGGATAGAGGCGCTCAAACTCCGGCGCTGGAAAACGCTCTTCGAGGTATTCGGCGATGGCCGAGGATTCATTCAGGCTGACATCATCAATTTGCAGCGTGGGCACACGGCAGGTCAGCGACAGGCCACGGTATTCATCGTCAAGCTTTGCATTGCGCGACAGGTCAACGCGCCTGACAGTAAAAGGAATGCCCTTCTCGGTAAGCGCAACATAAACTGACATGGCATACGGGCTAAAAAAACAGGAATCGGACCACAAGGTAATGGCGGGATAGTTCATCAGCTGCCTCGGCTAAGCGTCAGGTGTGCATCATGTTTACCGATTTTTGCCGGCTAAGGCAATGGCGCGCTGGTCCGATGTTTTGCCGCAGGACCACGGCAAACTGGCGGTTTTTCATCATAAGCGTAAGCGCTGTCACGCCGCAGCGGCACTTCTCTTCTATGCTCAATTCTGAGCAGATAATTAATGACAGGGAGACTAAACATGCACCTGCTTATTACCGGCGGTACCGGCTTGATAGGTCGCCATTTAATTCCGCGCCTGCTGCAGCTGGGCCATCAGGTGAATGTGGTAACGCGTGACGTGGCGGCTGCGCGGGAAAAACTCGATGCGCGCGTGATGCTGTGGTCGGGCATTAACCAGCAGTCCGATCTCAATGCTATTGACGGCGTCATCAATCTGGCGGGAGAACCGATTGCCGACAAGCGCTGGACCGAGCAGCAGAAGCAGCGCCTGTGCGAAAGCCGCTGGCAAATCACTGAACAGATCGTCTCGCTGATCCACGCCAGCAGCAATCCGCCGCGCCTGTTGATTTCCGGCTCGGCCACCGGCTTTTATGGTGATAGCGGCGATGTGGTGGTGACCGAGGACGATCCGGGCCACGAGGAGTTTACCCACACCCTGTGCGCCCGCTGGGAGCAGCTGGCGCTGAAGGCGCAAAGCGAGCGCACCCGCGTGTGCCTGCTGCGCACCGGCGTGGTGCTGGCGCGCGAAGGTGGCGCGCTGAGCAAAATGAAGCTGCCGTTCAAACTTGGCGTCGGCGGACCGATTGGCAGCGGCAAACAGTACCTGCCGTGGATCCACGTGGACGATCTGGTCAACGCCATCCTGTGGTTGATCGATAACGATCAGTTGCAGGGCCCGTTCAACATGGTGGCGCCTTACGCGGTGCGCAACGAGCAGTTCGCCGCCACGCTGGGCCAGGTGATGCACCGTCCGGCCTTTATGCGCACCCCGGCCAGCGCCATCAAACTGATGATGGGAGAATCCGCCGTGCTGGTGCTGGGCGGGCAGCACGTGCTGCCGAAGCGGCTGGAGGAGTCCGGCTTTGGTTTCCGCTGGTACGATTTGCAGGAAGCGCTGCAGGATGTCGCCGGCTGACGCATCTCCGCTCAGGCTTACCGCGGCGCCACGGCGGGCGTGAGGGAAAGCTGCTGCAGAAAACGCGCCGTTAACGGTCGGGTATCCTGCCTGCGCCAGACGGCATATAGCACGATCTCCAGCGCCAGATCGGGTAGCGGCATCAGCACAACGTTATCCGGAACGATGCGCGCCAGGCTGTGCTGGATCAGGGTGAAACCCAGCCCGGCTTCGACACAGGCAAGCGCGGCCAGCGGACCATTCACTTCAAAACGAATATCCGGCTGGAAGCCGGCGCGCTGGCAGGCTGCCAGCAATCGCGCCCGCGCGGCAGGGTTGAGATTTTCCTGGTCGGCAATCCACGCCCGGCCGTGCAAATCAGCCGGTACGGGCGCGGTCAGCGCACCGGATGCCGGCATCGCCAGCAGCACCGGTTCGGTCGCGATCTTCTTATGCAGAAAATCCGTGTCATCGTGCGGCAGCGTATGCACAATGGCAATATCGATCGCCCCCGCCTCTAACCGGGCAATTTGCTGTGCAGAACGTAACGCATGCAGCCGGACATCAATGCCCGCCCCCGGTGCCAGCCGCGCCAGCGCCGCGGGCAGCAGGCGCGAGTGTATAGCCGCCTCCACATATCCTATATCCAGCCGCCCGACGTCCCCCTGCTGCAGATGCTGCGCATACTCTTTTAGCCGTTCGTGATGCTGCAAAAAGGGCGTTACCTCGGTGAGAAAGCGCTTACCCTCGTCCGTCAGGCGCAGACGTTTCTTTTCACGGTGAAACAGCACCATGCCCAGTTCGCTTTCCAGCTGCTGAATTTGCCGGCTAAGCGGTGACGGCGAAATATGTAACCGTTCCGCAGCCTGACCAATATGCTCCAGCGCCGCGACAGTGGCAAAGGCGCGCAAAATTTTTATGTCCATGACAATCCGGGTCTCAACTCTGTCAAAAATGACACTGGTCACCTTAACGGTGTTAGCGTCATTATCGCGCTGACAGCCACTGACGCAGCATTATCATCGCGCTAATCCGCCGCGAAAATTGCCGCGTTATTTTGTTTAACGTGAACGAATAAATTAGCGCACAGAGATCATTATGAGCCAGGCAATATTTTCATACACCACCGGGAAATATCAGGTCAGCGCCATCAGCGACGGCACTATGCAAGCCAGTCTGAGTTTATTAACGGATATTCACCACGACGATGCGGTCGATCTGCAACGCCAGGCAGGCATAGCACAGCCGGGCGACATCCATGTGTTTTGTTATCTGATCCGCGGTCAGGGACGCGTGATTCTGGTGGATACCGGGATGGGAAAATGCGATGCGCAGAGCGGCAAATTACTGCCTCATCTGCAGCTGGCCGGGGTGACGCCGGACGACATCGATACCCTGTTATTAACCCATGCGCACCCCGATCATATTGGCGGCTTGCTGGACAGCGCGGGTCAGCCGGTCTTTCGCCATGCCCGGCTCTGCCTCAGCCACAGCGAAGCCGCCTTCTGGCAGGATGATGCGGCGATCAGCCAGCTGAGTGAACGCGCGCAGTTAAACGCGGCGCTGGTGCGGCGCACCCTGCAGGCTTATGGCCCGCGGCTACAGCTGATGGCGGATGAGGAGATCAGCCCGGGAATCCGTGCGCTGGCGTTGCCCGGTCATACTCCGGGGCATTGCGGGTTTCGCATTGATTCAGACGACGAGCGTTTATTGATTTGGGGTGATATTGTGCATTACCCGCCAGTTCAGCTGGCCTGCCCACAGGTTTCCATCGCCTTCGATATCGATCCCGTCATGGCCAGAGAGACGCGCCAGCGTATTTTGCAGCAGGTGGCAGCGGAAAATACGGTGATTGCCGGCATGCATTTTGGCGCGTCTGGCTTTGCCAGAATCGTGGCGTTAGCGAACGGCGGTTATACGGCCAGCTATGTGTCAGCGTGTCATGATGGCGAAGCGCGTGAGACATGACCGACTAACAGGCGGATTGACGGTGACATTACACCTGATTCTCCGCCTGTTATCTCTTACGCCTGTTTCGGCTGGCCGTTCGACGCCGTCAGACCGCCATCGACCGGCAGGTTAACGCCGGTGATATAACGCGCATCGTCGCTGGCGATGAAAGCAATCGCGCTGGCGATATCTTCCGGTTCACCGGCGCGGCCCAGCGGAATACGGTCATAGAAGCGTGCAAGCAGCGCCTCATCGTTTTTCATCTCTTCGGTGAGATCGGTAAAGGTAAAACCCGGGCATACGGCGTTAACGCGCACACCGTCGGTGCCATAATCCATCGCCAGCGCGCGGGTAAAATTGGTCACCGCGCCCTTGGCGGCGTTGTAGACACTCATGCCCCAGTCGCCGCCCAGTCCGGATACCGACGAGGTATTCACCACGTTGCCTTTACTGTTGAGCAGCGCGGGCATAAAGAAGTGGGTGCAGTAAAATACACCGTCGAGGTCAGTGCTCATCAGCGACTTCCAGTCCGCTATCGACACTTCGTGAATTTTGCCCTGCACGATGCTGCCGGCGTTATTCACCAGCACATCCACGCGCCCATACTGCTGCTGCACCTGCTCTGCCAGCTGTTTAACCTGATCCGCATCGCCGACGTCGCAGGGTGCCACCAGATGATTCTCGCCGCTCAGCGTGCTCAGCACCTGTTCCAGCTTGTCACGGGTTCTGCCCACCAGCACCACCTGTGCGCCTTCACTGGCGAAACGCTGCGCCGCTGCGGCACCAATGCCGGATCCGGCTCCGGTAATCACCACCACTTTCTCTGCAAAGCGCGACATATTTCCTCCTGGTTATTTCGTGGTTGAAACGGTTAAGCCTGGCAGCCAGCGCGATGAGTTCAAGCGAAGCCTGCAGATTTAACGTGGCGCTTAGTTCAGGAAATAACCGGCGGATTATCAAATAGTGCACTTTTTTGTATGGTTATTGGTCGCCACCCCCCAGCCCGTCTACAGTTAACATTCGCCATAAAAATTTACAAAAACTGAAGATTCCGACCCGTTGTGTCGCCGCGCACGCCGGCCGGTTACGCCTTATCTTGTTACTCTGTCTGGAAGCGATGATGAAAAAACGAGCCAAAACCCTGCCCGGTGTCACACGACGCCAGGTCCTGACCTGGACGACGCTGGGCGTTGCCGCTGGCGTCACCCGCGCCGCCGATGCCGTCTCACTCAAGGGCGCCCCCGGCTGGACACCCTTCGCCGATAACCCTCCGGAACAGTTCCAGGCTCAGGGCTGGCTGTTCTTCACCGATGAAGAAGCGCGCACCGTGGAAGCCATGGTTGACCGCATTATTCCGGCGGACGAGCTGAGCGTGGGCGGCAAAGAAGCCGGCTGCGCTGTTTTTATCGACCGCCAGCTGCACGGCTTTTATGGCACCTTCGAACGCCTCTACATGCAGGGCCCGTTTCAGCAGGGCACCACCGAGCAGGGCGACCAGTCGCCGCTGGTGCCGCAACAGCGCTATCGCCAGGGGCTGGCGGCGCTCAACCGCTACGTGCAGCAAACTTCGCAAAAGAACTTTGTCGATCTGACGCCGGCGCAGCAGGACGCGCTGCTGGCAGACATGGAAGCCGGAAAGGTGCATTTCAGCGGCTTTGATGCGCAGTCGCTGTTTCTTGAGGTGCTGAACAACACCATGGAAGGCTTCTTTGCCGATCCGATCTACGGCGGCAACAAAGACATGGTGTCGTGGAAGATGCTGGGCTTTCCCGGCGCGCGCTACGACTATCGCGAATACGTTGAGCGCCACAACGAAAATCTGGGCTTAGAGCCGATCAGCATTGCGCAATGGAAAGCACGGGGATAGATGATGAAGAAATTACCCAAAACCGATGTGGTGGTGATTGGTCTCGGCTGGGCCGGATCGATTATCGCCAATGAACTGGCCGACGAAGGCCTGGAAGTGATCGGCATTGAGCGCGGCCCATGGCGCGACACCGCGCGCGACTTCAATATTGGCACCGTCACCGACGAGCTGCGCTACGTGATGCGCGAAGAGCTGATGCTGCGTACGCGGCAGAACACCTGCACCATGCGCAACAATCCGTCGCAAACCGCCCTGCCGATGCGCACCTGGGGCTCGTTCCATCCGGGCAACGGCACCGGCGGCGCGGGCAACCACTGGGCCGGCATTACCTTTCGCTTTCAGCCGGAAGAGTTTCGCCTGAAAAGCCACCTGACCGAACGCTACGGCGCCAGTGCCATTCCGGATGAGCTGGTGCTGCAGGACTGGGGCACCAGTTGGGAGGAGATGGAGCCGCACTACATGCAATTTGAGCGCGTGGCCGGCACCTCGGGTTACGCCGGCAATATTCAGGGAGAGAAACGCACGGGCGGCAATCCGTTCGAAGGCGCGCGGTCGGCCGACTACCCGACGCCGCCGCTGCGCCAGCCCTATGGTCCGACGCTGTTTGCCGAAGCAGCAAAAAATCTCGGCTACCAGCCGTTTCCGGTGCCCTCCTCGCTGGTTTCCGAGGCGTACACCAATCCCTATGGCGTCACCATGGGCCCCTGCACCTTCTGCGGCTTCTGCACCAACTACGGCTGCGCCAACTACTCGAAAGCCAGCGCCATCACCACCGTGCTGCCGGCGCTGATGCGCAAAGAGAACTTTACCGCGTATACCAACTGCGAAGTGCTGGAAGTGCTGACCGATGCCAGCGGCAAACAGGCCACCGGCGTCACCTACATCGACTCCTCCGGCGATAAGTGGGAACAGCCGGCCGATCTGGTGATCGTCGCCGCCTTTACCTTTGAAAACGTGCGCCTGATGCTGCTCTCCGGCATTGGCCAGGCTTATGATCCGGTCACTAACAAAGGCACCACCGGCCGCAATTACGCCTACCAGACGGCCAATGGCGTCACGCTGTTTTTTGACAACAAAAACTTTAACCCGTTTATCGGTGCCGGCGCGGTGGGCATGGGCATTGATGAATTCAATAACGATAATTTTGACCACAGCGGTCTGGGCTTCTTCGGCGGCGGCAGCATCCGCGTGACGCCCATCGGCTCGGCACCGATTGGCTACCGGCCGCTGCCGCCCAACACGCCCAAATGGGGCTCGAAGTGGAAACGCGCGCTGAAAGATAACTACCTCAGCACCATGTCGATTGGCTGCGAGGCCAGCAGCTACACCACGCGCACCAACTATCTGTCGCTCGATCCCAACTACAAAGATCCGCATGGCCGACCGCTGCTGCGCATTACCTTCGACTTTGCGGCGAACGATCTGAAAATGGCGCAGTACTGCACGGGTAAAGTGGCGGAAATCGCTAAATCGATGAACCCGCGCGAGATGATTGTCAAACCGATGACCGGCCACTGGAGCAGCGTGCCGTATCAGTCGTCGCACGTGGTTGGCGGCTTTATCATGGGCAGCGATCCCTCAACCAGCTCGGTCAATAAACATCTGCAGGTGTGGGATGTACCGAACCTGTTCGTGGTGGGCGCGTCAGCCTTTCCGCAAAACCCGGGCTATAACCCGACCGGCACCGTCGGCGCGCTGGCGTTCAAAGCAGCGCATGCGATTCGTCACTACTATCTGCAACGTCCCGGGGAGATGATTACCGCATGAAAACACGTCTCTCTCTGTGCGCTGCCGCGCTGCTGCTCACCAGCTTTGTGTCTCACGCCCAGCCGGAATACGATCAGTACGCGCGCGGCAGCTATATCGCCACGCTGGCGGACTGCACCGCCTGCCACACCGCCGATCCGCAGCAGCCGTTTGCCGGGGGCGTCAGGTTGCAGACGCCGTTTGGTACGCTGGTCGGCGCTAATATCACGCCGGACCGCGAAACCGGCATCGGCAACTGGCGCTATGAAGATTTCCGCCGCGCCATGACCGAGGGCATCGGCCACGGCGGCAAGCGGCTGTACGGCGCGATGCCGTTCACCGCCTACACCAAAATGTCGGATAAGGATCTGCAGGATTTGTGGGCATGGATGCAGACGCTGCAGCCGATACACAACCCGGTCGAGACCAATCAGCTGCCCTTCCCTTTCAACATCCGCACCAGCCTGATGGTGTGGAACTGGATCAACTTTGACCAGGGCGCGTTCCAGCCGGACGCCCGTCAATCCGCCCAGTGGAATCGCGGTGCGTATCTGGTGCAGGGCGCGGGCCACTGCGGCACCTGCCACACGCCGAAAAATCTGCTCGGCGGCGATAAAAACGGCGCGTTTTTGCGTGGTGAAGTGGTTGAAGGCTGGATGGCGCCGGACATCACCGCGAACCCACACAGCGGGCTGGGCAAATGGAGCCAGCAGGATATCGTCAGCTACCTGCGTACCGGCGTGAACCGTTTCGATATCGCTTCTGGTCCAATGGCCGACGCGGTGCGTCACTCCACGCAGCACTGGCGCGATGAAGATCTGCAGGCGGTGGCGGTGTACCTGAAAAGCGGTGAATCACGTGATGAGCAAGTGCCCGCTGCACTTGCCGCGACGGACGATCGCATGAAGCTGGGCGCGCAAATCTATGTGGCGAAGTGCTCAGCCTGCCACAGCCCGGGGGGGCGCGGTGAGAAGAATATCTTCCCGCAGCTGGCGGACAATCCGTTGCTCAATCAGGAGGATGCCACCTCGCTGATTCGGGTGGTCGCCGCCGGCAGTCGCGGTGTCGATACCGATGCCCGCCCCACGGCACCGGCAATGCCGGCCTTTGCCGGCACGCTGGGTGATAAGGAGATCGCCGCGGTGGTGAGCTACATCCGCAACAGCTGGGGAAATGCCGCCGCACCGGTCAGCGCTGACGACGTGAAGAAAGTGAAACAGAAGCTGGAATAGCGCCGTGTCAGCACCGGCAGCGGCGGCTGCCGGTGCGACAGGCTCAGCTTTAGCTGCGCTGCTGCACCACCGACGACTTCACCGCTGACGCTTCCCGCGTGTGTCCCGGCTGCGGCACGCGAATGATAAAGGTCAGCACGCCGGCGAACAGGTAGAGCGCGGTATAGGCCCACACCACCCCGACGATATCGAAGAACGGCAGCAGCAGTGAAGCAATCGCCGGGGCAACAAAGTTACTCAGCCCGGCCGACAGATTGTAAATCGATACCGCTGCGCCCTTATGATGCGGCTCCAGCGTCGGGAACACCGCGGTCATCGGCACAAATGCAGCGACAAAGATCCCCAGCATGATCGCCGGAATCAGCGCCACCCAGAAGTTATGCCCGGCATACAGCGGCAGGTAGTAAAACGCCAGGCTGGAGATCGCCATACCGAGGCAGCCGAACCAGCGCACCTGACGGATCCAGCCCAGCTTCTCACCGGTAATGCCCCAGAAAATATTGGTAAAGATGGTGACGAAGAAGAACACCGCCCAAATCTGCAGCCATTCGGAGATGGTAAAGCCGAGCCGATCGACAAACAGCAGCGGCATGATGATGGCAAAACCGAACAGCGACAGCGTATTGATGATGCGGATCAGGCAGGCATAAAACACATGCTGGTTGGTGAACAGAATGGTTACGGCACGCGACATCTCCGTCATCTTATCGCGCAGCGGCAGATTAACGCGGGAACGGTCCACCGGCACGTTGCGCAGGCTGAAGTAGGCCAGCACGCCGCCGCACGCCACCCAGACAATCGCCAGCCATAAGGTGCCGGTTTCGCCCAGCATCGGGATGGTCAGGCTCGGCAGATAGCTGCCCACCACGCCAATTCCCACGGAGTACATCGCCCAGAACCAGCCGGTAGCGGCGGCCAGCTTGTCACGCGGCAGCACCTGCACCAGCATCATCATGAACGAGTAGATAAACAGCGGATAGGCCAGGCCGCGAATACCGTAGAACAGCACCATCAGCGGATAGTTACGCAGCCCGAGCCCCAGCGACATAAACAGCGCATGCATGACGATCCACAGCATAAAGCCAATCATCATGGCGCGCTGCGGCGTAATCAGCTCCGCCACCACGCCGGAGGCCCACGCCGCCAGCGCGGCGGCCAGGCCGTAAAACGTAAACACTACCGCCGACTGGGCCGGCGAAAAGCCCATGTCAGTGATGTGGCGCGAGAGAAACGCCATTTCGAAGCCGTCGCCGGCCATGAAAATGGCGATGGCCAGAAAGCCCCAGAACATCTTTTTCGGTAAGCCAAACCAGTATGCGTTCGATTGCATGACAATCTTCCTTCCGTTCGCTAATCCGATCAGGCAGGCAGCAACGCGCGCGCCTGCTGTTGTTGTACATAGAGTTCACGGAACAGGCGTAGCCGCTGCTGCAGCATGGCTCCGCGCGCCGCATCGGGCTGATAGCGCGCCTGCACCGGCGGCTTCAGGCACACGTCGGCTTCACTGCCGCCGTCGGCCAGCCACGCCAGCCGTGCCGCACCCAGCGCGCCGGAGGCGCTGGCCGGATGGGTCACTATCGGCAGCTGCAGCACGTCGGCAATCAGCTGCGCCCACAGCGTGCTGCGCGCACCGCCGCCGGTCAGGCTGCACTGCTGAATCTGCTGCTGCGTATCGCCCAGCACCGCCAGACCATCCGCCAGGCCAAACGCTACGCCCTCAATCACCGCATAGCCGAGCAGCGCGCGCGGCGTTTCGTGGCGTAAATGGAAAAATGCCCCGGTCGCCTGCGGATCGTTGTGCGGCGTGCGTTCACCAGAGAGATACGGCAGAAACAGCGGTGCCTGACGCAGCTGTTCCGCGCTGAGCTGTGCCATCTCGTCCATCAGCTGGCTTTCGGTGACCGACAGCAGATTGCACAGCCAGCGCAGACAGCTGGCGGCGCTGAGCATCACGCTCATCTGGTGCCAGCGTCCCGGCAGCGCATGGCAGAAAGCGTGCACGCCGGATTGCGGATCGGCGCGCAGCCGATCGTTAACCACAAAAATCACGCCTGACGTGCCGAGCGAGATAAAGGCATCGCCCGCATTAACCGCACCGACGCCCACCGCCGACGCGGCATTATCACCGCCGCCGCCGGCCACGCTCACCGTGGCGGCTAAGCCCCATTCGCTGGCCAGATCGGCGCGCAGCGTGGCGCTGACCGCGCTGCCCTCAACCAGTTCGGGCATCTGTGCGCGCGTCAGCCCGCTAATCGCCAGCAGTGCGTCAGACCAGTCGCGCTGCGCCACGTCGAGCCACAGCGTGCCAGCGGCGTCCGACGGCTCGCTGACAAAGCGCCCGGTCAGACGCCAGCGCAGGTAGTCCTTCGGCAGCAGCACCTTGTCGATGCGGCGGAAGATTTCGGGCTCATGTTCCGCCACCCAGTGCAGTTTCGGCGCGGTGAAGCCAGGCATAATCAGGTTGGCGGCGATTTCCATCATCTGCGGATGGTGCTGGCGCAGCGCATCACACTGCGCCGCGCTGCGCGTGTCGTTCCACAATATGCATGGCCGCAGCACCTCACCGGCGGCATCCAGCAGCACGGCGCCGTGCATCTGACCGGAGAGACCGATGGCGCGGATCGCGGCCCACGCGTCCGGTGCCTGCTGGCGCAGCCCGGCGATCGCCTGACCACACGCCTGCCACCAGCGATCGGGATCCTGCTCCGCCCAGTGCGGATGCGGACGCTGCACGCTGAGCGTGGCGTGATTCGACGCCACAATCTCGCCCTGCGGGTTGACGATCAGCGCTTTGAGTTCTGAGGTGCCAATATCAATGCCGAGATACATGCTGTGCCCTCCTTACACCGTCGCCGGCTGCAGCAGTTGCTGCTCAATGGCGTTTACGCTGCGCGTCACCAGCGCATGAAAAGCGCGGTCATCGGCCAGTTCGGCAAACAGCGCGCGGTCGCTGAGGAAGGTTTGTAGCGCATTCTCGCCGCTCAGCTGCTGGCGCAGCGCGTCAGCATTGAGCACGCCATCCTGATACGCATACGGCAGCTGGTTGCTGGCCCAGCGTTGCAGGAACAGGTAGAACAGCGCCGGCAGCACGGCGGTAGCGGTCGGTTCTGCGCCGCGCTGATAGCATTCGCGCAGCGTCGGCGTCACCATGCCGGGGATTTTCGATAGCCCATCGGCACCGACGCGCTGATTGGTATCTTTAATGTAGGGATTGCTAAAGCGCGCCAGCACCACGTCGCGGTAATCCGCCAGATCGAGCGGGCTGGGCGACAGTGACGGGATCACGTCCTGCGTGATGTAGTCATACGCCAGCTGATAGATCGCGGGCTGACGCGTGCTGTCATCAATGTAGTCATGGCCGGTGAGCGTGCCGGCCCAGGCAATCGCCGCGTGCGTGGCGTTGAGGATGCGGATTTTCGCCTCTTCCCACGGCAGCACCGACGCCACCAGCTCCACGCCCACCTTTTCCAGCGCCGGGCGTCCGGCGATGAAATCATCCTCAATCACCCACTGGATAAACGATTCCGCCATCACCGCCGCGCCATCGTCTTTGCCGGTGGCCGCTTTGACGCGTTCGGCGACATCCGGCGTGGGACGCGGCGTGATGCGATCCACCATGGTGTTTGGCGAAGTGGTGTTATCGCGCACCCAGCTGGCCAGCGCGCGGTCGCCCTGCGCGGCGAGAAACGCCAGCATGCCGTGACGGAAACGTTCGCCGTTGTGACGCAGATTGTCGCAGTTGAGCAGCGTGACCGGCGCACCGCCGCTGGCCACGCGCTGGCGCAGAATGCGGGTCAGCGCGCCGTAAATAGTGCGCGCCTCACCACGGAGATCGGCCTGGATATCGGCCTGGCTGAGATCGAGTTCATGCGCCGGCGTCAGGTAATAACCCGCTTCGGTCACGGTAAAACCGATCACTTTTGTGTCGGCGCTGGCGCCCTGCGCCACCAGCGCGCTGATCTCCGCGTCCCACGGCAGAATGGTGCGCAGCGAAGTGATGGTTTCATACGCGCGCTCGCCCTCCGGCGTCACGGTTTCCAGCACGTACTCGCCGTTTTGCGCCTGCAGCTGGTTGAGCAGCGCTACCGCATCGCCGCGGATGTTGCCGAGCGCGATGCTCCAGCTGTCATCGCCCTGCTGGCGCAGCTGGTGCAGATACCACGCCTGATGCGCGCGGTGAAAAGAGCCTGCGCCGATATGCATCCACACTGATTTCGTCGTCATAGTTGCCTCGAAATAAACATTTGCCACAATTGAGGGCATTTGCCCGATGAGGCGTAGCATAGTCGCCGCCGGGGCGATCGTTCTGCGAGATCCATCACATTTAATACTTTTGCTCTTTTTTAGGGCTTTTGCTCAGTTAACGCTTCAGGGGCAAGACGCGATAAACTGGCGCATCGGAGTTTGACGGAACAAGGCGATGAGCAGAGAAGAGAAGAAGCAGGAGCTGGCGGCGCGGGCAGCGTGGATGTATTACGTGGCGGGCGTCACGCAGCAGGAGATTGCGCGCGCGCTGGGCTTATCGCGGCAGGTGGCGCAGCGGCTGGTCTCCAGCGCGCGTGAGATGGGCATGGTCAGCGTGAAGATCGACCATCCGGTCACGCACTGCCTGCATCTGGCGCGCGAGATCGAACAAAAGTTTGGCCTGACGCTGTGCCGCGTGGTGCCGTCAGCCGGGCTGGATGATGAGGCGATTCAGCAAATGCTGGCGGTGGAAGGCGCAGCGGTGATGGCGCAGTTTATCAACGAAGAGACGCCGCAGGTATTTGGCATCGGTTCCGGCAAAACGCTGCGCTCAATGATTGATGCGCTGCCGTGGGTTGAACGGTCACAGCATCAGTGTGTGTCGATGATCGGCGCGATTGCGCGTGACGATTCCGGTACCCGCTACGACGTACCGCTGAAAATGGCGGAGAAGATGCAGGGCAAATATTTCTTCATTCCGGCGCCGCTGTATGCAGACACGCCGCAGGATAAGACGATGTGGGTGCAGCATCAGGTCTATCAGCGCGTCACCCAGCGTGCGCTGCAGGCGAACGTGGCGTTTGTCGGCATTGGCGAAGTGATGCCGGGCTGCCCGCTCAATGCCGAAGGCTTTATCACCGATGCGCAGGTAGAAGCGCTCAACGCGCGCGGCGTGGTGGGTGAAATGCTGGGGCATTTTTTCAATCAGCAGGGAGAGCGGGTGTACGGCGAAACCGACGAGCTGCTGACCAGCGTGCTGCTGGAGAGCCAGACGCAGCGCAATATCATCGGCTTTGCCGGCAGCGCGCGCAAATACGCAGCGATTCACGCCGCGCTGCACGGCGGCTGGATTTCCGGGCTGGTGACGGATGAAGACACCGCGCTGAAACTGCTGCATGATTAATTAAAAATTTCTCTGATTCGTCGCGGCGCGATGTATCGCGCGGATTTAACCGCCGCATCGCCGGGAAACGCGCAGTACATTGCGCCGCAACGGTTCAGAAACCTATTTCAACGATCCCTTCAAAAACTGCTGCAGGCGCGGGCTTTTCGGGTTGCCGAACAGTTCGTCTGGCGCGCCCTGCTCTTCGATTTTGCCCTGATGCAGAAAAATCACGTGGTTGGATACGTGACGGGCGAACTCCATCTCGTGCGTCACTACCACCATGGTTTTGCCCTCTTCGGCCAGCTTCTGCATGATGCGCAGCACTTCGCCTACCAGCTCCGGATCGAGCGCCGAGGTGGGTTCGTCAAACAGCAACACTTCCGGCTCCATCGCCAGCGCGCGGGCAATCGAGACACGCTGCTGCTGGCCGCCTGACAGATGCACCGGATATTTGGCACGCGCGCGCGCATCAATACCGACTTTATCGAGGTATTTAATTGCCCGCTCGCGCGCTTCGGCTTTGCTCAGCCCCAGCACCTGAATCGGTGCTTCAGTGACGTTATCCAGCACCGTCATGTGGCTCCACAAATTGAAATGCTGGAACACCATGGTCAGCCGGGTACGCAGCGAACGCAACTGCTCCTTGTTGGCCACTTTCAGCTGGCCATCGGTGTCGCGCACCAGGTTTATCGCCTCGTTGTTAACCGCGATGGTGCCTTCGCTCGGCTTTTCGAGGAAGTTGATGCAGCGTAAAAAGGTACTTTTCCCGGAACCGGACGAGCCAATAATGCTGATCACATCGCCGGCGTTAGCCTGCAGCGACACGCCCTTCAGAACTTCATGTTCACCGTAACGCTTATGCAGTTCGGTAACGCTTAATTTATTTTCAGCCATAGTCATACTCAGTGCGACGAAGAGGGTTTCACATGCGCGAGGAAGCGGCGCTCCGCAAGGCGGAACAGGCTAATCAGCACGTAAGAGATAATCAGGTACAGCACCGCAGCGATGCCGAACGCGGTGAACGGCTGATAGGTCGCCGAGTTGATATCGCGCGCGATTTTTAGCAAATCCGGCACGGTGGCGGTGAACGCCAGCGCGGTGGAGTGCAGCATCAGAATCACTTCATTGCTGTAGGCGGGCAGCGCGGTGCGCAGCGCCGACGGCAGAATGATGCAGCGGTAAAGTTTAAACGGCGAGAAACCATAGGCGCGCGCGGCTTCGATTTCACCGTGTGGCACGGCGCGAATGGCACCGGCAAAAATCTCGGTGGTATAAGCACAGGTGTTCAGGGTAAATGCCAGCAGCGTACAGTTCAGGCCACTGCGGAAGAAGGCGTTCAGCAACTCGGAGCCTTTCACCACCTCCAGCGTGTACATGCCGGAATAGAACACCAGCAGCTGCACATACAGCGGCGTGCCGCGAAACACATAGGTAAACAGCCACACCGGCGTGGAGATATAGCGATTGGGCGACACGCGCGCGATGGCCAGCAGCACCGCAAGGCTGCCGCCAATCACTACGGACAGAATCAGCAGCCACAGCGTGATGGCCACGCCGGTAAAACGGTAACCGTCGGTCCAGAGCAGTTGTTTCCAGTACTCCTGAATAATCTCGATCATAACTCTGCCCTTTTCACCCCTACCGAGTAGCGGCGTTCAAGCCACCACAGCACGCCGTTGGACAGCGTGGTAAACACCAGATAAATCACCCCGGCCACAATCGCGAAGTAGAACGGTTGCCAGGTACTTTTGCCGGCCAGCTGCGTGGCTTTTACCACATCTTCAAGGCCGAGCAGCGACACCAGCGCGGTGGCTTTGAGGATCACCTGCCAGTTGTTGCCGATGCCGGGCAGCGCAAAGCGCATCATCGCCGGGAACAGAATGCGACGGAAAGTTTGCGCGCCGGTAAAGCCGAAGGCGGTGGCGGCTTCAATCTGCCCTTTCGGCACCGCGAGAAACGCGCCACGGAAGGTTTCAGTGAAGTAAGCACCGTAGATGAAGCCGAGCGTAATAATACCGGCAACCATCGGGTCGATATCAAACTGTGCCATGCCGAGCGCATCGGTTACGGCGTTGAGGGCAATCTGCAGACCGTAAAAGATCAGCAGCATCAGCACCAAATCGGGCACGCCACGGATGAGCGTGGTGTAGCCTTCAAAAATCATCGCCAGCGGGCGATTGCGGGAGAGTTTGGCGCCGGCCCCTATCAGGCCCAGCACCACGGCCAGTACCACCGAGCTGAGCGCCAGCTCAAGGGTCACCAGCGTGCCTTTGAGAATTACTTCAGAATAGCCATACAACATGGGTTCGATCCTGTCGTGAGGGAAATAAACAAACGCTGTCCAACAACACACGGACAGTCCTGACCAGGGATGTGAATCACGGAAGGATGGTGGCAAGCGTATGAACTCCGGGAGTTTACATAAGTAAGCGCCCGGAGTGAATAGTTATGACCCACGTTAGCGTGACTCAATACACCCGTTCAGGAACAGGAGTCTTAATCGCCGTAAACGTTGAAATCAAAGTACTTCTTCGCAATCTTGTCGTAGGTACCGTCTTTGCGCATGTCGTTAAAGGCTTTGTCGATGGCAGCTTTCAGATCGGCGTCATCTTTACGCAGGCCCATACCGGTGCCGACGCCAAAGATTTTGTCATCTTTCACCGCCGGACCGGCGAACGCGTAGTTTTTCCCGACCGGCTGCTTAAGGAAGCCTTCGCTCGCCTGCACCTCATCCTGGAACGCCGCATCAATACGGCCAGCATTCAGGTCCTGATACACCAGATCCTGGTTGGCATACGGCGTGACGGTCACCCCTTTTGGACGCCAGTATTCATTGGCGTAGGTTTCCTGCGTGGTGCCCTGCAGCAGGCCGATGTTCTTGCCCTTCAGCGACTCAATGGTCGGCTGCAGTTTAGACCCCTTCGGCGCCACTAAACGCGCGTTCGCTGCATACAGTTTTTCCGAGAAGGCGATCTCTTCCTGACGTTTCTCGGTGATCGAGAGTGAAGAGATGATGGCGTCGATCTTCTTCGCTTTCAGCGACGGGATCAGCGCATCGAAATCACTTTCCACATAAGTACATTTGGTCTTGATACGCTTACAGATCTCGTTGGCCAGGTCGATATCAAAGCCAACCAGCTGGCCCTGCGCGTTCTTGGACTCAAACGGCGGGTAAGTTGGATCAGTCCCGATGCGCAGCGACTGCGGTACCGCCGCGAACACGCTCGCAGCGCCGGACATAGCCAGCATCAGAGAAAGAGCCAGAACTCGCTTTTTCATAGGTAACCCTCAAGTGAAGTGCTTATTGTTATGTGGTGCGTGATGTGTTTGCGCTGAATGTTTTGCAGGTTTCATGCCAGTTGTGCAAATCGGCGAAACTGTGCGCAGGCGCACTAAATACTGCGTCTATCTGGGACGCAAGCACTTAGTTTGTGAGGGAAATATAACAGCGGTGTGAGGAAGAAAAAGTGAGATTGTTAACTTTTGGTGCACAAGATGCACGAACAGTGATCGGCCCCGCGCTTTTGCACGCATTCAGTGCATTAATGCACCATCATGCACCCTGCCAGCGGGTAAACAGATCTTCCGGCAACTCGATATCAAACTGATCCAGCACGCGGTTGACCGTCTGATCAATCAAATCGTCGATGCGCTGCGGGCGGTGATAAAACGCCGGCACCGGCGGCATAATCAGCGCGCCGAGTTCGGCGGCAGTGGTCATCATGCGCAGATGACCGAGATGCAGCGGGGTTTCGCGCACGCACAGCACCAGCCGGCGCTGCTCTTTCAGCACCACGTCGGCGGCGCGCGTCAGCAGACTGTCGCTGTAGCTGTGCACAATGCCCGACAGGGTTTTCATGGAACACGGCACAATTGCCATACCCAGCGTTTTGAACGAGCCGGACGAGATGCTGGCGGCGATATCGCGCACATCATGCACCACATCGGCCAGCGCCTGCACGTCACGCAGGCTGTAATCGGTTTCCAGCGCCAGCGTTTGCCGCGCCGCCGGGCTCATCACCAGATGGGTTTCCACTTCGGCTAACGGTTGCAGCACCTGCAGCATACGCACGCCGTAGATCGCGCCGCTGGCGCCGGAAATACCAATGATGAGTCGTTTCATAATTCAGCCTTGCTGCAAAAGAGTGCGCCAATAATAGCCGCTCCGCCGCCATAAATACAAAAACAAACAGGGCGGGATTGCGCCCGCCCTGTTTCGTCTGTCTGAGACTGACCTTAACCTTCGTTATGCAGTTCCAGGTTCTCCACTTCGTTCTGACGCGCAATCGCTTTAGCATCGTCGTTACGCAGCGACTGCAGATATTCCAGATACTGCAGGTCAACGTCTTTGGTGACGTAGATGCCGTTGAACACCGAGCATTCGAACTGGGCAATATCCGGGTTCTCTTCACGCACCGCGTCGATCAGATCCTGCAGATCCTGGAAAATCAGCGCATCGGCTTTAATCAGCTGACGAATCTCTTCCACTTCACGGCCGTGCGCAATCAGCTCGGTAGCGCTCGGCATATCGATGCCGTAGACGTTAGGGAAGCGAATTTCCGGTGCCGCCGACGCCAGATAGACGCGCTTCGCGCCCGCTTCACGCGCCATCTCGATAATCTGCTCAGAGGTGGTGCCGCGCACAATCGAGTCATCCACCAGTAGCACGTTTTTATCGCGGAACTCAGCGCGGTTGGCGTTGAGCTTACGGCGTACCGCACTGCGGCGCAGCTGCTGGCCCGGCATAATAAAGGTACGGCCCACGTAGCGGTTTTTCACAAAACCCTGGCGGTACGGCTTATCAAGAATACGGGCGATCTCCAGCGCGGTATCGGTCGAGGTTTCCGGAATCGGGATCACCACGTCAATATCAAGATCTTCCCACTCGCGGGCAATTTTCTCGCCCAGCTTGGTGCCCATGCGCACGCGTGCGCTGTAGACGGAGATCTTGTCGAGGAACGAGTCCGGACGCGCAAAGTAAACGTACTCGAACAGGCACGGATTGCTTTTCGGGTTCTCTGCGCACTGGCGCGTCGAGAGCTGACCCTGCTCGGTGATGTACACCGCTTCGCCTGGCGCAACGTCACGAATAAATTCGAAGCCGAGCGTATCCAGCGCCACGCTCTCTGAGGCCACCATGTACTCAGTGCGGCCATCGGCCAGCTCACGTTTGCCCAATACCAGCGGACGGATACCGTTAGGATCGCGGAACGCAACCATGCCGTGACCGATAATCATCGCCACCACGGCGTAAGCACCGCGCACCTGCTGATGCACCGCCGCCACGGCAGCAAAAATGTTGTCAGCTTCCAGCGGATAGTGCTGAAAACGATCCAGCTCCTGAGCAAAGATGTTGAGCAGGATTTCGGAATCTGAGGTGGTATTCACATGACGGCGACCGACTTCGAACAGCTGCTTGCGCAGTTCATGGGCGTTGGTCAGGTTACCGTTGTGAGCCAGCGTGATGCCGTACGGCGAGTTCACATAGAAGGGCTGCGCTTCAGAGGCGCTGGAGCTGCCGGCAGTCGGATAACGCACGTGGCCGATACCCATATTTCCCTGCAAACGCTGCATGTGGCGCGCTTCAAACACGTCGCTGACCAGGCCATTGGCCTTACGCAGACGGAAGCAGTTCAGCGCATCGATGGTACAAATGCCGGCGGCATCCTGCCCGCGGTGCTGCAGCACCGTTAACGCGTCATAGATCGACTGGTTTACTGGCATAAAACCGGTGATACCAACAATACCGCACATGTTGTCATTTCCTCATTAGCCGCACTCCCGGTGTTACCGGGGTAAAAAACTCGACGTGCTTTTCAGGTAATCGAAAAACCACCTGATGATGTAACTGAACTGGGGAATGAGTTGAGACTGTTGCCAGTCCGGACTTTTTGAAAAGCCGGTGAATGTATCAAGGAAGAAGAGAATGGCGGATACAATCAGCACGCCACGCAACGCCCCGAAACAGACCCCCAACACCCTGTCGGTTCCCGACAAGCCGGTTTTCTCAACCAGCGAGCCGATCACATAGTTCACGATGGCACCCACAATCAGGGTGGCAACGAATAACACCGCGATGGCGATGCCGTTGCGAACCAGTTCGTCGTCAAAACCTGTAAACCAGACTGCAAGGTAGGCGTAGTAATGACTGGCGACAAAAAACGCGCATCCCCAAGTAACAAGAGATAAGGCTTCCCGGACAAACCCGCGAATCAGGCTGACCAGAGCCGAAAAACCAACTACCGCAATAATGACGTAATCAATCCAGATCATGAACGCTTCCAGTACAGTGCATTTGCACCCCTGCATCCAGTTCGGGGCGCATTCTAACAGAAAAAGAAAACGTTTGCGTAGGGTTTTCCGGTTCTGTCCCGAGAAAAAGGGCGATGAAAAAAACTTTCCTCGCCCTTGTTGATGCCAGCCATTTAACCTGCTGATATTCCATAAATTTTCAGTAACGCTTCGCTAAAAAACACGCCAAAAGCCGCGCCTGTTTCTGCTATCGGCGCGGCTTATCAGTTGATCAGCGTGTGCTGTACGGCTTCACAACACCGCCGAGGCCGGAGATGCCTTTCAGCTCACCGAGTGCGCCCTGCAGTTTCGCTTTGGACGCATCCGGCCCGACGTAAATGCGGGTGATCTGCCCCTGCACCGGCGTCGACGGCACGGTAAAGGCGCGATAGCCGGAGAGCCGCAGCTGCGCCACGATCTCATTCACTTTGGCGGCGTTCTTCAGGGCACCAAGCTGCACCACATACGCCTGCCCTGCTGGCGCGGCCGGTTCGCTCTGCTTCGGCGTTTCCGCCGCTTTGGGCTGCTCTGAAGTTTTTGGCTGTTCTGTCGCTTTCGGTTGTTCTGCCGGCTTCGGTTTCGGCTGCTCCACCGGTTTAGGCTTCGGCTGCTCGACCGGCTTCGGCTTCACCTGCTCTGCCGGTTTCTGCTGCTGGTGCACCGGCGGCGGCGTTACGACGCTGGGCTGGCTGTTTTGTGCTGGCTGCGTGCTGCCGCTGGCGGCACTGTTTTGCGTTGCGCTGCTGGCGGGCGCCTGCTGCGCCGCGCTCGCACCTTCCGGCGGCTGCGACGGCAGCGGCTGCGTCACCGGCGGCACCATTTCGCTGTCCTGCTGATCGTCAGGCTTTGGCACCAGCGGAATCGCCGCGAACTCCTCTTTATAATGCTTTTTCTTACCATCCAGCAGACCCGGCAACACGATGACGCCAATCGCCACCAGAATCACCGTACCCACTAAACGATTCTGAAACTTACTTGCCACTGCCGTTCTCCGCTGCCATCGATTGCATTACCTGCGCCACGGTGTGGAACGAGCCGCACACCAGAATCACATCGTCGGGCTGAGCCTGCTGCCGCGCCGCCTGCCACGCGGTTTCTACGCTCTGCCAGGCGCTGCCGCCCTGCAGATGCGCCATCAGCTCATCAGCGGACGCGCCGCGCGGGCCGTCGAGCGGCGCGCAGTACCAGCGGTTGACCTGCGGCGCCAGCGCGGCCAGCGTCCCGGCGATATCCTTGTCGTGCAACATGCCAACCACCGCATGCACCGTGCCGTGTGCCGGCAGCTCCGTGAGACGTGAAGCCAGATAATAAGCCGCATGCGGATTGTGTGCCACATCAAGGATCACGCGCGGCGCGGTGCTGACCGTCTGGAAACGTCCCGGCAGAATCGCCAGCGGCAGATGCTGACGAATCAGCGCCTCGCTCACCGTCAGGCCGGAAGCGCGCAGCGCCGCAATGGCGGTGGCCGCATTGGGGAGCGGCACCTGGGGCAGCGGCAGATCGCGCAGTTCACCCTGGGCATCCTGCAACGTCCAGCTGTCGCCCTCGCGCTGCCACTGCCAGTCGCGGTTAATTTGTAACAGCTGCGCACCCTTCTCTGCGGCCACCTGGGCAATGGTGGCGGGCATATCAGCCTCGCCGACCACCGCCGGTTTACCGCCGCGGAATACGCCGGCCTTCTCGCGGCCGATGCTGGCGCGATCCGGCCCCAGCCAGTCGGTGTGGTCCAGCGCAATGCTGGTGATTACCGCCACGTCGGCGTCGACAATGTTCGTCGCATCCAGCCGGCCGCCCAGCCCCACTTCCAGAATCACGACATCCAGCTGCGCTTCACGGAACAGATTGAGCGCGGACAGCGTGCCAAACTCAAAGTAGGTGAGCGAAATATCGCCGCGTCCGGCCTCAATGGCGGCAAAGCTGGCGCTGTGCCGGGCTTCATCCAGCTCAGCGCCCTGCACGCGCACGCGTTCGGTGTAACGCACCAGATGCGGCGAGCTGTAGACGCCAACGCGATAGCCTGCGGCCATCAGCAGGGTTTCCAGCGTACGGCAGGTGGTGCCTTTGCCGTTGGTGCCGGCGACGGTGAAGACAAACGGAGCGGGTTTTAGCAGGTCGAGGCGTGCGGCGACGCGCTGAATACGGTCCAGGCCCAGATCGATAGCCTGAGAATGCAGATGCTCAAGATAATGAAGCCACGTGGCCAGAGGCGACGTGGCTTGCGGGAGGTGAAGAGTGTCCATGTGCCCTGTTAGCTCTTTACGATGTGGTGCATGAATAAAAAGGCGCATCACTCTGCGCCTTTCGGTTGCCTGTCAGGCTTCGTTGCTCTCCGGCTCAGCCGCAGTCGGGCGATCACCATCCTGCAGCGGTGCCGGCAGGTTCATCATTTTCGCCAGCAGGCTGGCCAGCTTAAAGCGCATTTCCGGACGACGGATGATCATGTCGATCGCGCCTTTTTCGATCAGGAACTCACTGCGCTGGAAGCCCGGCGGCAGCTTTTCACGTACCGTCTGTTCAATTACGCGTGGGCCGGCAAAGCCGATCAGCGCTTTTGGCTCTGCGACGTTCAAATCGCCCAGCATCGCGAAGCTGGCGGAGACGCCACCCATGGTCGGGTCGGTCAGTACCGAAATATACGGCAGACCGCGCTCCTGCATTTTTGCCAGCGCCGCACTGGTTTTCGCCATCTGCATCAGCGACTGCAGCGCTTCCTGCATACGCGCACCGCCAGAGGCGGAGAAGCAGATCAGCGGGCAGTTGTCTTCCAGCGCCTGCTCAACCGCACGCACGAAACGGGCGCCGACCACCGAGCCCATTGAGCCGCCCATAAAGGAGAACTCAAACGCGGCAGCCACCACCGGCATACCGTGCAGCTGGCCTTTCATTACCACCAGCGCATCTTTCTCGCCGGTCTCTTTCTGTGCCGCAACCAGACGATCTTTGTACTTCTTCGAGTCGCGGAACTTGAGCAGGTCTTTCGGTTCCAGCTCGCTACCCAGCTCTGTCATCGAACCTTCATCCATCAGGCTATGCAGACGCTCGCGCGCGTGCATACGCATGTGGTGGTCGCACTTCGGGCAGACTTCAAGGTTGCGCTCCAGCTCGGCGCGGTACAGCACCTGACCACAGCTATCGCATTTGGTCCACACCCCTTCCGGGATGCTGGCTTTGCGCGAAGGCGTGGTAGTGCTTTTATTCAGTATGCGTTCAATCCAGCTCATTGATGACCTTTCTGTTTAATGCTGACCTGGTCCAGTCTTGTCGTTACTGCTGAAATCACCTTCAGCAGGCCGTAAATGTCGCTCATTAAACCACAACCCGTTCACGCTGTGGATAAAAATCTGGTAACAGGCTTACTGCGACTTGTGCTGACGCGCCTGGCGGCGGTGACGCCACACTTCAATCACGCCTGGCAGTACCGAGACAATGATGATGCCGACAATCAGCAACTTAAGGTTTTCCTGCACCACTGGCAGGTCACCAAACAGGTAACCGGCATAGGAGAATAGCAGGACCCACAGCAGCGCGCCTGTCACGTTAAAGAGCGCGAAGTGGCGATAAGACATGTGTCCCATTCCCGCCACAAAGGGGGCAAAGGTTCGCACGATTGGCACAAAGCGCGCAAGTATAATGGTTTTGCCGCCGTGGCGATCGTAAAACGCGTGGGTTTTGTCGAGGTAGCTGCGGCGGAAAATTTTCGAGTTAGGGTTACTGAACAGCTTCTCGCCAAACAGCCGGCCAATGGTGTAGTTAACCGCGTCGCCGAGGATCGCGGCAATCACCAGCAGCGTCACCATCAGGTGCACGTTGAGGTCGTTGCCCGGCAGCGCCGCCAGCGCACCGGCGACGAACAGCAGCGAATCACCCGGCAGGAACGGCGTAACCACCAGCCCGGTTTCACAGAACAGAATCAGGAACAAAATGGCGTAAATCCAGATGCCGTACTGCGCCACCAGCTCGGCCAGATGCACGTCAATGTGCAGAATGAAATCGACGATAAAGTGGATAAACTCCATAACAGCTAACTCCCTGACACTTTCCGATTAAAATGAATCCGCGAGGAACAACGGTCCCAGCGCAGGCTGAGGTAACGCAAACTGAGCAGGGTAATCCACCGCCACCAGATACAGCCCTTCGGCTTTCGCCGTTGCCGCCGCCAGCGTGCGATCTTTTGCCGCCAGCAGCGTGGCCATCCACGTTTCCGGCTGATTGCCGCAGCCAATCTCCAGCAGACTGCCGACGATATTGCGCACCATATGATGCACGAAGGCGTTGGCTTTGATATCCACAATCACGTACGGCCCCAGGCGCGTGACATTGAGATGCATCACGTTGCGCCACGGCGTGCGCGACTGGCACTGCACCGCACGGAACGAGGTAAAATCGTTCTCACCCAGTAAAGCCTGGGCGGCGCGGTGCATCTTTTCCGCATCCAGCGGATGGTAAAAATGGGTAATGCCGTTACCGAGAATCGCCGGGCGCAGCCGCTGGTTGTAAATCACGTAGCGATAACGGCGCGCGGTAGCGCTGAAGCGCGCGTGAAAGCTTTCCGGCACCGCTTTCACCCAGCGCACCGCAATATCGTCCGGCAGGTTGGCGTTCACGCCCAGCGTCCAGGCGCTGTCGGCACGCGAGGAGGTGGTCTCAAAATGCACCACCTGGCCGGTGCCGTGCACGCCCGCGTCGGTGCGTCCGGCGCAAAACACGTTCACCGGGTGATTGGCCACTTTCGCCAGTGCTTTTTCCAGCTTTTCCTGCACGCTGCGTACTTCATTCTGGCGCTGCCAGCCGTAGTAACGGCTGCCGTCATACTCAATGCCGAGCGCCAGCTTAAACGGGGTCGCGTCTTCCAGCATTAATACAGATACTCCTGCACCAGCTTCTCTGCAGTTTTCACCGCCATCAGCGCGCCGCCGAAGCGGATGTTGTCGGCCACCGACCAGAACTGCAGCAGCTCCGGGATGCCGTAGTCGTTGCGCACGCTGCCGATGCTCAGTGTTTCGCTGCCGGAGGCGTCGCTAACCGGCGTCGGGTAATCACCGTCGTCGCTCAGGCTGATATCGTCGGCGCGCGCCAGTTCGTCACGCGCTTCCTCCGCCGACAGCGGCCGCAGGTTTTCGATATAGACGATCTGCGCGTTGCCGTAGAACACCGGCGCCTGCACGCTGCTTACCGCAATCGGTAATCCTTCATCCTGCAGCACTTTACGCACCTGATCGACCAGCCGGCGCTCGCTCGCCACGCTGCCGGCACTGTCCGCCTGCTGCGGCAGCAGGTTGAACGCCAGCTGGCGGCCAAAATAGTGCTCATCGGCCGGTACGCCGTTCAGCAGCCGCGCGCTCTCACCGGCCAGGCCGTCTACCGCCGCTTTGCCGTGGCTGGAGACCGACACCAGGTTGGTCACCTGCAGACGGCCTAAACCAGCGGTATCCACCAGCGGTTTGATGGCGCTTAACAGCTGGCTCACCAGCGCATCGGCCACGGTAATGATGTTGCGATTGCGGTAATCCGCCAGCACCTGTGGATTGACATCCGGCACCACCAGCGGCACGTCCGGCTCCAGCGCGAACAGGTCGCTGCTGTCGATTACCAGGCAACCCTGGCTGGCGGCGTCTTCGGCATAACGCGCCGACGCCTCGCGACCGGCGGTAAAGAACGCCAGCTGCGCCTGCGACCAGTCAAATTCCGCCGCATCCTGCACGCGCAGCGAGCGGCCATCAAAACGCACGCTCTCTCCGGCGCTGTTTTCACTCGCCAGCAGATATAACTCACCAACCGGGAACTGGCGTTCCGCCAGCAGTTCCAGTACAGCGTTCCCTACTGCGCCTGTCGCGCCCAGTAGCGCAATATTCCAGCCGTCAGACATGTTGGTTTACTCCAGACAATGACATAAAAAAGAGAGGCGATGACATGCATCGCCCATTAATTCAGAAAAATCAGAGATTAGTGATTCGCCCGCAGCGTGGCGCTGAAGCCAAGCTGATTGAGCAGCGCCGCGCTCTCCGCCTCATCACAGATCACCTGCAGCGAAGACCACTCGCGGCGCTCGACATACTGCTTGCGCAGGCGATCAAATTCGCCCGGCTGCGCGGCCACTTTGCGCAGCGGCGCATCGTCGCGGCGCACATCATACACCAGATGCACCAGTCGTTTCAGCGTCGGCTGATCGAGCTTGCCGTGCAGCGTAAGGGTGCCAAACTCGGGGCGCGGCAGCAGCGTGTCCAGCGCCACCTGCTGCGGCTGACCAATAAATTCGCTCCACGCCTCAAACACCTGGGTGGTGCCGCGCGCTTTCCCTTCAAGGGTATAACCGGCGATATGCGCGGTGGCGATATCGACCTTGTCCAGCAGATCGAGGTTGAGATCCGGCTCCGGTTCCCACACGTCCAGCACCACGCTGAGATCGTTACGCAGCCGGAGCACCTCCAGCAGCGCAGCGTTATCCACCACCGGACCCCGGCAGGCATTGATCAGAATGGTGTTGGGGCGCAGCGCCATCAGCAGTGCGGCATCTGCCAGATGCCAGCTTTTATAGCGCCCATCTTTAAACAGCGGCGTGTGAAAGGTCAGGATATCGGCCTGCGCCACCAGCGCGTCGAGCGAGTGGAAATCTTCGTCATCGCCGCGATCGGCGCGCGGCGGATCGCACAGCAGGGTTTTTACTCCCCACGCGGCGAGGCGTTTAGCCAGCCGTCCGCCCACGTTACCGACGCCGACGATGCCCACGGTGCGATCGCGCAGATCAAAGCCGTCGCGTTCGGCCAGCAGCAGCAGCGCGGAGAAGACATATTCCACCACCGCAATCGCGTTACAGCCCGGCGCGGCCGAGAAGCCGATACCGGCCGCCGCCAGCGAGGCATCATCGACATGATCGGTGCCGGCAGTGGCGGTGCCGACAAACTTCACCGGCGTGCCGGCCAGCAGTGCGGCATCCACTTTGGTGACGGAGCGCACCATCAGCGCGCTGGCATCCTGCAGTTCGGCTGCCGGCAGCGGGCGGCCCGGCACCGCCACCACCTCTCCGGTGCGGCTGAACAGTTCACGGGCGTAGGGCATATTTTCATCGACGAGAATTTTCACGGCGGCGGTCCTGTCTGCTTGAAATAAACGGGGCATATCATGGCACAAAGCCGGGGATTAACCTAACCGACTGCGATAGCGATCCGGCGTGGTGCCCGCCTGCTGCTGAAACATCACGATCAGCGCGGAGGCGGAGCTGTAACCCAGCTCGTGGGCGATGCCCTGCACGCTGCAGCCCTGCTCCAGCAGCGCAATCGCGCGCAAAAAGCGTAAACGCTGGCGCCACTCGCTGAATGACATCTGCAGCTGCTGCTGACAGCGCCGCGCCAGCGTACGCTCAGTGGTAAACACGCGCTTCGCCCATTGTGCCAGCGTGGTGTTATCACCCGGGTTCTCTTCCAGCGCGCGCAAAATCGGTGCGAGGAATTTATCGTCGGACATCGGCAGATAGCTGGTGTTCACCGGTGCAAGACGCAGCCGATCAATCAGCACTTCGCACAGCCGCCAGTCGGCGTCGCTCTGCGGCTGCTCCAGCGCGCGGCGGGCAAAATCATTCATGATGGCGTGCACGATGGCGTCCACGCTCAGCAGGCAGGCTTTCTCCGGCATGCCGGCGCATAAATCCGCGGCAAGGTTGAAGGTGCGAAACTGCGCCTGACAGTGGTTGTAGCTGCTGTGGCGCTGGCCCGGCGGGATCCAGATCGGCATTTCGGCTGGCGTCAGCAGCCGCTCGCCCTCCACTTCCATCTCCAGCACGTGGCTGGTGACAAATATCGCCTGGCCCCAGTCGTGCTGGTGCGGCAGGTATTCGGTTTTGGCGTTGGTTTGCTCATAGCGCATGAAAAAACGCAGCAGCGGCGCGTCGCGCGGTGGCTGATACTCAACCTGAAGATTCATTCTGTCCGGTCACTAACGAATTTTGTCCGATTTTAACTATCTGCTTTAAACCGGTCAAACGTAAGCTAGTCGCGATTTACATTTGGAGCCGTACTATGAACTTATTGTTACCGCTGGTGGCGGTGCTGATCTGGTCGATCAACACCATCGTCAGCAAGCTGTCTGCCGGCAGCATCGATCCTGCTGCCATCTCTTTTTACCGCTGGTTGCTGGCGCTGCTGGTACTCACGCCGTTCTGCCTGCCGGGCGTATGGCGCCATCGTCACACCATCAAAACCCAGCTGTGGCGCTTACTGGTGCTGGGCCTGCTCGGCATGGTGCTGTACCAGAGCCTCGCCTATTATGCGGCACACAGCGTTTCGGCGGTGATGATGGGGATTCTTGGCGCCACCATTCCGCTGCTGACCATCCTGCTCAGCCTGGTGGTACTGCGCCTTGCGCCGACGCGCGGCATTCTGATTGGCGGCCTGCTGTCGTTTGCCGGGCTGGTGTGGCTGGTGAGCGCCGGCAACCCGGCGCAGCTGCTCAGCCAGCGCCTCGGTAACGGCGAGCTGATGATGCTGGCGGCCTCAACTTCCTACGCGCTGTACGGCGTACTGACGAAGCGTTGGGCGATTCCGCTGCCGACGTGGCAAAGCCTGTACGTGCAAATCTTCTTCGGCGTGCTGTTGCTGCTGCCCGGCTTCTGGCACGCGCCGGAGGTGGCGCTGAACGCCGACAATATTCCGCTGGTACTGTTCGCCGGGCTGTTTGCCTCGATTGTGGCGCCGTTCCTGTGGATCCTTGGCGTGCAGCGCCTCGGCGCCAGCACCACCAGTATTTTCATGAACGTGGTGCCGGTGTTTACCGCCCTCATTGCCGTGCTGTTCCTGCACGAACAGTTGCATGCTTATCACTGGATTGGCGGCGGTCTGACGCTGGTCGGGGTGATCCTGGCGCAGCGGCTGAAAACCCCGCTGCGTAAAGCGCGCGCGATGACTCCACCGATCAGCGAAAGCTAACCGTCACCCGCAGGCCGCCCAGCTGCGGGCTGCGGTCCAGCTGCAGCTGCGCGCCGTGCCAGGCGCAGATATCCTGCACCAGCGCCAGTCCAATGCCCGCCCCGGGCTGGCTGGCGTGATCGAGCCGGCCAAACGGCTGCAGCGCCTGCCGCTGCTGATCCGCCGCGATGCCCGGCCCGCTGTCTTCAATCTCCAGCACCTTTTGCCGCAGCCGCGCGGTCACCGTGCCGCCGTGTGGTGTGTATTTGATAGCGTTGTCCAGCAGATTGGCGCACAGCTCGGCCAGCAACAGCGCATCGCCCTGCACCTGGCTCGCCGCCTGCTCTTCAAACCCCAGGTCGATCTGTTTACGCCGCGCCGCCGCATAACCGCTAAAACAGGCCTGCTGCACGATGTCGCTGAGATTGACCTCACTGAAAGGCTTGTCTTCGCCGTGACGCGCCTTGATTTGCGCCAGCTGCAGCAGGCGATCGGTGAGCTGAACGGTGTCGTCCAGCGTGTGGCGCATGCCCTGCAGGCTTTCGCGCCACTGCTGCGGATCGTCGCTGCTGAGCGCGACGCCCACCTGGGTTTTCAGGATGGTGAGCGGCGTGCGCAGCTGGTGCGACACATCGGCGCTAAAGCGCTCCTGCCTTGCCAGCAGTCCGCGCAGCCGCTCCAGATGGCGGTTGAAGGCGACGATCAGCGGCTGCAGTTCTGACCACGGCAGCAGCGACGGCAGCGGCGTTAGTTCGCCCGGCGCGCGGCGCAGCATCATGCGCGACAGCCGGCGCAGCGGGCGCAGCACTTTCCGCAGCAGCAGCCCGGCCAGCAGCAGCGTGATCAGCACCAGAAAACTCTGGCTGATCAGCGCGGTGCGCAGCAGACTGTCGGCAAAGGCGTGACGTGAATTGAGCGTTTCCGCCACCAGTACCAGCGCCATGCCCTGCACGCCCTGCTCATTCACCGGCTGCCACAGCGCGGCCACGCGAATCGGCTGCTTGCGGTAGTGCGCATCGTAGAAATGCACCAGCGCCGGATAGACATCGGACAGCGGCGCGTTGCCCGGCACCAGCGGTAAATCAGGGTAGCCGGACAGCGTGTGCCCTTCAGGCGAAATCACCTGGTAGAACAGCTGATCGTTCATGTTGCGCTCAAAGCTGTCCAGCACCACCCACGGCACATCCACCTCCAGCCGCTGATGACGTACCACCAGCCGCTCGGCCACGGTGCGCGCCGAGGCCAGCAGCGAGCGATCATAGGCCTGATTTGCCGCCTGCAGCGCGCTCTGATAGTGGGTGTAGACCGATAATCCCCACAGCAGCAGCAGCGGCACCCCCAGCCATGCCAGCAATTCGCCGCGCAGCGAGTGAATCAGTCGCACGGCTGAACCTCGAGGCTGTAACCGAGCCCGCGCAGCGTAACGATTGCCACGTCACTACCCGCCAGCTTTTTGCGTACCCGATGCACATACAGCTCAATGCTCTCCGGGCTGGCCTCATCCGCCAGCGTGAAGGTCTGCTCGTACAGATGCTGGCGCGACACCGGCCGACCCGGGCGCTGCATCAGCGTCGACAGCACGCTGGCCTCGCGCGGCGTCAGCGGCAGCGGTTTGTGATTCAGCAGGAAATAGCCTTCCGCATCGCGCTCCAGCTGGCCAAGGCTTTGCGTCTGCGTTGCCTGGCCCTGGCTGCGGCGCAGCAGCGCGCGCAGCCGCGCGTCCAGCTCGTCCAGCTCAAACGGTTTAGTGAGGTAATCATCGGCGCCGGCATTCAGTCCCTGCACGCGCTGCTGCAGCGCGCTCTGTGCGGTCAGCAGCAGCACCGGCACGTGTTGCCCACGCCGGCGCAGGCGCGCCAGCACCGCCAGGCCATCGAGCCGCGGCAGCGACACGTCCAGCACCACCAGCGCATAGTCTTCGCTTTGCAGCACATGGTCCGCCGCCACCCCGTCGGCCACCCAGTCCACGGCGAAGCCTTTTTGCGTCAGCGCTTTCCGCAGCCAGTTGGCCAGCTCCACGGTATCTTCCACCAGTAAGAGACGCATATCACATCCTGTTAGTTTTGCCGATGGCTGAAAGGTAAATGAAAGGTTGCTGCTTTAACAATTCAGCAACCCCGAATGTTCGGTGGCAATCACACTCTGGAAGAAACAATGGAGCGACAGATGAAAAAAACAATGCGCACCGCCTTTGCCACAACCCTGCTGGCTTTTTCCCTCGCGGCGGCTCAGGCCGCAGCACCCGAGCGAACCGAATGTATCGCCCCGGCCAAACCCGGCGGCGGTTTTGATCTGACCTGTAAACTGATCCAGGTTTCCTTGCAGGAAACCGGGCAGATCACCACGCCGATGCGCGTAACCTACATGCCCGGTGGCGTCGGTGCCGTGGCCTATAACGCCATCATTGCGCAGCGGCCCGCCGAAGCAGGCACGCTGGTGGCCTTCTCCGGCGGGTCGCTGCTGAACCTGTCGCAGGGCAAGTTTGGCCGTTACTCGGTGGATGATGTGAAGTGGCTGGCGGCCGTCGGCACCGACTACGGCATGGTGGCGGTGCGTGCCGATGCACCGTGGAAAACGCTGGGCGAGTTACTGGCGGCGATGAAGAACGATCCGACCAAAGTGGTGGTCGGTGCCGGCGCCTCCATCGGCAGCCAGGACTGGATGAAAACGGCGCTGCTGGCGCGGGAAGCCGGTATCGATCCGCGCAAAATGCGCTATGTGGCGTTCGAAGGCGGCGGCGAACCGGTCACCGCGCTGCTTGGCAATCACATCCAGGTGGTGTCAGGCGACATGAGCGAAATGGTGCCTCATCTGCAAAGCGGCAAGATGCGCGTGCTGGCCGTGATGAGCGATAAACGTTTGCCGGGCGAACTGGCTGACATCCCGACCGCCAAAGAGCAGGGCTTTAACGTCGAGTGGCCGATCATTCGCGGCTATTACCTCGGCCCTAAAGTCAGCGACGCCGATTATCAGTGGTGGGAACAGGCGTTTAAAAAACTGGTCACCACCAAAGAGTTTCAGCAGCAGCGCGATCTGCGCGGCCTGTTTGAGTTCAACCTGTTCGGGAGCGAGCTGGACGCCTACGTGAAAAAACAGGTGGCTGACTATCGCGAACAGGCGAAATCCTTCGGCCTGGCGAAATAACGGAGGCGCACATGAGCGATCGTATTTTTGCTGCCGTCTGGCTGGTGCTGTGCCTGGCCGGACTGTTTATCGGCTGGCAGATTCAGAGCGAGTACAGCTACGAGCCGGTTGGCCCGCGCCCTTTCCCGCTGCTACTGCTCGGGCTGATGGCGATCTGCGCAGTGATGATGCTGCTGCGCAAGCCGGACAGCGTGCAGTGGCCGGTGGCCTCAACGCTGAAAAAGCTGCTGGCGCTGTGCGTGATGCTAATCGTCTACGGCTGGCTGTTTGAGCGTCTTGGTTTTGCCCTGTGTACCACGCTGCTGACCTTTGGCATCGGCATGCTGTTTGGTGCGCGCTGGTGGGCGGCGGCGCTCTCCGGCGCGGTAATGGGCATTTCACTGTTCTACGCCTTCGATCATCTGCTGGATGTCACCCTGCCCTTCGGCAGCTGGCTGAGCTAACGGGAGTCACTTATGGATACCTGGTCTTTTCTGATACAGGGCTTCGCCGTCGCCATGACGCCGGAAAACCTGATGATTGCCCTAATAGGCTGCTTTATCGGCACCATCGTCGGCCTGCTGCCGGGGCTGGGGCCGATTAACGGCGTCGCAATTCTGATGCCGCTGGCGTTTGCGCTGCACTTACCGGCGGAATCCGCGCTGATCCTGCTGGCAACGGTGTATATCGGCTGCGAATATGGCGGGCGCATCTCGTCGATTCTGCTCAACGTGCCGGGGGATGCCGGGGCGATCATGACGGCGCTGGATGGCTATCCGATGGCGCAGCAGGGCAAAGCCGGCGTGGCGCTGTCGATTTCGGCGGTCAGCTCGTTTATCGGCTCGACCATTGCCATCATCGGCATCATTCTGTTTGCGCCAATCCTCGCCAACTGGTCGCTGGCGTTTGGTCCGGCAGAGTATTTCGCGCTGATGGTGTTCGCCATTGCCTGTCTCGGCAGCATGATGAGCCACAACCCGCTGAAGTCGTTTCTTGCTGCACTGATCGGCCTCGGCATGGCGACGGTGGGCGTCGATGCGAATACCGGCGTTTATCGCTTTACCTTTGACAGCGTGCATCTCTCAGACGGCATCCAGTTTGTGGTGGTGGTCATCGGTCTGTTCTCGGTGAGCGAAATTCTGCTGATGCTGGAGTCCACCAGCAGCGGCCAGAAGATGGTGCGCGCCAGCGGCCGCATGCTGTTCAATATGAAAGAGGCGGCACAGGCCACCGGCGCAACGCTGCGCGCCTCATTCATTGGCTTCTTTGTCGGCGTGCTGCCAGGGGCCGGCGCCACCATCGCCAGCGCCATTGCCTATATGAGTGAGAAGAAAATCAGCGGCAGCGATCAGTTTGGCAAGGGTGACATTCGCGGCGTGGCAGCGCCGGAAGCGGCGAACAACGCCTCAGCCTGCGGATCGTTTATCCCGATGCTGACGCTGGGCATTCCCGGCTCCGGCACCACGGCGGTGATGGTCGGCGCGCTGACGCTGTATAACATCACGCCCGGTCCGGCGATGTTTACCGAGCAGCCGGACATCGTCTGGGGGCTGATCGCCGCGCTGCTGATCGGTAACGTGATGCTGCTGATCATGAACATCCCGATGATCAACATCTTTGCGCGCATGCTGACCATTCCGCTGTGGTTCCTGGTACCGGCAATTGCCGCGATTTCGGCGGTGGGCGTGTATGCGGTGCACAGCACCACCTTTGACCTGCTGCTGATGGTCGGGCTGGGCATTTTCGGCTATATCCTGCGTAAGATGGATTTCCCGATGTCGCCGCTGATTCTCGGCTTTGTGCTGGGCGAAATGCTGGAACAGAACCTGCGTCGCGCGCTGTCAATCAGCAACGGCAACCTGCCAATTCTGTGGGAAAGCCTGATCTGTAAAGTGCTGCTGGTGCTGGCTGTCGCCGTGCTGGTGGTGCCGCTGCTGTGGAAGCGCTGGCGTCGCAAGCGCATGAAGCTGGCCGCCGCCGAATAAATCCGTGTCTTATTGTTTTTCTCCCTGCCGCCCCCGTGGATTTCCCGGGGGCTTTTGCTATCATGTGCCATCGTTTTTCCGGCGCACCCGGATCTGACTCGTTTTCAAGGATTCCGCCATGCAACCTCTCAGCGGTCCCGGTGTGCCCGCGGGCGATCGTTCCTCTGTTAACCCGGCTAACGGCACCGGCCGCCCCGGCGCGGCACTGGGCGACCAGCCGCTCTCCCCGGCCCAGCGCACCACGCTGGAACGCCTGATCGTCCGTATCATGTCACTCAGCACGCTGAAAGCGCCCGAACTGTGGGCTGGCATACGCCACGAAGTAGGCGTGAAAAATGACGCCGAACTGCAGTCGCGCCATTTTCCGGCGGCGGAGCAGCATCTCAACAGCCGTCTGACGCAGGTGCAGAACAGCCACGCCACGCGTCAGCTGTTGCAGCAGCTGCTGGAAAAGCTGCCGCAGGGCAACAATCGCCAGGCGGTGAGCGATTTTATCCGCCAGCAATTTAACCAGACGGTGTTGAGTGCGCTGAGCCAGGATCAGCTGCGTCAGGTGCTGACCATGCTACAGAACGGTCAGATGGCTATCCCGCAGCCGCAGCAGACGCGCACCACCGATCGCACCCTGTTACCGGCCGAACAGCAGGCGCTCAACCAGCAGGTCACGCGCCTTGCCGCCGCGACCGGGGAATCGCCGGTAAAAGTGCTGGCCGACACGCTGAAACTGGTCAATCTGAAGAGCGGCGACCCGGTTCCGTCACGCCACTTCCCGCTGCTGACGCAGTTTTTGCAGGTGCGCCAGACGCTGAGCCAGCACAGCGCACCGACGCTGCAGCTGCTGGAAAGCTCGCTCAAACAGCCGCTGAGCCACGACGAGCAGCGCATGCTGGAGGATTACAGCCTGCAGCGCTTCCAGGCCACCCCGCAGACGTTGCTGACGCCGGCGCAGAGTCAGGATCTGCTGATGCTGCTGTTCAGCCGCCGCGCCGAGCGCAACAGCGAAACGCCGCTGGCCGACAGCGAGCTGCGTCCGCAGCCAATCTGGGCACCGTTTGTTGAAATTCTGCCGCGTCCACTGGCGCAGCGCCCGGCGCTGACGCTGGTGCTCGGCCTGGCGCTGTTCTTCTTTTTGCTCTGGCTGCTGCTGTAGTTAAGCCATCGCACTCAGCAACCGCACTCCGCCGCGGGTGCAGCGGCGGGCCACTCGCCTGCCGCCGCGCCCCACGCCATCGGGTGGCCGTCGCGCTTCCAGAAATCCAGCCCGCCTATCAGCTCTTTAACCTGAAACCCCAGCTCAGCCAGCTTTAGCGCCGCTTTGGTCGAACCGTTGCAGCCGATGCCGTCGCAGTAAGTCACGTAGACGCGGTGACGATCGAGCCGCGCGGTGCTGGCCGCATCCATCTCGCGATGCGGCAACGACAGCGCGCCGCAGATATGTCCGGCCTGATACGCGTCGCGGCTGCGGGCATCAATCACCACAATCTGCGTGACGCCCTGCGCCAAATCCGCCGCCAGATCCCAGGCATCGGTGTAATAGCTGAGTTTGTGCTGCAAATAAGCCACGCTGTGCTGCGGGCTGGCGGGCGGATAAAACAAAACGGCTGACATGGCATTCTCCTGTTGTGATGTCCCTGCAGTGTACGGCAAAGTGGTCTGCATCCTGATACCACTTTGACCGTAACGATAAGACCATTATGCATCACGCCTTTTTGCCACTGTTTCGCCATCAGACGCAGGGCGGCTTACGTCAGCGGCTGTGCGCTACGCTGCGCCAGGCCATTATCAGCGGCCATTTGCGCTTCGGGCAGAAGCTGCCCTCCAGCCGCCAGCTGGCTGCCGATCTGGCGCTGTCACGCGTGACGGTCGAAGCCGCTTACAGCCAGCTGGAGAGCGAAGGCTACGTGCAGCGGCACAGCGGACGCGGCACCTTCGTCGCTATCGCCCTGCCACCGCCGGCGGAAAAGGCGACAGCGCAGCGCGCACCGCGCTTTTCGCAGCGCGGCACGCAGGTGCTGGCGACCGGTGGCTGCCAGGATCCCCCTTTTCCCCTTGCCTTTGCCGCCGGATCACCGGAACTGCGCGCGTTTCCGCACCGTCAGTGGCAGCGGCTGAGCCACAGCGTACAGCGCGCGCTGGGCAGTCAGGTGATGGGCTATGGCGATCCGCTCGGTTATGCGCCGCTGCGCCAGGCGGTGGCAGATTATCTGGCGCTGTCGCGCGGCGTGCGCTGTACGGCTGAGCAGGTCATCATGCTCACCAGTTCACAGCAGGCGCTGCAGCTGCTGGCGCTGATGTTTCTGGATGCAGAGGATGAAGTGTGGCTGGAGGAGCCGGGCTACCGTGGCGCGCGGAACGCCTTTCTCGCCGCCGGTGCCCGCTGCCGCGCCATGCCGCTGGACGATCAGGGCGCGCGGCCACTCAGCGGCCGGGCGCAACTGGTGTATCTGACGCCCGGCCACCAGTATCCGACCGGCACACCGATGAGCCTCGCGCGGCGGCTGCAGTGGCTGGCGTGGGCACGTCAGCACGACAGCTGGCTGATCGAGGATGACTACGACAGTGAATTTCACTATGACGGTCGCCCGGCGCCGGCGCTGCAGGGCATGGAAGCCGATAGCCGGGTTATCAGCCTGGGGACTTTTTCCAAAACCCTGTTTCCATCGCTGCGGCTGGCGTGGATGGTGGTGCCCGCGGCGCTGGTGACGGCGCTGGGTCGCGCGCGCAGCGTACTGGACGGCCACAGCGCCCTGCTGCCGCAGGCGATCACCGCCGAATTTATCCAGCAAGGCTATTTCGCCAGCCACCTGCGGCTGATGCGTCAGCTCTATCATAGCCGGCGCGATCGGCTGCTGGCGCAGCTGGAACAGCATCTGCAGCCGTGGCTGCGGCCGCTGCCGGCGACAGGCGGGTTGCAATTGACGGTTGAGTTATTACAGGGAGATGAGGCGCGGCTCACGCAGCAGGCGCAGGCAGACGGTCTGCTGCTGCCGCCGCTGTCACCTCTTTACGCCGGCGCATCGCCACAGCAGGGCTGGATACTCGGCTTTGCGGCGTTGACGCCCGGCGAAATTGACCGCGCCTGCGCGAAGCTGGTTAGGCTGCTGGCAAGGTAAATTCGTCAGCGACAAAAACAACAAAGGCCGGATTAACCGGCCTTTGAGCATTAGCGTAAGCGTTACGCCTGGTATTTACGCAGGGTCAGCGTGGCGTTGGTGCCACCAAAGCCGAAGCTGTTGGACATCACCGTGGTCAGCGCTTTTTCGGTTGGCTGCGTCACAATGTTCATGCCTTTCGCTGCGTCATCCAGCTGTTCCACGTTAATGCTTGGCGCGATGAAGCTGTGCTCCAGCATCAGCAGAGTGTAAATCGCTTCCTGCACGCCTGCCGCACCCAGCGAGTGACCGGTCATGGCTTTGGTCGCAGAGATGTATGGCGTGTTGTCGCCAAACACTTCGCGAATCGCGCCCAGCTCTTTCACGTCGCCGACTGGCGTTGACGTGCCATGGGTGTTGAGGTAGTCGATTGGCGTATCCAGACCCTGCATCGCCATCTTCATGCAACGCACCGCGCCTTCGCCTGACGGTGCCACCATGTCAGCGCCGTCAGAGGTTGCGCCGTAGCCGACGATCTCAGCGTAGATGTGGGCACCACGCGCCAGTGCATGCTCCAGCTCTTCCACCACCACCATACCGCCGCCGCCGGCGATCACGAAACCGTCACGGCTGGCATCGTAAGTACGCGAGGCTTTTTCCGGGGTTTCGTTGTATTTAGTCGAGAGCGCGCCCATGGCGTCGAACTCACAGGCCATTTCCCAGCTCAGCTCTTCGCCGCCGCCAGCAAATACCACATCCTGTTTGCCCAGCTGAATCTGCTCCACCGCGTTACCGATGCAGTGTGCTGACGTCGCGCACGCCGAGCTGATGGAGTAGTTGACGCCGTGGATTTTGAACGGCGTGGCCAGGCAGGCAGAGACACCGGACGCCATCGCTTTGGTCACCACGTACGGGCCAACGCCTTTCAGGCCGCGCGGGCCACGCATCGCGTCGGCACCGAACACCTGATAACGCGGGGAACCGCCACCGGAACCGGCAATCAGACCGACGCGCGGGTTGTTCTGGTACTGCTCATCCGTCAGGCCGGAATCTTTGATTGCTTCTGCCATCGACAGATAGGCATAGATTGAGGCATCACTCATGAAACGCACGATTTTGCGATCGATGAGCCCGTTAGTGTCCAGTTTGACGTTACCCCATACATGGCTGCGCATGCCGGCATCTTTCATCTCTTCGGAGAAAGTGATTCCGGAACGGCCTTCACGCAGGGAAGCCAGCACTTCCTGCTGGTTATTACCAATACTGGAAACGATACCCAGGCCAGTAATCACTGCACGTTTCATTCAATAGTCCTCATTCCACTTCTTTTGGATTGACGTGCACTCTAGCTTACAGTTGTACGCCGAACAAGTCCGATCAGCCATTTCCTTTTGTAAATTTGCGTCATGTGACGCCACTCGCTAAAATCGCGCCACTGCCTGAAAAATGAGCCTTTCCCGTGAAGTTATCCCCGGTTGAACACGCGCAATTAAACTGGAACGATCAGGGTACACCTGTTTCCCGAGCGTTCGACGACGTCTATTTCTCCAACGACAACGGACTGGAGGAGACGCGCTATGTGTTCCTCGACGGTAACCATCTTCCGCAGCGATTTGCCGCACATCCGCGCGATCTGTTCATCGTTGCCGAGAGCGGTTTTGGCACCGGACTCAACTTTCTTACCCTGTGGCAGGCGTTCGATCGCTTCCGCGCCGCCCATCCGCAAGCCGGCTTGCGCCGCCTGCACTTCATCAGCTGCGAAAAATACCCGCTGACCCACGCCGATCTGGTGAGCGCGCACGCGCACTGGCCGGAACTGGCCCCGTGGGCCGGACAGCTACAGCAGCAGTGGCCGCTGGCCCTGCCCGGCTGTCAGCGCCTGCTGTTCAATGGCGGCGAGGTGACGCTGGATCTGTGGCTGGGTGATATTAACGCGCTGATTGATACTTTTGATGACAGCCTCAACGGCCAGGTTGACGCGTGGTTTTTAGATGGCTTCGCGCCGGCGAAAAACCCGGAGATGTGGACACCGGCGCTGTTCGCCGCCATGGCGCGGCTGGCGCGTCCCGGCGGCACCTTCGCCACCTTTACCTCGGCGGGCTTTGTGCGGCGGGGCTTACAGCAGGCCGGCTTCAGCGTGGCGAAGCGCAAAGGCTTCGGCCACAAGCGTGAAATGCTGACCGGCGTGCTGGACAGCGCCCCCGGGCAGCTAGCGGCTCAGCCGTGGTATGCGCGTCCGCAGGCCGCCAGCCGCGAGGTGGCGCTGATTGGCGGCGGCGTGGCCAGCGCGGTGCTGGCGCTGGCGCTGCTGCGGCGTGGCTGGCAGGTTACGCTGTACTGCGCCGATGCCGCCCCGGCGCTCGGCGCATCGGGTAACCGTCAGGGCGCGCTCTATCCGTTGCTTAACCAGCACGATCCGGCGCTCGCCACTTTTTTCCCGGCGGCATTCAGCTTTGCCCGCCGCCTGTACGATGCGCTGCCGGTGATATTCGAACATCAGTGGAGCGGCGTGCTGCAGCTCGGCTGGGATGCCAAAAGCGCGGAGAAGATCGCGCAGATGCTGAGCATGGATCTGCCGCACGAGCTGGCGCACGGCGTCAGCCCGCAGCAGGCTCAGCAGCTGGCCGGCGTCGATCTCGACTGCGGCGGCATTTTCTATCCACAGGGCGGCTGGCTGTCGCCGTCACAGCTCACCAGCAATCTGCTGGAGTATGCCCAGACTCAGGGGCTGCGCATGCACTGGCTGCATCGCGTGACGCAGCTGGTCCGCCAGCAGGCAGGCTGGACGCTGCAGTTCGCCCAACAGCCTGCGGTAAGCCATCAGCAGGTGGTGCTGGCCAACGGCCATGCGCTGCAGGCGATCGGGCAAAGCCGCGATTTGCCGGTGTATGCGGTGGCCGGTCAGGTCAGCCATGTGCCGACCAACGCGGCGCTGAACCCGCTGCGCACCGTGCTGTGTTACGACGGCTATCTCACCCCGGTCAGCCCGAACTTTGCCACGCACTGCATCGGTGCCAGCTACCATCGCGGTGAGACGGCAACCGCTTTCCGCGCCGACGATCAGCAGGAGAATCGCCAGCGGCTGATTAACTGTCTGCCGCAGGTCAGCTGGCCGACACAGGTTGACGTCAGCGCTGATGAAGCGCGCAGCGGCGTGCGCTGCGCCACGCGCGATCACCTGCCGATGAGCGGCAGCGTGCCGGATTACGCGGCGACGCTCAGTGAGTATGCGGATTTACCGGCGCAGCGCGCGCGCGGCGAGCAGATTGCGGACGCGCCGGTGCATCCCGGCCTGTTCGTGCTTGGCGCACTGGGGTCGCGCGGACTGTGCAGCGCGCCGCTGGCAGCAGAAGTGCTGGCGGCACAAATGAGTGGCGAGCCGCAGCCGCTGGACAGCAGCACGCTGGCGGCGCTGCATCCCAACCGTTACTGGGTGCGCAAATTGCTGAAAGGGAAAAAGGCAGGACGCTAAAGCGCGGGGCGAGCGATCGCCCCGGCCAGTCAGGCAGTGAGGCGCGCCTGAGTAAACAGGTTATCCCACATACCCACCACCAGCGCCTGGTCGCGCGGCGACAGCTCACCGGCGGCGATGGCGTTTTGCAGGCTGTTGGTGACCTGAATCTGCAGCGCTTCCGGCGTGTGTTCGCCGCTCTGCTCAATTTCCGCTACTGCCAGCGTCAGATGGCCACGCAGATAACCGCTGGCAAACAGTTCGTCGTCGCTGGCGTGTTCGACCATATCGTCAATCAGCGCCAGAATGCGGGACTCGAATTCTACGATCATCTTCTCATCATCCTTCATTTATCGGAGTGCGGCTCACAGATCTTCCGGCCACGGAAACTGTGCCGCCGTCAGTGCAGGCGTACCATAATAGCTGGCTAACGCATCAATAAAGCGCGCCGGACGCGCCGGAATGCCATGCTGCAGATAATGCATCACCTGCGCATGCACCTTGCGCTGAAACGCGATGCGATCCGGTTCACAATCGCCGTCGAGATTGTCACAGCTGACGTTGAAGGGAAAGCCGGCTGCCACACAGAACAGCCACTCCAGCGCCTGCGGCTTAATCTCCACCGCTTCAAACTGGCCCTGCGTTTGCGCATCGCGCCCGTCCGGGCAGTACCAGTAACCAAAATCTACCAGTTTGCGCCGCGCTTCACCGGCAATGCACCAGTGCGAAATTTCGTGCAGCGCGCTGGCATAAAAGCCATGGGCAAACACCACGCGGTGCCACGGTGAGGTGTCATCCGCTGGAAGATAAATAGGTTCATCATCGCCTTTAATTAGACGCGTCTGAAAATCGTCAGCAAAGCAGCCGTCAAAAATCTCCACCAGCTGCTGATAATGGTGCTCTTTACTCATAATATTTTAATCTTTAAACAAACCGCCGCCATTGTCGCACTGGCGGCCGGTTTTGACGAGTGCGGATTACAGTGCGGCAAACCAAGCGAGAATGACACTGCCGTGGCTGTCCCACAACAGCTTAGCGCTCATCACGGCAGACACCGTCACCACCATCGGGCGAATCAGCTTCTGACCGCGGCTCAGCACCAGCCGTGCGCCGAGGCGTGCGCCAATAAACGCCCCCAGCAGCATAATCACGCCGGTGCCCCACACCACCTTGCCGCCGAACATAAAGAACAGCAGACTGGCGAAGTTGGAGGTGAAATTTAGGATTTTGGCGTGGGCGGTGGCTTTGGCCAGATTGAAGCCGCAAAGCGTGACGAAGGCCAGCGCATAAAACGAGCCGGCACCCGGGCCGAAGAAGCCATCGTAAAAGCCGACGCAGCCCCCGCCCACCAGCGCAAACGCCAGGCCGTGCAGGCGCTGCTCGCGATCGGCCTCGCCAAGACGTGGCATCAGCAGGAACCACAGCCCGATGCTGATCAGCAGCAGCGGCAGAATCTGGCGCAGTATCTCAGCCTGAATATGCTGAATCAGCAGCGTTCCGCCAATCGCGCCGAGAAAGGTCATGGCGATATTCAGCCGCTGCTCGCGCAGTTTCACCGCGCCGCGCCGCACAAAATAGAGGCTGGCCGAGAAGGAGCCGCCGACCGATTGCAACTTGTTGGTCGCCAGCGCCTGCGCCGGCGAAAGACCGGCCGCCAGCAGCGACGGCACGGTCAGCAGACCGCCACCGCCAGCGATGGAATCAATAAAGGCCGCCAGCACCGCGACCAGAAACAGCACGCCAAGCACCACCGGGCTGACAACAAACAGATCCATCTCAGGTTCCTACAGTAGATGCTTATCAAGTAACGCCTGGCAGGAAGGCGGCAACGGCGGCGGCGACTTCTTCACCGGCGGCGTAGTGCCCGGCTTCTTCGGCAGGAACCAGCTCTCCAGCTCTGCGCCGCAGCCATCGCCCGGCGGCGGTGGCGCCTGATCTTCACACTCCAGGCTGCCCGGCGGACAGCGCAGGCGCACGTGCATGTGTGCCCGGTGGGCGAACCACGGCCGCACTTTGTTGAGCCACGCACGATCGTTACCGGCATCGGCACAAAGCTGCTTTTTAATCGCCGGATTGACGAAGATGCGCGTGACGTCGTCATCTTTCGCCGCCAGCTTGATCAGGCTGTCGATCTGCGGCTGCCAGTGGCGCGCAATCACCTGGCGGTCGCCCGGCCCAACCAGATCGAGCGGCTGCGGCTTCAGCAGCTGCTGTGCCGTCCAGCGGCTCTGCGGCAGCTGCAGCCAGATATCCACGTCGAGACCGGTCTGATGGCTGGCGTGACCGCTGCTAAAACGTCCGCCGGCGGCCATGCCCATATCACCAATCAGCACCTGGCCCAGCTGCAGCTGATGTGCCTGGGTGCTGAGGCGCTGGATAAAGGCGATCAGGTCCGGATGGCCGTAATAACGACGCTGATCCTGACGCATCACCTGATAGTTAGGCGAGTTGAGCGGCAGCTGCTGCGCCCCGACGATACAGCCGTTGGCAAAGCTGCCGATGGACTGCGGGCTGCCGGCAATCGGTTGATGGATTTGCTGCCACGGCGTGGCAGCCAGGCTGACCGCACTGCACAGCAGCGCGGCAAGGGAGATAAGCAGGCGGCGTATCATGCGGCTTACCAGCGCGGGACGCTGCTGTTGACGTCAGCGTTCTGCCCACGCTGGCGCAGCAGGTGATCCATCAGCACAATAGCCATCATCGCTTCCGCGATCGGTACCGCGCGGATGCCAACACAGGGATCGTGACGGCCTTTGGTAATCATCTCCACTTCCGCGCCGTCGCGGGTGATGGTGTTGCCCGGCACGGTGATGCTGGAAGTGGGCTTCATCGCCAGGTTGGCGCTGATGGTCTGACCGCTGCTGATCCCGCCGAGAATGCCGCCGGCATGGTTGCTTTGAAAACCGTTGCTGCGGATTTCATCACGATGCTGACTGCCGCGCTGGTTGATGACCGCGAAACCATCACCAATCTCCACGCCTTTCACCGCGTTAATGCTCATCAGCGCGTGCGCCAGGTCGGCGTCAAGGCGATCGAACACTGGTTCACCGAGGCCCGGCGGCACGTTTTCGGCCATCACCGTGACTTTGGCACCGATGGAGTCGCCCTCTTTTTTCAGCGCGCGCATCAGTTCGTCCAGCGCATCGAGTTTGTCGGCATCGGGGCAGAAAAATGGGTTATCTTCCACGATACTCCAGTCTTTCAGTTCGCAGGCGATGTCGCCAATCTGCGCCAGATAGCCGCGCACCACGATGCCGTGCTTCATCTGCAGATACTTTTTAGCAATGGCACCGGCCGCTACGCGCATGGCGGTTTCGCGGGCCGAGGAGCGGCCGCCGCCACGATAGTCGCGCAGGCCATATTTCTGTTCGTAGGTGTAATCCGCATGGCCGGGACGGAACAGATCTTTAATGGCGCTGTAATCCTGCGAACGCTGGTCGGTGTTTTCAATCAGCAGACCGATGGAGGTGCCGGTGGTGACGCCTTCAAACACGCCGGACAAAATCTTCACCTGATCCGGCTCGCGGCGCTGGGTGGTATAGCGCGAAGTGCCGGGACGACGACGATCGAGATCGTGCTGAATATCGGCTTCGGTCAGCGGGATGCCGGGCGGCACACCATCAACAATGCAGCCAAGCGCAATACCGTGCGACTCGCCAAAGGTGGTAACGCGAAAAAGTTGTCCGATGCTGTTTCCGGCCATGGGGGTTCCTTGTTGCGATGTTGCGGGCGAGCGCTCGCCCCGATTTTTAGTCTTTATAGAATGAGAAGTGCGACTGCGCCGCGACGATTTGATCGCGCGTCAGCATGAACACGCCATCACCGCCGTTATCAAACTCCAGCCAGGTAAAAGGCACGTCCGGATACTGCTCCATCATGTGCACCATGCTATTACCGACTTCGCAAATCAGCACGCCCTGCTCGCTGAGGTAGTCCGGCGCGCAGGCCAGGATGCGGCGCACCAACTTCAGGCCGTCGCTGCCCGCGGCCAGGCCGAGTTCCGGCTCGTGGCGATATTCGTTCGGCAGGTCGTCCATGTCTTCGGCATCGACGTACGGTGGATTGGTGACGATCAGGTCATATTTAACCTGCGGCAGATTGCGGAACAGGTCGGCGCGAATCGGCGTGACGTGATGCAGCAGACCGTGCTCTTCGATATTCTGTTCAGCCACGGCCAGCGCGTCGGTGGAGATATCCACGGCATCCACTTCCGCTTCCGGGAAGGCGTACGCACAGGCGATGGCGATACAGCCGCTACCGGTGCACATATCGAGAATGTGGCGCGGCGCGCCGTCGATCAGGCCGGCAAAGCGGTTTTCGATCAGCTCGCCAATCGGTGAACGCGGCACCAGCACGCGCTCATCGACGTAGAATTCATGGCCGCAGAACCAGGCTTTGTTGGTGAGGTAGGCCACCGGAATGCGCTCGTTAACGCGACGGATTACGCGTTCCACGATGCGGTGACGTTCGCTGGCGGTCAGGCGCGCGTGGCGCATGTCTTCCGGAATATCCAGCGGCAGCCACAGCGTCGGCAGCACCAGTTGGACCGCTTCGTCCCAGGGATTGTCCGTGCCGTGGCCGTACCAGATGCCTGCCGCCGAAAAGCGGCTTACTGCCCAGCGCAGCATATCCTGAATGGTGTGCAGTTCGTTCACTGCCTCATCGACGAAAATCTTGTCCACGTAGCCCTCCGCAGGCCATAAAATCAATCGGCCGATAGTGTGCCATGAAGCCGGGCAGAATTCAGCGCAGCGAGGTGAAAAAGCTGACATTTGTTGACGCTTAGCGGTAAGGTAACGGCCAGACACCCGCCATTTCTGATGATTCACTGAGACATGAGTAAAAAGACGCCGCTAAGCCAGGACGACCAGGCGCTGTTCCGCCAGCTAATGAGCGGTACGCGCCAGCTGAAACAGGATACGATCGTGCACAAACCGGCAGTGAAAAGCCGTGAAGTGCCGCTGAAGCGGCTGCTGTCTGAGCAGGCCGATAACAGCCATTATTTCTCCGATGAGTTTCAGCCCCTGCTCTCCAGCGACGGGCCGACGCGCTACGTGCGCGCCGACGTCAGCCATTACGAGCTGAAAAAATTACGGCGTGGCGATTACACGCCAGAGATTTTTCTCGATCTGCACGGGTTAACCCAGCTTCAGGCGAAACAGGAACTCGGCGCGCTGATTGCCGCCTGCCGCCGCGAGCATATTTTCTGTGCCAGCGTGATGACCGGCCACGGCAAGCATATTCTCAAGCAGCAAACCCCGCTCTGGCTGGCACAGCATCCGCACGTGATGGCGTTTCACCAGGCACCCAAACTGTTTGGCGGCGACGCCGCGCTGCTGGTATTGATTGAAGTCGAAGAGTGGCAGCCGCCGGAGTTACCCTGACAAGGTCGGATTAGGGAATATTGCGCTCAATATTCCCCGAAATAATTCAGGTTGCAGCAAGGCGGCAAGGAAATGAATCCCCAGGAGCTTATGTGAATAAGTGACTGGGGTGAATTGACGCAGCCAACGCAGCTGCGGCCTGAAGTATGACGGGGAATTACATGGCTTTGGCTAATTTGGCCGGACTCACCTGCCACGCCAGCTTGCCTTCGCAGGCGTCGGCATCAAACTCCACGCAGGCAATGGCGGAGGTGGCGAACATCGGTGGTGCTTCCTGCGGGCAGAGTTCGGAAACCAGATAGCCGACCAGCGGCAGATGCGAAATCACCAGCACCGCGTGCGCACCCTGCACCGCCAGCGCCTGTAAATGGCAGGCGACCATGCCCGGATCGCCGCCTGGCGTCAGTTCTGGCAGCACTTCCTGCCCTTCCGGCAGTTTCAGCGCTTCACGTACCGTGGCGAGCGTTTGCCCGGCGCGCAGATAAGGGCTGACCAGCACCTTATCGATTCCCGGCGTCTGACCATTCAGCCAGCTCGCCATCTGACGTGATTCGTCGCAGCCACACAGGGTGAGAGGACGAACCGCATCACTCGCTGCTTCCAGAGCTGCGTCGCCGTGACGCATGATAAAAACTTGCATAAAGCACCGCTGTTGTTTGTCGATATCGCCGGGTACCACAGCACCAGACGCTTCATTCTGCGAATGAACGCTGTGTTTTACCCCAATGGCTTGAGTATAGTCAACCGGTTGTTTATTAAATAAGCATATCTCAGAATGGTGCCGCGCCAGGCACTGCGCGGCCCCGATTCTAACCCGCTGAATCCGTGCGGCTATTCATGAATGTGCAGAAGTGTAAAAATTCGTTTTCCCTTCTGACATTGCCACTAACGCGTCACAGGGCGTAAAACGCTCGCCGTATTGCTGCATTAATGTACGTAATGTATTGACGATCTCGCCCGCACCACGCTGGTCAATATAGCGGAACGGCCCGCCGAGAAACGGCGGAAACCCGATGCCAAACACTGCCGCGATGTCGCCGTCGCGGGCACTGCGGATCACCGCTTCGTCGAGACAACGTACCGCCTCGTTAAGCATCAGCATCACACAGCGCGTGGCGATCTGCTGCTCGCTCTGTTTCGCCTGGGGTTTTAACTGCAGCAGGCGGTACAGACTGGCATCGGCCTGACGTTTGCGCGGCCAGCGCGTGCGCTGATAATCATAAAAACCTTTCTTGTTTTTGCGCCCTTTGCGATCGTCGGCCAGGATAGCGCTCACCGCCTGCGGCGCGCTGAAGCGTGAACCGTAGGCCTGTTCGAGAATCGGGCTGATTTTGCTGCCGACATCAATACCGACTTCATCCAGCAGCTGCAGCGGGCCGACCGGGAAACCAAATTTCACCAGTGCGCTATCAATGTGTTCAATGGGCTCGCCCTCCAGCAGACAGCGCATGGCTTCATTTATATAGGGCGCGAGAATGCGGTTAACATAAAAGCCGGGACGGTCGGCGACCACCACGGCGGTTTTGCCCTGACGACGCGCCAGATCCACCGTGGTGGCCAGCGTCTGTGCTGAAGTGCCGCTATGCGGAATCACCTCGACCAGCGGCATCTTGTCTACCGGACTGAAGAAGTGCAGGCCGATAACATTCTCCGGGCGCTGCGCGCCGGCGGCGATCTGCGCAATCGGCAGCGAGGAGGTGTTAGACGCAAAGATGGTGTGCGGCTGACAGTGTTCTTCAATCTCGGCCACCATTTGCTGCTTCAGCGCCAGATCCTCAAACACCGCTTCGATCACCAGATCGCGCTGGCGGAAGCCCTGATAATCGGTGCCGCCGCTGATGCGCGCCATCTGCTGCTGGCGTTCCGCCGGCTTGAGCTGGCGACGTTTTACCTTTTTGCTCAGCAAATCCCAGCTGTACTGCAGCGCGTGGTTAACGCCGTTAAGGTTGATATCGCGGATTCGCACCGGCAGACCGGCTTTCAGCGCGGTGACGCTGGCAATCCCACCGCCCATCAGCCCGCCGCCCAGCACGCCAATCTGCTGCAGCGGGCGCGGCGGCGCATCCGCCATCGGCTCTTTCTTCAGGGCGGTGGAAGCAAAAAACAGGCTGCGCAGCGCGGCCGACTGCGCGGTCATCGCCAGCTCGCCAAACGCGCGCGCTTCCGCGGCGTGGCCGGCGGCGCTGCCCTGCTCCAGCCCGATGCGTACCACCTGCAAAATGCGGTCGGTGGCCGGATAGTTGCCGTGGGTTTTACCGTCGGTCTGGCGTTTGGCCAGCGTAAACAGCAGCGGACGCGCCAGCGGCCCCTGCAGCAGGCGATCGCGGCGCGACAGGCTGCGTGCGGCGTGCTTTCCTTTATGGACACGTGCCACGGCGGTTGCCAGCAGAATCGCCTGCGGCACCGCATCATCCACCAGGCCAAGCTTTAGCGCCTGCTTAGCGCGTAGCTGTTTGCCGCTGAGGATCAGCGGCAGCGCCTGCTGCACACCAATCAGACGCGGCAACCGCTGGGTGCCGCCGGAACCGGGCAACAGGCCGAGCTGCACCTCCGGCAGGCCGAGACGGGTTTTCTCATCCAGCGAGCAGATGCGCGCATCGCAGGCCAGCGCCAGCTCCAGCCCGCCGCCAAGACAGGCTCCATGAATGGCGGCGACCACCGGGAACGGCAGCGCGGCGATCTCCGCCATCACTTCCTGTCCCTGCCGCGCCAGCGCTTCAGCCTGCTGCGCCGTTTGACAACTGGCGATCATGCTGATGTCCGCACCGGCGACAAAGTTGTCGTGTTTGCCCGAAATCAGCACGATGCCCGCCAGCTGCGCATCGCTGCGCGCCTCCGCCAGCACCGCGCGGATTTGCGGCACAAACTCCGCTTTCAGGGTGTTCATCTTTTCGCCCGGCACATCAATGGTGATCACCGCAACGTGATCCGGACGCATCTGTAAATGGAATGCAGATTCGCTCATTATTCGGCCTCCAGAACCATCGCGCTGCCTAATCCGCCAGCGGCACAGGCGGTCACCAGCCCTAAGCCACCGCCGCGCCGCCGCAGCTCATGCAGCGTTTGCGTGATCATGCGCGCGCCGGTGGCGGCGAACGGATGACCGTAGGCGATGGAACCGCCCAGCACGTTGAAACGCGTCTCGTCGACTTCGCCCAGCGCGCGATCGCGCTTCAGCACCTCGCGCGCAAAGCGTTCATCGTTAAACAGCCTGAGGTTGGCCAGCGTCTGCGCGGCAAAGGCTTCATGCATGTCGATCAGCGTCAAATCGCCGAGGGTAATGCCGGCGCGATCCAGCGCCAGCGGTGATGCGTAAGCCGGTCCGAGCAACATGTCCTGCCAGACATCAATCGCGGCAAACGCATAGCTGCGCAGGTAACCGAGCGGTGTAATGCCCAGCTCACGCGCGCGCCCTTCGCGCATCAGAATCAGCGCCGCCGCGCCATCGGTCAGCGGCGTGCTGTTGGCCGCGGTGACCGAGCCGTGGCGACGGTCAAACGCCGGACGCAGCTTTGCATAATCCGCCGCACTGGCGTTAAAGCGAATGTTGTTGTCCTGCTCAATCGGTGCTTTCCACGGCGGCACAAACGCCGGCATCACTTCCTGCGCCAGCACGCCGGATTGCCAGGCCTGTGCCGCACGCTGGTGCGAGCGCAGCGCCAGCGCGTCCTGCTGCTCACGCGTAATACCGTGCGTTTTGGCCATCTGCTCGGCGGTGTCGCCCATGCGTAAACCGGTGGAGTATTCCGCCACTGCCGGCGGCACCGGCAACAGATCGCGTGGGCGCAGGCGGCGTAAGATGTGTAATTTTTTGCTCAGGGTGCGGGCTTTGTTGAGATCAACCAGCGCGCGCGCCAGCGTTTTGCTGACGCCAATCGGCAGCACCGAGGAGGAGTCAGCGCCACCGGCAATACCTGCATCAATGGTCCCGGCCATCAGGCTTTCCGCCACGTTGGCCACCGCCTGAAAGCTGGTGGCGCAGGCGCGGCTCACGCTGTAGGCATCGGTGTGCACGCTCAGTCCGCTGCTCAGCACGATTTCACGCGCGATATTGGGGGCTTCCGGCATCTGCACCACCTGGCCGAACACCAGCTGATCGATCACCTCCACCGGCAATTCGCTGCGCGCCATTAATTCGCTGACCACCATGCGCCCCAGCTCCAGCGCCGGAATGCCATGAAAGTCGCTTGCCTGGCGGGCAAACGGGGTGCGTAATCCGTGGGTAATGGCGATACGTTCGCCCTGACGCGTCAGCAGCGGCTGCGCTTTGCTCATTGCACTCACCTGTAATTTACGACCTGAGCATCATTGCCCAACAGGTCTGACCTGATCATCAGTGTTAACCAGGTGTTGCTAAGTCGCCAATAACAGAAGAAAAAAAGTGCGAGGAGTAACACGAAAAAGAGGCAACGCTGCCGAAAAAGCGGGTCGGCAGCGGCGGGATTAGCGTAAGCCGAGCTGGAAAATCAGGGTTTCGGCCTGGCAGGCAAAGGTGAAATCGACGTCCAGGCGCACGCCGTCTGCTTCGTCGGTAAAGCGCGAGTGAATCTCGCACGGATCGGACTCGACCTGGCGCGCTTTGGCGCTCAGCTCGGCCAGCATTGCTTCAGCCGCCTGACGGTCAGCGAACACGCCAGACCAGCTGGCGCTGCAATCGGTATTGTCCATCACGGTGCCCACGTCAACGCAGCAGCAGGCTGCCGTTTCGTTCGCACTACAGTTTCTAATGGCATCAGTCATGTTTTTCTCCTGACGATAAATCAACACTATCGGATCATTTTCTGCTGCAAAGTGTACGCCGGATGCCACGTCGCGGCTATCTTCCGCCCGCTAAGTGACGAATATCACACTAAAATTTGATCCAAAACAAATTTGACTCGCTATGCTGGAGCAGAACCGCAAGGATTTTGTTAAGCAGATCTGATTTTATCGATCAAAGCAGAAATATTTTAAAAACAATATTGCAACAAATACACAGGTCGGACCTATACTCGTCGCACTGGTCTGATATGTGTCTGTATCGTCAGTCCCTACAATCCGCCGTCCTTTGTTACGCGACGTAACTACGTTTAATAATAATTTAGATGAGGTTGTGGTCATGAACCATAAGAACCTGTTTGCAAAGTCAGCTGTGGCAGCTGCAGTGGCGCTCGTCTCTTCTCACGTCTACGCCGCAGGCTTTCAACTTAACGAATTCTCAGCAATCGGCCTGGGCCGCGCCTATTCCGGTGAAGGCGCCATGGGTGATACCGCCGCCTCTGCCAGCCGTAACCCAGCCACCATGGCCCTGATGGACCGCCCTTCTTTCTCCATCGGTGCCGTCTATATCGACCCGGAAGTAGATATCAGCGGTAACAGCCCGACCGGCAACAGCCTCAACGCCAGCAATATTGCGCCAAACCAGTGGATCCCGAACATCCATTATGTGCATCCGATTAACGATCAGTGGTGGATTGGCGCCTCGGCCACCTCGAACTACGGTCTGGCCACCGAATTTAATAACGGCTACACCGCAGGCGGCTTCGGTGGCAAAACCGATCTGATGACCGGCAACTTCAACCTCAGCACCGCTTATCGGTTAAATGATAACTTCAGCTTCGGCGTTGGCTTTGACGCGGTGTACGCCAAAGCGAAAATTGAGCGCTACGCCGGTGAAGCCGGTGCCCGCGCCGGTCTGCCGGCCGATACCCAGGTCGCGCACCTGAAAGGTGACGAATGGGGCTACGGCTGGAACGCCGGTATCCTGTATGAAGTGGATAAAAACAACCGCTTCGGCTTCACCTACCGTTCCAAAGTGAAGATCGACTTCGACGGCGACTATAAGAGCAATATCCCGCGCGCCTTCAACGGCACGCCGCAGGCGATTGCGCTGGGTCTGCCGTATGGCACCAGCGGCGCCACCATTCCGGGTTCGCTGACGCTGAACCTGCCGGAAATGTGGGAAGTATCCGGCTGGCATAAAGTGGCGCCACAGTGGGCGGTGCACTACAGCCTCGCCTATACCAGCTGGAGCCAGTTCCAGGAGCTGAAAGCCACCGGCAGCAACGGCCAGACGCTGTTCTATAAAGATGAAGGCTACCGTGATGCATATCGCATCGCGTTAGGTACCACTTACAACTACGACGATAACTGGACGTTCCGTACCGGTATCGCGTTTGATGACAGCCCGGTGCCGGCGGATAAACGCTCTATCTCGATTCCGGATCAGGATCGCCTGTGGCTGAGCGCCGGTGCGTCTTACGCCTTCACGCCGGACGCGTCGGTTGATGTCGGGGTTTCCTATATGCACGGTCAGCACGTGACGGTGAAAGAAGGTCCTTATACCTTTAATTCCGAAGGTAAGGCCTGGCTGTACGGCGCTAACTTTAACTACAAGTTCTGATAATCAGTGCAGCGGCCCATGCGGGTCGCCAGCTGAAAACAAAACGGCGACCTGATGGTCGCCGTTGTTGTTTACTGGGAGTCGATATCTTTTAAATCATCCTGAATCGCGCTGGCGTTCGGGTTCTCCTCCGGCTTCAGCTTGCCGCCGCTGGCGAGGAAATCGTTACGCTGGAAATAGGCGTTGCGGATAAAGGCGTACGGATCCTGCTGCTGTCTGAGCAGGCCGTCGGAATCAAGCAGCTGCGCGCGCGTTTCCACCCCTTCCAGCGTCCATTTACCGATCGACATCGGCCAGGTGAGCCAGCTCAGCACCGGATAAAGCGTATCGACGTAGTCGCCGCCATCCTGACGCACGGTAAAGCTGCCGTAACCTGGCAGCACCACGTACGGACCGTAGCCAACGCCATAACGGCCCAGCGTGCTGCCAAAGTGGTGCGGCACTTCACGCGCCAGCTGGGGATTGGCTTTGCCGGCGACGTCGATGAAACCGCCGAGGCCGAGCACGGTATTCAGGAAGAAACGGGTAAAGTGAATGCCCGCCTGACGCGGCTCGCCGACCAGAATCGAGTTCACCATGCTGGCCGGTTCATCAAGGTTCCCGAGGAAGTTGCTCAGCCCGGTACGGGCCGGCACCGGCACGTAATCACGCCAGGCAACCGCCACCGGACGCACCACATAGGGATCCAGCACGTTGTAGTTGAAGTTAAACATCGTGCGGTTGAACCCTTCGAGCGGATCGCTGCGCTGCGCAGGCGTCGTCTCGTCGGCCGGTTTGGAACTGGCACATCCCACCAGCAGTAAACTGGCCAGCGCCAGGCCGGTCAGGCGATTATTCATTCTTCTCTCCCTGTGCAGATAAAAGGTGTATCGCTTCAGGGCTGCTGCTGATTGACCTCAACAGCCATCGGCTGGTGACCATCCCAGGGGGTGACCGCGCTTAAACCAAACCAGTCGCCGGACTGCGGATTAGCACTACCATCGCGCGAAATGCGCACCCTGACCTGCACCTGATGCTGCGCCGAAAGCAGGCGATCCGGCATCATGGCGTTGCTGTCATCCAGCGTAAGCGATAGCGGGAAGTGGCTGAGCGGTAAACGCTTTACAGCCACAGGCACCGGTGAAACACCGTCAGACACAGAAATATACAACACTCCGCCCGGCGGTAACATTTTTTCTGCCTCTGGCGTTAAGCTCACCGTCAATGCCAGCTGGCTATTTTGCTGTCCCGCGTCGGTTTTCGCTTGTTCAATGCTGCGCTCGATCATAGTAATGCGTCGATCGCCGGCCGGCAGCAGCTTCAGCATCACCTGCCATGCGCCAATCGCTTCGCCATACTGCTGCTGTTCAAAGGCATTGAACGCCAGCAGACTGAGGGTGCGCACGTTGCTGTGGTCGCGCTTCAGCAGGTCTTTCAGCAGCATATTGGCCTGGCGGTTATCCTGCGGATCGCTGGAGCGCGTCAGCACTTCGGCATAATCCTGTTGCAGTTCAAGGTTGTCCGGCGCCAGCTGCAAAGCGTGCTCAAAGGCCTGGCTGGCATCGGTGGCGTTGTTCAGCACCATGCCGAGGCGGCCCAGCATCGCCCAGTCATTGAGGTTTTGCGGATCGTTTTGCAGCGAGGTGCGCAGGCCGAGCTGCAGACGCGCCAGCTCTTCCATGGTCAGCGGCTGCGCGTTGGGATCCATCACCCGCGCGCGCAGCGCCGGGTACTCCTGCTGTACGCTCTGCCAGCCCGCCAGCTGGGCGAGGCCACCGGTTTTCAGATAAACGCCCACCGACACCAGCACCAGGACGATCACGCCCGGCAGCAGCACCCAGCGGCTGCTGTGATGCGCGCTGGCCGCCGCGTCGCCGGGCACGTCGGTCAACAGCGTTTGCTGCAGTTCGCGCACCATCTCCGGACGTTCACTGACCACGCCCTCGGCTTCATCATGCTCCAGCTCGCGCAGGCGCTGCTGATAAAAATCGGTATTGAGACGATCGCGATCGCCGCTGCTGGCCTGACGCTGCCGCCAGCCGGCACCGACAAACAGCGCCGTCGCCGCCGCCAGTAAAATAATCAGGGTAATCCAGAATCCAGTCATTACGGCTTCCCGTCACGCTTCAGAATCGCCGCAAGGCGCTGTTGTTCATCGTCATCCAGCTCACTGCGCGCGTTGTCGCGTCGGCTGCGCAGAATAATAATCAGCCCACCGAGCACCACAAACAGTGCCGGTCCGACCCACAGAATCAGCGTCGACGGCGTCACCGGCGGTTCATAAGTGACGAAGTTGCCATAACGCGCCACCATGTAATCAATGATCTGCTGGCGGCTCTGGCCCTGCTTCATCAGCTCATACACTTTCAGCCGCATGTCGGCGGCAATCATCGCGTTGGAGTCGGCAATACTGTTGTTCTGGCACTTCGGGCAGCGCAGCGATGCGGTGAGCTCGCGATACTGCTCCTCCTGCTGGACCGAATCGAACTGATAAGTATCGATCGCGGCCCACAGGCTGGTGCTCAGCAGCAGACCCGCGAGCAACATAAGCAGTTGCTTCATACGCCGGCCTCCTTGCTGTATTTCTGCCACAGCGGCTTCACCTCTTCATTCCACACCCGATCGTTCATGTCCCCGGCGTGGCGGTAACGGATAATGCCGTGGCCATCAATCAGGAAGGTCTCCGGCGCGCCGTAGACGCCGAGATCCAGACCGAGCATGCCGTCGCCGTCGTACAGGCTCAGCGCATACGGATTGCCGAGCGTGTTAAGCCAGGTGACGGCTTTGCTGCGATCGTCTTTGTAGTTGAGGCCAACCACGCGGATGCCCTGCTCCGCCAGCGTGTTGAGATATTGATGTTCGGCGCGGCAGGTCGGGCACCAGGTGGCCCAGACATTCAGCAGCAGCGGTTTGCCATCGGTCAGCACCTGCTGGTTATAGATTTTGCCCGGCTGATCCAGCGCTTCGAGTTTAAACACCGGCACCGGTTTACCGATCAGCGCCGATTCGAGGCGCGTAGGATCGTCACCGCTGGCGTTGCGCGTCAGCTGCCACAGCAGCGCCGCCGCCAGCAGCAGAAACAAGACTAAAGGAATAAACAGGATCTTTTTATTCATGCCAGTTCCTCGCGCTGCGCTTTTTTGCGCGAGCGGTAGCGCGGATCGAGCAGGCACAGCAGGCCGCCCACCGCCATAAACACGCCGCCGAACCAGATCCAGCGCACAAAGGGTTTGTAATAAATACGCACCGCCCAGGAACCGTCATCGAGCTCTTCGCCCAGCGCCGCGTAGAGATCGCGCGTGAAGCCGCCGCTGATCGCCGCTTCCGTCATCATAGTGCGCGCTGCGGTATAGAAGCGCTTCTCTGCATGCAGCACCGCTTCTGGCTTACCGTTGCGTGCGACATCGATAATCGCCACGCCGCCGCTATAGTTGGGGCCCTGCAGATTGTGCACGTCGCGGAAAATAAAGTGATAGTTGTGAATATCCACGCTGTCGCCGGCCTTCATGCGCACGTCACGCTCCACGCTGTATTGGGTGCTGAAGGCAATGCCCACCACCGTCACCGCCACGCCAAGATGGCCCAGCACCATGCCCCAGTGGCTGCGCGACAGATGGCGTAATCCCGCCAGAAAACGATGCCGATGGGTAGCGCGTTCGTGCAGCTCCATCAGCGTCAGCAGGATCACCCAGATGGCCATCAGCAGGCCAATCACCGTCATCGCTTCAATGCGATCCTGCAACAGCCACGGCAGCACGATCGACAGGATCAGCGTCACCAGCAGACCCACGCCGAGCCGCTTCCACAGCTTTTGCGGCTCATCATGGCGCCAGCGCACCAGCGGCCCGATGCCGAGCATTAGCGCGAACGGTGCCATCAGCCAGGTGAACATGGTATTGAAGAACGGCTCGCCAACCGAAATGCTGCCCAGCCCGAGCTGTTTATGCACCAGCGGCAGCAGCGTACCGAGCAGCACCACCAGCATTGCGGCAATCAGCAGCACGTTGTTGCCGAGCAGGAAGGATTCGCGCGACCAGGCTTCGCTCTGCACGCGACTGCGCACCTGGCCCCCTTTCAGGGCGTACAGCAGCAGCGAACTGCCGATGACAATCACCAGGAAGGCGAGGATAAACATACCGCGCGCCGGATCCGAGGCGAACGAGTGCACCGACACCAGCACACCCGAACGCACCAGGAAGGTGCCCAGCAGGCTTAATGAGAACGCGGTAATCGCCAGTAGCACCGTCCACGACTTAAAGCTGCCGCGTTTTTCTGTCACCGCCAGCGAGTGCATCAGCGCAGTACCGGCCAGCCACGGCATAAAGGACGCGTTTTCGACCGGATCCCAGAACCACCAGCCGCCCCAGCCGAGTTCGTAATACGCCCACGCGGAACCGAGCACGATACCAATAGTAAGAAATACCCATGCCGCAGTGGTCCACGGACGTGACCAGCGCGCCCAGGCGGTATCCAGCCGGCCTGCCATCAGCGACGCAATGGCAAAGGCAAACGCCACCGAGAAGCCAACATAGCCCATATAGAGCAGCGGCGGATGGAAGATCAGCCCGATATCCTGCAGCATCGGGTTGAGGTCGCGCCCATCAATCGCGAAGTTCGGCAGCGTGCGGGTAAACGGATTCGAGGTGAGGATGATGAACAACAGGAAGCCGAGGTTGATCATCCCCATCACCGCCAGCACACGCGCCAGCGCATCCTGCGGCATGCCACGGCTGAAAATCGCCACTGCTAATGTCCAGGTGCTGAGCAGCAGCACCCACAGCAACAGCGATCCTTCATGCGCGCCCCAGGTGGCGGCGATGCGGTAATACACCGGCAGCAGCGAATTGGAGTTGGTGGCAACGTAGCCGACGGTAAAATCGTTGACCACAAACGCGTGTACCAGCACGAGGAACGCGGCAGCGATGCACAGGAACATGCCCCAGGTGAGCGGACGCGCCAGCGCCATCAGCCGGCCATCCTGACGCGCCGCGCCCCACAGCGGATAAATACTCAATAACAGCGCTAAGCCCAGCGCCAGACACAGCAGAAAGCTGCCAATTTCCGGCATCATGATTGCGTACCCGCCTGCTGATAGGCCGCTGCCGGTCCGTTATGATTCTTCTTCATTGCGTCCTGAATTTCCGGCGGCGTGTACTTCTCATCGTGCTTCGCCAGCACCTCTTTGGCGTTGACCAGATTCCCGTCCTCCAGCACGCCCTGCGCCACCACGCCCTGCCCTTCGCGGAACAGATCCGGCAGAATGCCTTCGTAGCTGACGCTGACCACGCCGTTGGCATCATACAGTTTGAACGACACCGCCAGCGTTTTCGGATCGCGTTTGACGCTACCGGGCATCACCATGCCGCCGACGCGCAGGCGCTGTCCGGCCTCCGGCTTCTGGTGATCCTCACCTTTGCCGTAAAGAATTTCACTCGGGGTGTAGAACAGGTCGATGTTGGAACGCAGCGCGTACATCACCAGCGACGTGGCGAGGCCTAAGCCCACCAGCACCGCCACCACCACATACAGGCGGTTACGACGACGGATATTCACACGGACTCTCCTGCTGCTTCACTGGCAGCTTGTTTAGCTTTTGCCGCGCGGATGCGGCGCTCGCGGGACTGACGCTGGCGAATTTCTGCCAGCAGGCGGCGACGGAACAACACGGTGTGCAGCACCAGACCGATCAGCGGAATCAGCGTAAAACACACGGCCAGCCAGACGTAAAAGGCATAGCCGCCCATGGCGAAAAACTCGCTCCACGATGAGAAGGCAGGCGTCATGCTTTGCGTCCTCCCTGCGCCACGTCAATCGCCCACGGGCGGTGACGCTCGGTAAACAGAATCAGGTTGCGCAGACGCATCAGGGTGAGCGCACCAAACACCAGCAGATAGCCGAGAATCGACCAGCGCAGCGGCGTGCGCATGCTGGGATCGATCGCCTGTTGCAGAATGCCCGACGAGCCCTGATGCAGCGTGTTCCACCACTGCACGGAGAAGTGAATAATCGGCAGGTTAACCACGCCGACCAGAATCAGGATGCCGGCCGCGCGTCCGGCGGTGCGGCGATCGTCGAAAGAGTGATAGAGCGCAATCACGCCCATATAGAGGAACAGCAGCACCAGTTCAGAAGTCAGACGCGCGTCCCAAATCCACCAGGTGCCCCACATCGGCTTGCCCCACGCCGAGCCGGTCACCAGTGCGATAAAGGTAAACACCGCACCAATCGGCGCCATCGCGGCAGCCGCCAGATCGGCCATTTTCATCTGCCACACCAGACCGATAAAGGCGGCGATGGCCATCGAGGCATAGACGCCCATCGACCACATCGCCGCTGGCACGTGAATGTACATGATGCGGAAGCTGTTGCCCTGCTGATAATCCGCCGGCGCAAAGCCGAATCCCCAAATCCAGCCGAGCAGCAGCGCGCCGACGCCCAGGATTGCGAACCAGGGAATCAAGCGACCGCATAGCTGGTAAAGCCGCTCAGGCTTTGCCCACTGGTGTAACCATTTCCACATTGACATTGCTCACACTAAACAAGAATTCGGATGGCGGCCTCTCTGCCGGAGGCCCGCCTTAATGCAGACTGATGCGCAGCGCGGCGGCGGTCGCAAACGGCGACAGCGTGGCGCTGACCGCCAGCATGGCGCCGAGAATCGCCAGATAACCGCCGATCGGTAACCCCTGACCGGCCGCATCAATCGCCGCGCTGGCAAAAATCAGTACCGGTATCGACAGCGGCAACACCAGTAAACTCAGCAATACGCCGCCGCGCCGCAGCCCGACGGTCAGGCCGGTGCCAATCGCACCGAGAAAACTCAGGGTTGGCGTGCCGATCAGCAGCGTCAGCGCCATTGCCCGCCAGCCAGCAAAATCCAGCGACAGCAGCAGCGCCGCCAGCGGCGAGAGTAAAATCAGCGGCAGCCCGGTAATCAGCCAGTGCGCAATCACTTTGCCCAGCACGGTGATCGGCAGCGGCGTCGGCAGCAACAGCAACTGCTCCAGCGATCCATCAAGAAAGTCGTCGCGAAACAGCCGCTCCAGCGCCAGCAGCGATGCCAGCAGCGCGGCTACCCAGGCGACGCCAGGCGCGATGCGCGCCAGCTGCTGCGGCTCAGGGCCAATGCCTAACGGGAACAGCGTAATCACAATCAGAAAAAACCACAGCGGATTAACCACTTCCGCGCCGCTGCGAAAGGCAATCTTTAACTCACGCTGAATAACCCGGCCAAGCATCACGCCCACTCCGATATAAGACGAATTTTGCGCACGCGCGCATGGCTGTCCGGCAGGTCCTGATGGGTCGTCAGAATCACCACGCCACCGTTATCGGCATGATCGGCGAAGCGCGCCATTAATTTTTCCACGCCGTGTTTGTCGATGGCGGTCAGCGGCTCATCCAGAATCCACACCGGAGCCGGGCTGAGCCACAGTCGCGCCAGCGCCACGCGCCGCTGCTGCCCGGCAGAAAGCTGAGCCACCGGCACCTCTTCATAGCCCAGCAGATTGACCTGTTCCAGCGCGTCATACAGCGTGTCTTGGCTGCGATCGCCGTGCCAGAAATGCAGATTCTCACGCGGCGACAGCACCGATTTCACGCCCGGATGATGGCCGAGATACAACAGGTTTTGCTGCCATATTTCGCGCTGCCGGCGAATAGACTGCTGTTGCCAGCGTACTTCGCCCTGCTCTGGCCGGCTTAACCCGGCCAGCAGTCGCAACAGTGAAGTTTTGCCTGCGCCGTTAGGCCCTTCGATTTGCACCACATCGCCCGCCTGCACCTGAAAACTCAGTCCGTGGAACAGGGTTCGCTCATCGCGAACGCAGGCGAGATTAATCACTTCGAGCATAGAAGGGAGATTCATAGCAATAAATGAGGCGGGAATAATACCACACTCAAACCAGGGGCCGAAGTCTGCGCGCAAGCTCCCCCTTCCCCCAAATGGGGTATTCATGCGCATCAGATCAAGAAAGCGCTCAAAAAACCACCTTTGCTAATCTCTTGTTACTCTTAATTTGAATCTTTGTAACATTTCGCCCTTGCTAAAAGCGTCTACGCTTATTACGCACTGGCATTATCACCGGGAGAAAAAATGAAGCCATCGCCATCAAATAACACGCATGACAATGACGTGGACAGTGAAGAAAAAGAACAAGGCACGGATATTGAAGTGGACGAAGACGCCCTGCCCTCGCGGGCTGCGGCGATCCATGAAGAGATTCGACAGGACGGGGAAAAGGAGCTGGAACGCGACGGCATGGCGCTGCTGTGGTCAGCGATTGCCGCCGGCTTATCTATGGGCGCCTCGCTGATGGCGAAAGGCATTTTTCAGGTACACCTCGCTGGCGTGCCCGGCGCTTATCTGCTGGAGAATCTCGGCTACACCTTTGGTTTTGTCATCGTGATTATGGCGCGCCAGCAGCTTTTTACTGAGAATACCGTCACCGCCGTGCTGCCGGTGATGCATAAACCCACCGGCGGCAATTTTATGCTGCTACTGCGGCTGTGGAGCGTGGTGCTGATCGGCAATTTGATTGGTACCGCGCTGGGCGCGCTGGCGTTTAATCATATGCCGATTTTCGATGACGCCACGCGCCAGGCCTTCACTGCCATCAGCGAAAAAGTGATGGAGCACACGCCGGGCGAAATGTTTGCCAACGCAGTGATTTCAGGCTGGATCATCGCCACCATGGTGTGGATGTTTCCTTATGCTGGCGGCGCCAAAATTGTGGTGATTGTGATGATGACCTGGCTGGTGGCGCTGGGCGATCTGGCCCACATTGTGGTCGGATCGGTTGAAGTGCTGTATCTGGTGTTTGCCGGCACGCTGCCGTGGCAGGCGTTTTTGTGGCCGTTTGCACTGCCCACCCTGCTGGGCAACATCACCGGCGGTACGCTGATTTTTGCCCTGATCAGTCACGCGCAGATCCGTAACGACATGAGCGAAGCGGCCAAAGCCAAAGCGCGAGCCGAACAGAAGCGTAAAGAGAAGCAGGAAAAGCAGAAAAATCAGGAAAAAGCGTGATCGCCACCGCCTGATTGCTGACACTTTGAGCAAACAGGCGGCCTACGGTTAAAATCCCCTGCACGGTGCGCTATACTGCGCGCCGCACGTCTCCTTAGTTAAATGGATATAACGAGCCCCTCCTAAGGGCTAGTTGCAGGTTCGATTCCTGCAGGGGACACCACATCATCAAGAACCCGCCCGCACCGACACGAACAAATCCCTTACAGAATCAGCCCTAACCACATCTCATTGCGAACCGACACGAACCGGGGCGAATCGACAACGCCGATATTTTGCGGGCATATTGTGGGCGCAATGAAAATCACCTAAGGAATTATGCCCGCATGTTTGCTGTAAAGTAGATTGGCACAGCCAAACGAAAGGAAAAGTCATATCGTTTAATACCGCAATATGAAAGCTCCCCACTAAGGACTGAGCTAAAATAGCACTTTTCATTTTCATAAATTGAGGAAAGCTCGTATTACTTTGAGATCACAGTACTTTCACTGAAATCTCAACCATAATTTATTATCAATAAAAACTCATAAACTCGCCTCTGATGCCGACAAATTTGACAGAAACACATCCAGTTTGCCTTCTATATTGCTATCTATTGTACGTAGTCTGAGTAGCGGCAAATTACATTTCTTCAATATACTATTCTTAAGTTCATCACGTTCAATCTGGGCACTTTCCAGGTGATAACCACCATCCACTTCAATAACCCCTAATGGGGTCTTCCCAACCTTAAAGTAAATGACAAAATCACAGGTGGCCCGGTTACGCATAAAAGATAATTCCCTCTGGGAAAAGTCTCCTTTTTCAATTAACACCAGTTGATTCAGCGCTATCTGCGAATGGAACATCATGCTCTGATATTTATTCTGTGACAGGATATCCCGCAACAGAGTGGCAGCAATTTGTTCAGACTTAAAACGCGAATCACCAGGATTTAACCGGCTATTCAGCCGCTCCAGTGACTCGTCAAACTCTCTGTATAACAAATCGAACGCGGATATCACCGGGCTATCTAAGATCTCTTTGTCATCCGCATAGTATTTGATGTAACGAATCAGTGCGGCAATATGCCTGCCGTGTTTTTCAAAAACATCATTACCCGTGACCAGCGTAAATTTGTTTCGAGCCCTGGAAACAGCAACGTTCACCAGATTAGGATCATCAACGAACGTAATGTTCCGACTCAGCTGGCTACTGCGTTTTTTATCCAGTACGGTGGAAAATACGATTTCATCACACTCCCGCCCCTGAAATTTATGTACCGTCGATTTCACGAAGTCTACAGGCAACACCGTTTCAGACAAGTTAACCTGTGCGTTATAGGGTGCGATGTATCCTCTGCTGCTGCGCTCATCCCAGTAATGCCCTTCTATGGATTCAAGCTCCCTGAGATTTGAAAAGTTACGGGTATGGTTTCCTTTTGCCGTTATAACCAAAGATAAGGAAGCTTCACCTGAGTCAGTTGTTAGCGGGATCAGTGAATTATCATAAAACTGTTTATTACAAAACTGAATAATTTTAGGATGGCAGCGATAATGCTCTTTCAGAAGAGTTACCGGGGCTGTTTCCCTGAATAGCATGCAAATAGAATCGAGCAGGCTATATTTCACGCAGTTATAGTGATCGGCCGGTGCTGCAATTGGATGAACTACCGGAACATGGGGGAGTTGTTTGCGATCTCCTACAATGATCACATTACGGGCACATCCTAACCCCAGGATACCGGGAACTATGTCCTGCTGCGAAGCTTCATCAATAATGACATAATCAAGAAGCGCCCCTTTACCGATGGAGTTAATAATGGAATGCGTGCTACTACCGATCACAGGAAATCGTTTAATGAAATGATCAAAATCATCCCGATACGTTTCAGCTGAAAATGATGTTGTTGTGGAAATATTTTCCTGCAAATATTTTTTCAAATAAACCATTGATAAAGATGTTAGCTGCTCCAGCAAAATATCAAAATCAACCTCATCTAATATTTTCTTATATTCGGACAGAGTTTTTTGTTTTTCTCTTATGGCTTCTTCATAATAAGACAATTGAAGGGAAGTAAAAATCGCCAACCTCTCCTCATTGTTTTTCAGCGGTTTCACCCTTAGAATTCTAAAGTTCAACAGCAAATCAATTCTGTTTTTAAGCCCAATCCGTCGATCGGAGAGATAATGGAGATAAGCCATCAAGTCGGCTGTTTTACGAGAGGAGAAATGATAACTGCTGACTTCCATTTGAGGGGACCGGGCCCGCCATTTTTGCAGATAATTATATTCAATACTCAGTTCATCAATTTCTGCTTTCAGCAAAGCTACCTGATTAATAACATTCAGATTTTTTTTGACTTTCTGAAGCCGCTCATCAATTGTAGATAAAGAAGGTGAAGCTGGAAGTATTTCCACAGACCGAGAAGCTGGATTGGCAAAAAAATGTTGTCTGTTATCCGTGCTTCCCAGCCGGGCAATCAGATATCCCAGCCCTTTCCTGTCCATCTTCTCATATACATTGCTGACTGCAGTGTTGTTATTAGACAAAATTGCCACGGTTTTATTTTGAATCAAAATATTGGCAACAATATTGAGTATAGTCTGCGTTTTGCCCGTTCCAGGTGGCCCCTCGATAATCGAAATCTGTGAGGAAAATGCTCGTTCAACTGCCTGTAACTGACTTTCATTAAGACCAAAGGGGAAAATCAAACTCCCCGGCAAGTCGCGTTTTTTACTCTGTCCTGTACAGTATGAATGCAAAGCAGTATCCGAATGAGGAAGAATCCTTTTTATCTGCCTGAGAATATTCTCAGCAATATTTTTATCGCTTTCACTGGCATGAGCAATACGTTCCTGAGCCACGCGACAGAAATAGCTAAAAGCAGCCTCTTCAGTAAATACAGAACAGGCCTGAAAATCAAGCCCGTCCATTTTCATAATGTAGGGTTTATTTTTTCCAGGATAGTAAACTGCCGCATATTTATTGCCATAAATGACAATCCGCTCAGCCTGGGATGTTACAGAACGTCCACTACGCTCGAGAAAAACATTATCCAGGACTAAGGTTGGCGTTATCTGGCAGACAGAAAGTGGACGTGTATATTTTTTACCACTTCGAAAGTGGCAGGTTAACATAACCCTTCCGTCATCTTTTCCAGTCCATAAACTCCAGTCGATGATGTTGCGAGTCTTATTCTCCCCATCAACAAAAATTGTGACCATGTTACCATCCAATGAATCTTATTTGACCTGGGATAAAATCGTTAAGGGCAAATTTAAAAACGATACCAAAAGCGATTAATCATTTTTACTTTTGGCCTAACCTAATCCTGGAAATTTTGACCGATTTTTTATGGCAGGGAAAGTCCGGTAGCAAAGCCTCTCTCCCGCACACCTTTAACACAACTTTCAGAATATCTTTCTTATAATACGCAATCGTCATCTGGCAGCCTGATCCGCGGCTGGGTTAATCCCAGTTGAGAAGCCTGACTGATCACCCACACTGTTCAGTAATACACTGGCGCTTCGTTTGATCCGCCATGCCAAATCCCCCTGACCTGGTTACGGTACTTCTCCTGATTAAGCATGTAGATTTGAGCACGAAGATGCTGCTCGACCTGCCGGATCTGCTGCTGCCGTTGTGGTGAACTCTCGGGTAGCAATATCAACTGCCGAAACTGCTCTTCAACCGGAGCGGTCTGCCGGAGGCTTGTCATCACGCCATAGACCTGCGATTTTAGCTCACTGACGGTAATGTATTTTCCTCTCTGACCGTCAAGCGAATCAAGTTTATCAGCAAGACTCTGAAGCTGCTGCATCCCTTCATGCCAGCCTGTCAGTGAGTTACTGGGCAGCACATTAGCCGTGAGGCGCTGCTGCCATTGCTTACGTATCTCAGCAACATCCGATCTGTCAGGCCAAAGTGTCTGTGCCTGATTCAGCAATGAGTTGCCATACTGGAATGCCCAATCCGCAGGCAATGCAGCCAGCGTATTGAGCCGGGAATTCGCCTGCTTTAGCCAGTCGGCAGCATCAGGTTTTAGCCTTGCAGCCAGACGTAGAGTACGGATTTGCTCAGCGTTGAGCAACTGGGGTAAAGCAGTAACCGAACCCGTTAATGCCTGAGAAGCCTCATCAATGCGATGTGCATAATGCCAGCCCCAGAGCGCAACGGCCCCCACTATCAGCGCCGAGCAAACCCCAGCGATAAATACAGGCCAACGCTTCGGTAGAGGTATTTTTTTATGAACAACGTCAACATTTACCTCGGGCTCAGGGCGAATAACGTAAACAAGGCGGCTGACAAGCGGAATAGCACCCTCAATTGGCGTTGAAGTATAAGCCTGACAAGGAAGCGCAACATCGGTTGACACACTGTTTTGTGGCGGTGCTTTTTCCAGCCGGGTAAGTGCACTGCGAACCTGCTGCATTAGCGGCTCCATCTGGCAGGCATGTTTCAGCTTATGACATGCAAGAATATCCCTGAGCCCATACAACAGCTTTTCGGTCTGCAAAAGAGACGGTAAATCATCATGATTAAGCGAAAAGGTGCGGAAAATTTTCTGCAAACGCTGAAACAACCCGCACAGAATTTCAACGCGGGCATGTACCGGCTGTGGCCAGAGCAGCTTCCACTGATGGCTCATCAGCGCATTGATGATCGTTAGCCCTTCATTCAAGCCAATAATGCGTGCCCTATGGCAGCGCGCCAGGGTATACCAGGCGCCTGTCTGCAGCTCAACACCATTAATTTCGAAAAGAGAAAGCGATAACGCTTCAACCTGGTTCCAGTTCACATCCGGACGTGCTGGATGCGTCAGCTTACCCAGTTCATCGCGCAGGACGGCATAATTCGGTAACGATTTTGGATCACTGCCAGTTTTTATTTCACGTTGGGTAATGTCATTCATGACCAGATATTCACCTCACGTATTTAATGCTTTGAAGCAATTATTGTTTATGCGGCTTCACTTTCTGCGTATTCCTGGCTCTGCAGGTACTGTAAAGCCACCGGGTCAGCAATATATTCAACCTGGCCATGATGGCGCTCCACCTCATCGATAATACGGCTGAGCTCAATCCGGAAAAACTCCTTACGCAGATTAACCCTGTTGATACGGTAACTTTCCAGATGGTCATGCAGTGTTTTTTCCAGCGCAGGAGCATCATCACAGGAAATCATGGCGTGGACGTCAAAATCAAAGGGTACGGCAGCTCCACTCAGTTCTTTCACGCGCTCCATGGGCTCAAGTCGTCGGGTCATACCAATTTTGAAGACGTTTTCACCGAAAGAACCGATATTCGAAATCACATACACATGTCCCTGCTTTGTAAGCTGAGCCATGGATTTAGCGCGTTCATACTGTTGATGCACGTCCTGAATTCTCTGTTCCAGCTCCAGACGCTGTCTTTCCAGCTCTTCCCTGTGGGCTCCCTCAGCGGCGAGCAGGGCTTCCTCCAGTAACCGCTGCTGTTCAGTAAGGCGCTGCTCCTCTTCTTCCGCTTCGCGCTGCTGCTGGTCCAGTTCATCCTGGCGCTGTTTTTCTTCCCGCATCTGACGTTTAAGCTCTGCCTGATATTCTTTTTCTTCCTGTGCTTTTTCCAGCAGAGCGACTTTATCCAGAAATTGCTGTTTTACGCCCTCCCAGTCGGCATTATCTTCAAGTTCCAAAAATCTAATTTTCTCACTGATGGCTGTGTAGGCCTCTCTTTCCTTCCTGAGTTGGTCATACTTGCCTTGCCAGTTATTTACTGTGGTGCCGGAAAGCAGTGTTTTGACTTTGAATTTATACGCTGAGTCCACAATACGCTGCAGCGCGCGGGAGGCTTTATTTCTGGCATTGCGAAACTCATCCCACTGCCCCGAAAGCTTTTTCTTTTCCTGATACAGGCCGCGAGCCACTTCAGTACTGACAGTTTCCTCAAAGGCTTTCTCTTTCTGTGTAAGGTCCGAGACGGCCTGTTCAAGCTCGGCTTTTTTCTTTCGGAAGCCCCGATAAATAAAAATCCTTAGCATCAGTGTAACAGCAGCCACTAAACCAAAGAACAGAGCGATGATTCCAGCCGGATTAGAAACAGATTCAATAAACCGTTCATTGATATTGATTAACGCTCTAACTGCGACATAAACAGCCCAGGCGATTACGCCAATAATAACAAGGATGACACCTGCCGCATTGTCATCTTTTTTCCTTCGAGCCATGTTTTTATTTCCTTTTCTCTAACAATCCTGATTATTTAATCTGTGCAACGGGTGAAACCTCTCCCATTGCCGATTAATATTGATTACCGGTGCAAATAGGTAAATGCGTGTAGCCGGGTTGGCTGGCCATATAAAGCGGAGCGCAGGTTGGTTTTCGTGGTTGCAATTCGGTCTCATCCTGAGGCTGAGTCACGGACTGTGGCGGTTTCTTTGATGTGGCGATCTTTTTGGTCTGCGTTTTGCCGCTGTTAAGCGGTGATTTTGTCTGCTGCGTGCTTTCTGACGAATCATACCTGGAGCAAAATTTCTTCGACTGACTCAGACTTCCGTCGTTACAAACAAAACGACCATCTGAGGTACAGTGTGCAATACCACCCTTTGCACCAGAACAGGGTTTTCTGCCTCTGGCCGCCTCTGCCTGCAGAGTCACTAATAAGCTAAAAACCAACAGCGGTATCAATTTTTTCATATTCAAATCCATGTGTTATTTTATTATTCAGCCTCGTTCGTAATAATGCCGCTTAGATTTGCGCTTTACCATCAAGATATTGCTGCTGCCTGAGATGCCGCAACAGAACGCGCCCCTCCGGCATAAACTCAGTGCCGTACCGCACCAGACCGAATCCCTTCAGTTCCGCATCAATCGCGTAGCGCAGTTCGCCGGGCTGCGCCTGCTCCAGCAGCACCACTCTGATGCTTTTCAGGCGCGGCTCATACCTGAGCAGAACAGCAGACAGGGTGCCAATCAGCTCATGGGCAGTACCCGGCATGCCCTGCAGGATTTTGGTCATATCGGGCAGACCATAGTCCGGCAGATGCGCCAGCGTGCCGGCGCGGCAGTTGAGGATGCGCTGCATGTTATCGAGCACGGACAAAATCACCTGATTTTGTTCACTGACCTGATCGAGAGCCAGGCCGCCAGTGAAGTTGCCGGTGAGCATTTCAAACAGCGAAGGTGTGTTATGTCCCTGGGGCATCAGTCGTCCTTGAGCGGTTGCAGCGTCAGATGGTTGTTACCGGCTTCCAGAATGCGCGGCTTATCCGGGTCGAGGTCTTCACGCCCTATGACCAGCTTCCAGGTGTTGTTAACCCTATCCGGATGGCGGAACAGCCCTGCCACGGCGACAAACTGTGCATCCTCTTCCATTGGCATATCGAGGTTCGCATCACCGCCAGGTTTTACCACTACATCCCGGGTCGCCAGCAGATCGGGTTTCAGGAGCGTGTCGCCATCCCTGAGTAGCTGCAGATAGACCGTTTTGTCGAAGGTTTTACGGTCTTTCAGCTGCCAGACACGAATAACCACCGGCTCAGACAGCGAGTTACTTTCACGGGAATCAGTGTTCAGCGCCTCACGGGCGGTGAAATCCAGGTGCAGCACCTTAATCTTTTTGTAAAACACGGCGTTAAATGCCGATTTGGTGCCATCGGTGATCCCCTGCGTCACCCCACACCCCGTCAGGCTGAATGCCAGTAGCGCAGGTAGCCAGCATGCGGATTTAATCAAACTTGTACGTAACACGTCGGTTTCCTTGTTGTGATGATGCAGGCTCCAGCCCGGCGTAATAGCCCAGTTCCGTGGTAAAGGTCTGCGGAATATCCTTCGGGAGATCTTCGTCTTGCGCGCCCAGTACGCCATTCATCCCCAGCCAGAATGGGCCTTCGCCGAGCGGCGGCGCAGCCAGCAGGCGGGTTCGGGTGGTCAGGGTGATTTTTGCTTTAAAGCGCCAGCCGAGATACACCCGCAGCATCACCAGAAAGTCCTGATACAACAGGCCATCCGGTTTCCAGCCCTGTGATTCCTGCTCGTTATCGGTGGAGAGGGCAATCAGCAGCTGGCTGTTGGCATCCATCGCCTCTTCACCCAGCGGTGTGTTGCCATCCAGCAGAAAATCGTCATCGCCGTAAAAGCCCAGCGGCTGGCTGACTGCCACCGGTCGCAGGCAATACGGGCTCACCTGCACCGTCGTGTCGGGTGCCAGCAGGCTCACCAGGGCCTGCATCCCCTTATGGGTTTTACCTGGCTGCTGCAGCACACCCAGCAGCGCCAGAAATCGGGACACCGGGGTGGCGATGTGCTCTGCGGTGCCCGGTATCCCCAGTCCCACCAGACCCAGCAATGACTGCGAGATAGCGTCAGTACCGCCGGGCTCAAATGTGGCCGGGTAAGAGTATTTACGCCAGATACGGTAAAACTGCGTCAGGATACGGTGGCTGAAGATATCCAGAAAACCCTGCAGCGCTTCGTGACCTTCGCGACGCTGAGTGATGTCGTCGAGATAGGCGGTCGGCAAAGGGGAATCAACCCCGTACATCCCCATAAAGGTCGTGCGGATGAGCGGTGGCTTGCTGTCATCCTCCTCGTCATATTCGACAGCCTTTATTTCGCTGGCCGGAAATCCCATCCCCGGATGTGGCGCAAACCGCACCGGGTCATCCGCCGGGTGGCTGGTCGAACCCATCAGCGGCCTGCCAGGATTACGCTTCTCCAGCAGCTGGCATAAGCGGTAAAAGTTGATGCGGTGAAGGTCGGCTTCCAGCCGCGGGGTCAGCCGGGAATGCGGCGGTTGTGCTTCTCTTCCCATTCCAGGCGCTCTCCAGTCGGTTGCAGGATGATAATCAGGCGGTTGAACAGATAGATATCGGTATACAGGGCAAAGAAGCGGCTCAGCATCTCGCCGAACAGACAGATGTCGCCGCGCCCGGCAAAGCCGTGACTGTCCAGCGTCACCTCAATCTGCACACCGCGTACCAGATAGCCCTGCTCGAAACGCTCGGTTTCGCGGTGCTTAACGTCAATGATGGCTTCCAGCCGACGGCGGTTCATCTCACTGTCGGTCCATTCGTACAGCGCCAGCGTCCCGCGTAGCACGTCGGCATTGTCCATCATCGACAGGAATCCGCTGCCGAGATGGCTCAGCACACGCCAGTGGAAACGGTCCTGCGCCGGTGGATAACAGGGTAGTGTCGGAGCACACAGGTTACGCACGGCGATACTGGCTGAGGTGGTTTTCATCACCGTATCAAGCACCGTGCTCTGCAGAGCTCGTCGTGGCAGCTGGCCATTGGTGCCGGTGAGCGTCAGCGACAGGCTTTCGTCTTCCGGCACTGTGTGGTTATCAAACGCTTCACCGCCAAGGATAAGCCAGGTGTTATGCAGTCCGGACGGACCGCGACGTACGCGAGTGTGGTAGTAATATTCCGGGGCCTGATGGCGCATCATGCCGCCTTTGTGGCGAAAGCTCGAAAACGGCACGTAGCTATGCTGGCTGGATGACATCACCGAATCCACCGCATAAATCTCGGTATGGCCATCCTGCACGCGCATCGGGCGCAGCATGTATTCGGTCTGCAGAGAGTTGAGCGTCAGCGGGTCTGACTCCAGCGGGAACAGGTTAATCACCGGCACACAGTTCAGGCGCAGATGCTTTTCGGTAAAGCTGAAGTCATGCTCCCAGCGCGCCGCCAGCACAACGTCAATTTCAAACCAGGGGAGCTCAGCCGGAAAGACCACGGTCTCCAGCCCACGCAGGCCCGTGAACATGAATTTCTCGCGGAAGGTGAAATACTCCAGCAACAGCTGATAGCCGCTGAAACTGCTGCTGCCCTTCGGCCACAGGTCGTCGTTATCGCCAAAGCCCAGCGCGGTGAAATACCCGTCGAGCGGTCTTCTGTCCATGTCACCCGGCAGGCGCAGCCACAGGCGGGCGACATTCATGGTGAAGGCTTCATGCATGGTACAGGCCAGCGGCGCGTCGGCGTTGAAATACAGCGGAATACAGCTCAGGTCGATGCGCGTCCAGTCAGCCAGGTCACTGCAGTGAAAACGCAGAGTGATAACCGAACGCCCGTCAGGGTCAGTCGACAGACGGGCATGTTCCAGCGACAACGGCTGAAGAGTCATCTCTTTGGTGGTGGTATACCGGCAGCGCGTGCCCTTCTCGCCGATCGGCCGCGAGTTCACCTCGAAACCTTTGACGATGCGCATCGGCTCTTTCATCTCGCGCCAGTCAGGGGTGAACTCGACCACCGACATTGACGGAATAGTACGCAGGTAATGTGGCCACAGCAGGCTGACCAGCCCTTCGGTTAATTCGGGCAAGTCATCATCGAGCTTCTCGCGCAGCCGGCCCATCAGGAAGGCAAAGCCCTCGAACAGCCGCTCCACGTACGGGTCGCGCGCCCCCGCTTTATCGAGATTGAGCATTGCCGCCTGCTCGGGATGAGCACGGGCAAACTCTTCACCGGCTTCCAGCAGGTAGCGCATTTCAGCGTCGTAATAACGCAGGGTTAAGTCATCCATAAAAACCTGAATATGTGTGTTTGAAAGGTATGCCTGATGTTTTAGCCGCAAAGCACCGCGCTGCTGGCCGGATCGAGCGCAATCAGACCAGCCAGAAGCAAATCCATCTCTGGCTGTAACCGTGATTTATCGGTTTCACTGCGTGTGGCTTTCATGCGTAGCAGTCTGAGGCGGCGGGATTTCACTTCAAACAGCAATGCCGGTGTCCACTGTGTGAGGGTGATGGACTGTGCAGCACTGTCGAGCTCTCCCAGCAGATGCAGCGCCAGTTCATTTTTGCCCTTCTGCTCGGCCACGCGGGCCATCAGCAAACGCAGCAACCATCTGTCTTTTGTCGAGTCGGTGCCCGGGCGTGTCTGTAGCCAGTGAAGCGTGGCATCCAGACCGTCGGCGTCGGCTTTATCCAGCGCTTCCGGCTCAAGAGCCAGAATATCGTTGTCATCCGTGCTGGCGGCGCTGACCGGCTCATCCCGCCAGCCGGAGATGTCGTCCAGTACGCTCTGGTTTATCCAGTTCAGCGTCACTTCATCGGCAAACGGCGTACCGTCATTAAAGGCCAGGGTTTCAAGCCCGGTAAGGCGACGCAGTAATCCTTTCAGGTCGGCGGCGATGATCCCGGCCAGCACCTCCTGCCCCGATTTCATCAGCGCCTGGTGGATATACCATTGCAAATCCAGCCAGAGGTGATTAGCGCCACGCGAAAAGGCGCTGTCTGCCTGCTCCAGTATTTCGCCCCAGCTCTGCTGCAGATACAGACGTTTGAGCATGGCACGCTGGTCTGCGCGAGGCGGATCTATACGGGTTTTGCCTTGTGCATCTGGGGCAGGAATGCTGTGCAACGTGTCATGACGCAGACTTTTCATCAGCCGGTGTGCGGCAAGCCAGCCATCGGGTTGCTCACGCAGATATCCGGTCAGGGTGCGGGCCTGGGCCAGCAAATCCTGACCGGAGGTGATGCGGCTCAGCACTGGCGCATCTGGCTCCGTCACAGGCGTGGAGAACTGTGACGGAGCCTTATCACCTGCGTTCTGCGGTACCACGGCATCCACACCACCGGCCTTCATCAGGCGGGATTCCAGCGCGCTGTACAAGGCATTCAGCTCTGGCCGCGATGCTTCCGGCTCTGTGTCCAGACTGTCGCGCAACAGCAGCAGCGCACCGGCAGTGCGCAGTGCATGGTCGCGAATCACTTCCGGCCAGAGTGACAGGCTGTCCAGAACGCGGGAGCTTGCGAGCCACTCCAGCGCCGGTTTACAGCTCCGCTCGCGCTGAGGATGAAGCTGCGAGCCATAACGCTGTAGCAATCCCGCCAGCAGCTCAAGTCCTTCGGCAAAACCGGCTTCACCGTCCTGGTGCAGGCGCGCCCAGCAATAATAAGTCGCAACGCGGATATCTTTGGCCGCAGTGGTCAGCAGTTTTTCGGCAAGCGTACAAATCAATCCGGTATCGATGCCGGAGAGCTTATTGACCTCTTCGCGGATACGCTGAAAATCATCATCATAGCCTGGGTCTTCACCGGTCGGAGGGGTGGCACTTAACGGCGCAAGCCAGGACTGCCAGTTTTCCGTGCGTGCCTGGGCCTGCCGCCGCAGCTGAGTTTCGTCAGCCTGACAGGCGGTGACCAGATTCTGCAGTGTGCTCATTCTTCGACCTCCTCCATGTCACTGTTTGCGGTGTCAGCCATCAGCGCCTGCGCGGTGGCTGCGCTGTCGACACTGAATATCTGATCCGGCAGCGTGAAACCACGCAGATCCAGCAACGCCAGCGGACCTTTTCCGAGTTGTGAGCGCAGCACCCACTGCAAAGTGCGACCGTCCGGGGCAGTAAAGCTCATCATCCACTGGCTGCGGTCAAGCTGCTGGCGTTTGCCCTGGTCCAGCCAGCGAATAAAGCCCCAGGTTCCGCTGTAATCCCCGTACAGACGCGCCCCGGCGTTGACTGAGGTCCAGGTCAGCATCGTCCCCGGCTTGTAAGTGTCACCCGGCCAGCGGAAGCTCTGCCAGTCGGCCATCTGGTTGAAGTAGTGCAGCTTTTGTCCATCAATAATCAACTGGGTTTCCACTACCTGCGGTACAGGACGCGCCTGCAGCTCAAAGCTGATGCCCTGGCTGCCATCGGTGAACAGAATGTCTGACAGTTGGCTCAGCTGATTAATCGCCCGCAGCAAGGCCGGGTTAAAGCTCAGCCCCTGGCTGTTGACCTTATCCGGCACCCACTGGCTGCCCTCTTTGTGCAGCACTCCGTTGAGCTCTGTCGTCAGGAAGCGCTCGATACGCCCGCTGTCCTTGCGCACAAATTCAGCCAGCATGGGTAAAGAGGCATCACTTTTGCTGGCGGCAAACGGGAAACGTCCGTCAAAGGCAGTTTGCCAGTTGGCGACAATCGAGCGGCTCCATTTATCATTCAGGCTCGCCGCCGACGGCTGAAGCACGGTCTCCCAGGCCTGAGTCAGAGGCTGCACAAACATCGTGCTGCCAAAACCACTCCACTCTTCGCCCAGGCTTGCCGAAATCAGACTGCCGTACTGCTGGGTGTCGGTCAGATCCACACTTTTGCCCTGGAACACGGTCTGCGCCAGAGTCTGCATCATTGCCTGCGGATCAGAGGCGCTGGCCACCTGCTGCAGGCGCAGGCGCACGCGGGTGATGCGTGTCAGATACGTCTGCAGGCTCAGTGAAGTGTCCGCCGACATAACGTTGCTGCCTTTGTTTTTACCTAAAAGCTGAAGCAGTGGGCCAAAGGTGTCATCCAGCGGGCCCTGCGGCCCTGATGCAGACTGGTCAATCGCTGGCTTGTCCTGTCCACTTACGAGATCTTTAGCCGATTTGATAATAGAATCCGACAGACTTTCGCTGTGCTGGCCGGTCTGCCCCTGCCAGGCAATCGTATTCATCAGGGCAATCAGTGGCGACTGGCGGACATCGCTCATCAGCGTCAGCTGGTCGGTAACGTCTGCGATGTTGTTAGCAGGATTAAGTCGCAGACTGTTAAGGAAGCTGAGCCAGCTACCGGCAAAGTCGGTGAAGTAACGTTGCGTCAGACGTGCTTTCAGGGCCTCCGGCGACAGGTCTGAAGAGACCGCTTTCCGGCTGTCACTCAGCACCCAGTCAATTTCATCCCGGCGGGAGTTGGCGGCCTTTTCGATAGCCTGCTGAATACCGCCCTCCCACGCCTGACGGGTGAACATGCCCGGTACTACTTCATCAGTGGTGAACAGGCGGCGGGCATCAGTACCGCTGGTCATGTCTTCCAGCGACACATCGGCAAAGTTACGCCGCACCGATGTGAGCATGTTTTCATACAGCGTGCTTTCGGCGTTACGCCGGCCAATTTGCTGCAACAGCACCTGGCGGCTCTGGCTCACCAGCTGCGCATCCGGGGTAATTTTCCACTGTGGTTGCCCGGGCAGTTCGTTGATGTAGAAAGCCCACAAATCCGGCGCCAGGCTTTGCCACAGACCGGTTGAAATGCCCTTTCGCGTCGGCTGCACAGCTTTCATGGTCTGGGCGTAATACGCGCCATCGGCTTTATCCGGACGCGCCATCATCAGCCAGGCCTTCAGCTGGTCATAGCCCAGCGTCGCCAGCTGAGCGCGCCGATCGCTGTTCGGTTCGGAATTCACCAGCGCATTGAGTTTTTTTGTCAGCGCAGCACTGGCCGGATCGCGGATCAGGCGGTTGTTCGCCACGCCATACCAGGGCAGCAATGCCTCAAGCAGCTGCGGGTTATGGTCCAGGCCAAAGCGCTGATACCAGGGAGCGCCTTCCTGAATACGGTGCTGCAGGCGGCCGGCATGATTACGCAGCGTATGCAGCGCCGTCAGCTGCTCATCCGATACCGCAGGATGCTCCACCAGGGCATGGGCCTGCTCAGCAACAGAAATGATCTGCTGACGGTTGACCGCGAACGACAGCAGCGTTCCCGCGCCCCAGATACCCATGATGGCCATCAGCGTCCAGGCAAGCGTCTGTTCCCACGCCATACCGACTCGGCGGCCACGAATACGGGTACAGTCGTCCACGATACCCTGCCAGGTCACAGGTAGGGTCAGCGCATGGCGTTGTGATTGCGGGATATATTTCTCAGCGTCGGCTGTTCCCTCTGTCGGATGAATAGAGTGACTGTCCGGCAGGCTGAACATCAGACCACGCAGCGGAACGCGCTGCTGGGAGGCTGCCAGCCATGGCACCAGTTGCTGAGCCCAGCGGGCGATACCGCCTTCTTTGAGGTGCTGACCCAGGCGCAGCAGGAAGTCGTGGCCGTTGGTCTCAGCGACCTGACTTACCCCCTGCGTCCGCAGGTCCGAGAGCATCCGTTCAAGCTGACGACAAATATCGTCAGGCTCAGCACGCAGAGGAAAAGTAGCTCCTACCGTCTGTTCAGTGCGTTTTGCCTGCGACCAGGCGCTGTCGCACAGCTGCCACAAATAAACCGGGGCGGAATAGCACAGCAGTTCGCTGATTTTTTCCAGGCCGCGTAAATCGTTGTCACTGATTTGCGGAGTCAGATTAAACGACTGCGGCATGACGCGGACAATCCCGTCCAGCGGGCGCCCGCGGCGCAGTTTACGCAGCGCGGTGTATTTTTCCTTATCGGGCTCAGCAGTCAGGCTGCCGCCATAAATCAGAACGGTACGGTTACCTTCAAGCCACTGGTTTTCCTGCAGGCCAGATACCAGCTGTTCGATTGCCGCCTCATCGCCAGTGACTAATAACAGACGGGTTTTACGACGCCAGTAAAGGCCAATACGGGCGCGGAGATGTCCCCGAATCTTGTTACACATGGCCACCGCAGGGTGAACAGGTGCTTTATCATTTTCCCGTTGCTTTTTCTCATCATCACCGTTGGTGTTGTCGACAAGCGCATTAAACTCCTGCTTACCGGCACTACGCACCGCCGCCAGAAGCACCACGGATACGATAAGGGCACAGCCTGAAATACATCCGCCGGCAATAAGCCAGTAAATTTGCTGCTGACTACCGTCTTCAATCCCGGCTATATCCGGATGCTTCCAGACCATGAAAGTCATAACGGCTAACAGCAAAAAGAAAATCAATGCGACAGCAAGATAGCGGCCTTCCGTAGTCTTCGGTGCTAAAGGTAGCTTCACGGATCCATCTCCTGTCGGGAAGCAATCGGGGTAATGAGCGTGCTCCACAGCACATTCTGTGTGGTATCACCGCAGATAATCATCTGTGGTGACTGAGTTTGTCGGGCGATTTCGGTGGCAGCAGCGATAGCCAGCCAGGGGGCCGCGACACCGGCATGTCCCATGGAGATATCGAGCGAAATGACCGCTTCGTCCTCTACAGACTGCGCAGGGTGCTCATTCTGGCACTGAATAACTTCTGCACGCTGCTCACCTGTCAGCCCGGCAAGCCATAAATTTTTCACGATATTTTCTTTGAGCGGGACGTTATAGGCGGCCATGTTCATTCCCTTCCTCAGCTCACCGGTAGGAGCAGCATCTGGCCGATGCAGCAACGCGAGAGGTTCGAGTGCCTTCTGGGTCAGGCGGTTGCCAAGAAGCAGAGCAACGGCTGCCTCAGCAGTATTGTTTGAAATAACCGGATCAATCTGGAGACCAACAATCAATAACATTGCATCATCTTTAAAGCGGTGATCCAGCCAGTGGCTGACTACCCCCAGGCCATTGCTGTCTGTGTACTCAAACGCGCAGGTTATGCCACTCTCCTGCCAGGCTTCCTGCCAGATATTTCTGACAGCAGGGAATGGCAGAGATGACGAGACATCGAGGATGACAACAAGCGAAGCGTTCTCAGAAAACTGGTGAACGGGAAGATCAGCAATAAGCTCAGAGAACAGACGTGAGATGACCAATCCAGGAGTATCTTCTGGTTCTGCCGTAATACGGCTCAGCCTCCTGCTTTTTTCGCCTTTCCAGTCCGACTGCGAAATGATAATGCTGTGATTATTGAGCATATCATCAGCGACTGAACGCTGTTCATCTTCCTGGTGGGCTGTAATAAATGACGTATTCAACACCTGAAGCGCACGACGAGTCCTACGGGTTTCACTCAAGATCCATTGCTCCCGCCGCCGGTCAAAACCATTCGCTTTACTGTCCTGTAATGACCAGGCCCACATGCGAATAGTGAAACACACAATCCACACAACTAATGGTGTGCCAATGGTCAACATCCAGAAGTGACTGTTATCGATGTATCGTCCGAATATCCGCATAAGAATCACGCTGATGACCAGCATCGCCACCAATACGGCAAGCCAACGGGATATTTTAGGTGGTACTTGCCGGGGATAACATTTCGGAAGATCTTTCAGGGAATACGACATTCACACTCTCATGCTTTAAAATTTCCAAACTTTAACTAATGCTAGTCATCATCAAATGAAATGCTCTCAAGCAATTTCAATGTTTCTTTAGATAGATCTTCACCTTTATTATCCGAAGAATTAACACCAGAACCACATAGGGCATTGTTTTTATGTATCAAACAAAAATAAACACTCTGGCCTGGCGTTCCATCTTTAAGTTTCGCCATGGCATTAACAGCCATAAAACCAGATACATCTTTGCTTTTAACCTGAAATAGAGACAGATGATTAGCCTTCCCATTTTTCACATATGTAGCATCCGGAATTGATTTCCATACCTTATTCTTGTAGTCATAAACAATTTTATTATCAGCGGCACTAACACTGACCCCCTTGTTGTTAACCTGCTGTACATCATATCCTGCTTCAAATGCTTCACCAGAATACAGGCAAGTCCACTCCGATATTGGTGATTTTTTTTGGAAGTACTCATCATCAGACAATGCGGGGTATTTAAAATCAATAAAATGCATATTGCATGCATCAAAATTGGATGACGACGAAATGTCGGCACTTGAATCAGATGACAGGGTTCTGGTTACAGATACAAATCCTGCATTAGCAGTAAGAACAGAAGCCATAGAGAAAAAACCGAAACCGATAATGAATGGCATGCAAACTTTTTTCATAACATTATGTTCTGTGCTTACATACTTACATGGATGCCCTAATGACTAGGAAATTTAACTTTTCCCAGGCTTCGATCATTGATACAATTTTTCAATTAAATATATCTTTGACTCTATATATCTCTTTTACATATCGAATGCAGTTATTTAAGACTTTTGAGGGGGATAGAGCATGACTTTGGAGTGTTATCGTCATAAATCATATTAATCAGATCATGACTTTCAATTCTTACGTTAACAAAGTCATCGCCGCATGTTGGCTTTATCTCTTTGAACTTGTTGTCGGCAGGAGAAAAGACAAAAAACCTATAAATTTTATAAGTACCCATTCCCTCATCCAGATGCCAAATACTAAAATCTTTATAGCCATCACGATTGTAATCTTCAAATGTAATGTGATTTTTTTTCTCCGATGACACATCAACATTTTCTTGATTAACTTCCTTGCCGGCTTCTGAAACTGATACTTCCAACGAATCATTATCTTTCAGCAAAACCTTAGCAGAAATTTTTTTTGCACTATTAACATCTAAAATATCATCATCACAACCAAATGCAATTTTGGTAAAAATGAACAAAAAGAAAAAAGCATATTTCATAGTAATACCTTTATGATTTTGTTAAGTCTACAACAATGCGAGACTTTCCAGTAGGACTTACGCTAACCGTGGTGTTAGTATTTACTTCATCCATCAAATAAAGCCCTATAAATTTTGAGTGCGCTTGCCTTTCATAGTATCCATTTGACCCTCCATTAACCAAACGATTAATTAACCTAACATTGTCCGCAGTAAAATCGTCATCTGCGACTCTGTTCATTGACGTTTTGTGTTTATAGACTTTTGAAGCCCAATAAAAGCCTCCAGAATCACAAGCGTTGTATGAATCTTCAGCCACAATATCGGGATCAAATCTTGGAGACCATCGGAACAAAGTACCACCATCATCGGGATGGACTGTATAATGAGTTGAGACTGCAGTAAGCCTAGGGGTATCAGTGTGTAATCTATCAGTATATGAGCCTGAGTGATTTGGAAAACTTCGGTATTCACCGTAGGTTTTATACAGTCCAGCCCATGTAAGTTGCATAATCCCTCTGCCATAAAAAACAGTATAATACTCTGTGGCTGGATTCACTGAGTTATAACGACCAAACCCCCACTCATGTAATAACCTTCTGCTGCCACCTAAATCTCTCCACTGCGCAGTTTCTAGTAATGTCTGAGGTAAGAAGAATGATATTCTTTTCTTATCTCCTCCAATATATTTTCTAATACTTAAATTCAAAGAGTCATAATGTGACTCAATTCTACTTTTAGCATGGGTATGATTTATTGAATATACGCTTGCAGGCTGCTTTTGAGCCGTTCTTGGGTTGCCGCTTGATGAGTAAAATAAGTACTTCGGAAATGTGGAGGCTAACTCATCAAGACTCATCCAACTACAATTCCTAAAATGTTCAATAAATGCCTTTGGTTCAAAATGCCACAAGCTCCCGCTACTAAGTTCCGCAGAGTCAAAACACAACGCTTCGGCATGAGTCTTGAATTTTGCATAATCTTCTTGCGTCATCGGATCATGCTCTTCATTTCCCATTTTCAGCCACGAGAAGCGGGTGTCGATTGTGTTTTTTTCCCATTCGAACGGGAAATGACAGATTAACTTTCCGCACTGGTTATCGAACTCACCGCTTTCCTGTAGTTTCTTGATAGCGGCTGAATTACACTGGCTGTCGCTGTCACTATCGTCATCGACCAATTGCCAGCCCGTCCAGTGAGGGAAATCAGCGTCACTAAACTTTTTAATGCTGGAGTCAGCAAGATTGACCACCCCTTTTCCTCCCGGGTAATTGACCGTCATCCATAATGGCGCGTCTGCCGGCACCAGTGTTTCATGCTCAGTATTGATTACCCGTCCAAAACGAAGTAATTCGAATCCGGCACTTGGGCTCTCCTTATAATTCCGCATCGCGGTTTTATAGAGATTATATTCGTAGTCTTTGCCATCAGCATTCACCAGTGGCTCGCCCAGCAGATCATATTTCTCATCAACCTGCGTATTTTTCTGCCGCGTTACCATCGTACAGTTGCCTTGGGCCAGAGTCATGCTGGCATACAGAGGCGCATTGCTGGTATAGAGCTCAGAAAGTCCGGTTAGAGAAGTACTGTTATTTTCGGGTGCCTTATCATAAAGCTTCGTTCCGCTCGGAAGATAAAAATGAATATCGCCGTAAACCGCATCGGTGCGGCCATTCTTCGAAATATCCAGCTCTCCTGTTTTCCTGCCCGTCAGCCTGCTGATGTTGTCGTCATCGCAGAAAACCTGGAAGTGGAACGCATTCACTCCATCCACCACCCCGGGAGTACCCAACGGATCTTTACGATAAACTTTCTCACCTTCCTTAACAGTTTCAGCCAGCGACTTCAGGTGCATGTAGAGGGAGTAGAAAACTACTTTTGCTTCATCACCGCTGCCGATCTCAGTTTCATGCTTTATCAGCACATAACCATCATCACTGCCTTTAGAGTTCGGCTTATCAGCATTGAGATTCAGTGGTGCCTGATCACGTTTGTCGGAGCTATTACGCAGTGAAACGACGGTGCCATCTGCAATCGCCCGCACTTTCTCCGCAGGCCTTCCCTCGTCAGTGTGATGGATATGGATCCCACCATGCCACGAGCCATAGATGTTTACCGGAAAATCACGACCATCAACAACGGTCATCACTCTCTCAATCCAGGCCACATCAGTTTCATGAGCTTCTTTCGCTTTAAGAAGCGGTGGGCTGATAATCATAGACTGACTCCCTGTCAGGAAAATATGAATTTACTGGAAGGTTCTGTGGTTTCAGCAGCCACATTCGGAAAGTCTTCTTGTTTGCTGGCCTTTTCTTTTCGCCCGTAGTGCCCGGCTTTAGTCCGGTACTCACCCTGAGTGGCAGATTCAATACCATTGGCATCAAGGGTGATATAGCTTCCACCCCCGTTGATCGTGACCTGCTTACTGGCAATAATTTCGATACGATCTTCAGTACTGACGACGCTGATTTCTCCACGAGCGATGAGCTCCATCAAATCATTCTGTGCCTGGATCTTCACCGGCCCCTGGTTCGCGATGAGCTTGATCCCCAGCTTGCGAACAAACACGCTCAGGGCACTGCCCACCCCGATGAACAGATTTTTCACCACGCTGACGTCGGCATTTTTACCGGCAGTGGCTATCAGGTTCTGCCCGGCTGATACCTGCAGATGTTGTCCGCTGGTCAGCGCCATTCCATCCGGTGAGCTGAGCAGCAGTACCGATTTTTTGAGATCCGTCAGCTGCTGTTCCAGCAGTTTAATTTGCGCCTGGAGATCGGCCGGGTTCGCGGTCGCCTTCTGCGCATCATCGGAGATGGACGTCATCTGCGCCCGGGCATCCCCCAGATTGCTGACCGCCGGCTGCATTTCCAGCACCTGGCCCTGTGCTTTCGTCTGGCCATCAGCGCTGATAAACATCCCTTTCTGTGCCCGGATGGCGCCCCAGCTGTCGGTTCTGAGCTCGAAACCCTCCCCACGCTTCTGCTTTTCGCTGTCGACCAGGTGTCCCAGATTCAGCTGGCTCTTGCCGCCGTACTCGGTGCTGACCTTGACATGCTCTTTTCCGCGCTCGTCGTCGAGGCGGATTTTGTTGTTCGCCGGCGTGCGCAGCACGTTGCGTTTGTAGTTGCGGATGGTGACGTGGTCGCCGTGCGCCGAGTCGTGCAGCACGCCGGCGATGTACGGCCGGTCCGGGTTACCGTCCTCAAAGCCAATCGCCACTTCGGTGCCCGCCAGCAGTGGCAGGTGCAGACCGTAAGTATCGCCGGCATACGGGCGGGACTGGCGCACCCACAGGCTCTCGAACCCGGTTTCCCGGTTATCCCGGTCAAACAGCATATTGACGCGATAGCGGCCGTCTTTATCGATGTGGCCGTAGGTGTCGTTCTCGGTGGTGCTGGTTACGCGGGCCGGTAATGTGCCGGCCATCACCGGGCGTGAGCCTGGCTCAGGACGGAAACTAAAATCCGTGCTGTCCGGGATCCCGTCAAAATTCACTTCAAAATCCCGGTCACGCCGCGCATGGCTGCGCATCGCCGTGATGACCACGCCCTGAGCAAACACCTCGGCCACTTCATACCCACCGGTGACGTTGAGCACCTGGCCCGGAGAGAGGGTCGGGCAGCTGGTGGTGGCATGGGTCCGGGTCTGGCCATTCAGGTAGCGCTCATGACGAATGCGGGCATAGAACGCCCCCGACTCCGCAGCCGGATTGCGGTCGTATGTATTACCCTGGGTAAGGTAGTTGTCCCCCCAGTGGTAGGCATCCCCGCAGGTGGTGGCATCCCCGCGGGTCACATCGACCTCGGTATTCATGTCATCCGTGGCCTGGCGGTAGTTGTAGTCGCGGGTGCTGACCTGCTTCTGCACCACGTTATGATGGCTCTCCATGCCCCACACCGCGTCCACTCCGTCTGAATGCTGGCCCGACGGCGGCACTGAAGGCAGCGTCAGGCCTTTTTCATACCCCTGCTGACCGTCGTAAAACTCCACCACGTCGATGTTCAGACGTGTATCCGTGGTAAAGCGAAACCAGATACCCACCTCACCCAGCAGGCGGGTAATGAAGCGCAGGTCATCCTCGCCGTACTGCATCACCTGCTCACGGCGCGGGTACTCTTTTGAGAGCGAGAACAGAAAATCCTGACCGCGCAGGTTGTGACGCTCGCGCAGGATTTTTTCCACAATCTGCGGGACCGACATGTCCTGATAAATGGCGTTCTGATGCGAACGGTCAAGCAGCGCCAGGCGTGGCTGCAGCGTCAGGGCATAATGGGTTTCATCTTTTGATGTACCGAGGCGTTCAAAGCCGCTCACCACGCCCTGAAGGGTGCGCACCGCCTGCTGTATTTTGATGCCGTAACCATGGTCAACCGGAGCCTGCAGCGTCAGGGAGGCCGCTTTCATCAGCATCATCTCTTTGCTGATGGCATGGTCAGAGCTGGTGAATTCAATACGGTAGCTGAACGGCCGGCTGAGCGCTTCATCGCCTTCAAACGCCAGTACATCAAGCCCTGCTTCACATCCCTTCACCGACAACTGGTGATGGCTGTGGCTGAATCTGATCGGGAGACGGGTGTTCATGCGTTATCTCCTTCAGTCCGGTCAAACTCCAGCCCGATCCCCTCTTCCTCGCTCCAGCTCAGCCATAGCGACTGTGGTTTCTGTCTGGCGGCCATGTGTCTCAGCAGTTGCTGACTCAGCACCGGCAGAATCTGCTGATTGAGCAGGCTGTCAACGTTGCGCGCGCCGGTATCCGGCAGCAGGCAGGCGGCGGTCAGCGCGCCATACAGGCTCTCATCAATCTGCGTGGTCAAACCGTAGTGACGATGTAAGCGTTTGCTGACCTGTGACAGCTTCATTTCCACGATGGTGCGCATCGCAGCTTCCGCCAGCGGGCGGTAAATCACCGTCTGGAAACGGGCCAGCAGCGCCGGCTGGAAGTGGTCGCGTAATATCGGGCGCAGCAGCTCGTGCAGGTCGCCTTCGGTGGCATCCGGCCGTTCGTCCAGCAGCTGCATCAGATGGTCGCTGCCGAGGTTGGAGGTCATCAGGATAACGGTGTTACGGAAGTCGATTTCACGCCCTTCGCCGTCGCGCATAAAGCCGCGATCAAACACCTGGTAGAACAGGTTCATCACGTCTCGGTGCGCCTTTTCCACCTCATCGAGAAGTACCACGCTGTACGGGCGCTTGCGTACCGCTTCGGTGAGAATGCCGCCCTGACCGTAACCCACGTAGCCCGGCGGTGAACCTTTCAACTGGGAAACAGTGTGCGGCTCCTGGTACTCGGACAGGTTGATGGTAATCAGCGATTTTTCACCGCCGTACAGCACGTCCGCCAGCGCCAGCGCGGTTTCGGTTTTACCGACGCCACTCGGGCCAACCAGCAGGAACACGCCCTGCGGGCCGTTCTCTGACGTGAGTCCGGTCTTCGCCGCGCGCAGGCGCCGGGCGATGGCGGTCAGCGCCACGTCCTGCCCGACCACACGCTGGCCGATTTCGTTTTCCAGCGTCAGCAGTTCGGTTTGCTCGTCTTTCATCAGCGAGGACAGCGGTACGCCGGTCCAGTCGGCAATCACATTCGCGACGGTGCGGGTGTCCACATCCACCTGAACCAGCACATCGCCCTGCTGCGCCTGTTCGAGCCGCTGTTGCAGGTCGGAGATCTCAGCCTGCTGGCTGATGTCCTGGCGGCTGGCCGTCAGTTGCTGTGCCAGCGCCTTTTCGTGGCTGAAACGTGCTTCCTGCTCTTCGATGCGCGTCTCCAGTTCAGTCCGCTGCTGCTCAATGGCACCCAGGCGGTCATCATGACGGCTGCTGCCGGCGGCGATATCTTCCCACAGCGCCTGCGCTTCCAGTGCCAGTGCGGTCAGTTTTGCTTTCAGGCGCACAATTTGTTCTGGCACCGTGTCGAGGCTCATCCGTACACGTGCGGCCGCAGTATCCAGCAGGTCAACCGCCTTGTCCGGCAGCTGGCGGCCCGTCAGATAGCGGCGGGACAGCGTGACGGCCGCACGGACTGCATCATCAGTGATATGCACGTTGTGGTGTTCGGCGTAGCGGGATTTAAGGCCGCGCAGCATCAGGCAGGCGGTCTCGTCGTCCGGCTCGTCCACTTTCACCATCTGGAAGCGACGTTCCAGTGCAGCATCGCGTTCGAAGTATTGCTTGTATTCAGACCAGGTGGTGGCGGCGATGGTGCGCAGTTCGCCACGCGCCAGTGCCGGTTTCAGCAGGTTGGCGGCATCCGCGCCGCCCGCCTGATTGCCGGCACCAATAATGGTGTGCGCTTCATCGATAAACAGCAGAATCGGTACCGGGGACTGCTGCACCGCATCAATGACGTTTTTCAGGCGCTGTTCGAATTCGCCCTTCACGCCTGCGCCCGCCTGCAACAAACCAAGGTCGAGGGTGCGCAGAACTACCGGCTTCAGGCTTTCCGGAACGTTGCCTTCAGCGATACGTAAAGCCAGGCCTTCCACCAGCGCGGTTTTGCCGACGCCCGGTTCGCCGACCAGAATCGGGTTGTTTTTGCGACGACGCGAGAGAATATCCACCATCTGGCGGATCTCCGTATCGCGCCCAAACACCGGGTCGATTTTGCCTTCTCTGGCTTTGGCAGTAACGTCGAGCGTGAATTTATCCAGTGCGTTCTGCAGCGCCGGATTGAGTTCGCCTTCCTTTATGTCCGCGCCGACCGGGCGCCCGACAAACTCCACCTCACCACCATGACTCTGCGCAAGTTCCGCTGCCTGTTGCCGTTCCGGGCGTTCCTCCGACTGCCCATCAAGCAGCGGGCGCAGACGCTCCAGCTGACTGTGGCCCAGCGTCAGCAGCGGCCACAGCCCGTCACAGCGCACCAGTTTCTGTTTATCAACCAGCGCCATCAGCAGATGGACGCTGCGAATCTGTTCCTCACCGTTAAGAGAAGCAATCAGCCAGGCTTCCTGCATCAGCGTCTGAAGAGTGTCAGATAACTGCGGACGCTGACGGACTGAACGCGGCAGTTTATCCAGCCAGGCAAGCAAATCCTGCCACAGCATATCCATATCCCACTCATAGCGGCGTGCCAGCACCGTCAGGTCACCTTCCCCCTGTTCGAGCAGCTTCAGCAGCCAGTGCTCCGGAAAAATTTCCGCATGGGCGCGGGTCTGACACAGGGAGGCGGCGGCTTACAGTGCCTGCGCGCAGAATGGGTTAAGACGACGCAGAAGCGCGGCTGACTGACTGTCCATAGCAAAAATCTCCTGATTGGGGGCACGCTACCGCCCATCGCTGTAAACCAAAGCGCATAAGGCAGCAGGAAAGAAGGAAATGACTTGTGATTTCACCCGCCGCGGATGAAATCACCAGACATCTGACAGAATGCGTATCACGGTCGCGAACAAGGCAACACGGCCGAATTTGGGCGGCCAGAATGCCGCCCCACGACGCCATCACACAGTCGATTACGCTAAATAGTTCGTGTCGCAGGAAGGCGGCAAGCTCATCCGCCCCGGGAGCATAGATAACTATGTGACCGGGGCGGACGAGTGCGGCCAACGCACCTGCGGCACGAAATATGACGCGTAATCAGGCGGTGGCGCGTTCGTTCCAGCTATCTGAATGAATGATGTTGCCGTCTTTATAGGTCCAGGTGATTTTTTCGTAGCGCAGTTCGATCTGCTCAAGGTGGTTGTGCTTCTCGAAAGAAGGATTTTTGATGTCATGCATTACCGGATTGACTTTCACCACTTTCACGTTTTCGAGTTTGGTGTTGAAGTACTCCACTTCCTGGCCCGCGTCGTTGATTTTGTACCACTTGAATTCCGCAGACTTCAGGGTCTGGCCGGTGGTCACCGCCTTGTACAGGTAAGGACTGGAGGAGTCGATTTCCTTGGTGAACAGGAACGGGGTGTGGATGCGGGTACCGGTCAGCTTGCCGGTGTTGTTGTCGGTCGGGATGTACAGGTTATGCTGCTGTGCCACCACTTCGATGCTGCCTTCACGATCCTGAACGTCCACAGAACCTTTAATGTCCGCACCACCGTCGTCTTTCAGCCAAAGATAAACAGGGATTGCCATGGATTACTCTCCGTTGTGTTGTGATACGTCATCATCCTGCGATGACGTCTGGGGGTTGCCCGGTATCTGGCAGGCATCAGCCTGCGGTACCAGACTGATTTCGACGCGACGGTTAAGCGCACGCCCATCCGTCGTGTCATTGGTTGCGACTGGGCGGCTTTCGCCATAGCCCTGCACCGCAAAACAGCTTTCCGGTACATCACCGGTGTCACGCATCCAGTCGCGCACCGCTTCGGCACGTTTCAGAGAGAGCGTTTGGTTCAGTTGCGGGTTACCGGTGTTATCGGTGTGGCCGGCGACCACAATCAGCCAGCCCGGCTTCGCTTTGATGCCGACCAGTGAGTTCACCAGCATTTTGGTGGACCCGGCTTTCAGCGCCGATTTGCCGGAATCAAACAGCGACATGCTGTCGAGGCGGACAATTTTCGGCACCGGTTTCGGCTGCGGTTTTGGCGGCGGTGGCGGGGGTACATACGAACGGATCGCATCCAGCACAGGCATTCGCAGACGCTCGCCCTGATACAGACCAAGGCCCATCCGCATCGGTACGCCATTGCGCGCGTGGTCATCCAACCCGGCCGCATCGTCACGCAGGACAGCAACAGCGTCGGCTTTGGGTGCGAAATCCTGCATCGGGATGCGTTCATAACGGGCAATATCGAAGCTGACACGCTGCAGCAACTGGCGATTGTTCCAGCCACTGCTGAGCAGTGCAGCCATGGCCGCCAGCGTGAAAATCGCGAGCGCATAACGGAAGGCTTGCCCACGCGGCGTCAGGCCTCGCCCTTCCGGCAGCAGCGGCAGGATAAAATCCGGCAACGCGGCAATAACCGTACTGTCCGTTCCCACCGGCTGCCAGCCCGCTACCTGTTGCATCGCAGTATGACGGGACAGCCATGCCGTCCATACCGAGGTGGCCAGACTTCCGGCCAGGATCGGTCCCAATCCCCACAGCACCGCAACCGGTGCAATGACCGGAACATCAGGGCTCTCATCAATGAAGACCGCTTTAACGTGCAACCGGAACCAGCTCATCAGGCTGTTCATCAGCACCTGTTGCTGCATCGCAGGCGCGCCACCGGTGGTGACCCATGCAGCGACTGAGCCCGGCGCTGAAGACGCACGCCAGACCCTCACCCCTTCCCCAGGGATAGCCGCCTGCCAGAGCAGATCATTGGTCATCGCACTGCCAACCTGACCATTCAGAACCAGCGGCACAGAATGCCCGGTTTCTTTACGCAGCTGGCTGATTTGCCAGCGCAGCGCCAGCAGACGACGGGTAAGCCGCTCGCTGTCGGCGTGTTTTTGCGGACAGACGCTGACCATCACCGACAGCTGGCAGCCCCAGTCAGGACGCAACCGCAGAATCTGACAGGCAACCTGTTGCAGATCCTGATGTTCCTCCACGCGGATCCAGCATCCCTGTGTCACTGTAAGCACCGATGACTGCTGCATACATGCCAGCGGCAGATCGCCACAGACCAGCACTACAGGCTGACGGTAAGTGGCTTCCGGGAGGTCATCCAGACTTAGAACGACGTCATGCTCCGCACGACGCCTGGCGACAATCCACAACGCCAGGATAAGCCCCAGCACCGCAAGCAGAAAGAGCACCGAAACCAGTCGCGATACCGGCAGGAAACTCAGGCAAACCACGGCACTCAGCAGGGCGGCCCACAGCGCAAGCCCGCGCTGCTGTGCAGGACTCATTTCACGGCTCCCGGCAGCAGGGTCACCAGCATCTGATCCAGCCAGTGGCTCAGTCCCCACCACAGCGCAGCCACCAGCACCACGCTCAGGCCAATACGCACGGGCCATGAAGCCAGCCAGCCACCCATTTCTCGTCCGGTACGGCTTTCCGCCAGAACCGGATGGGTTGGTGGATAGCTGAACGGCGTGACATGTTCGCTGAGCGCGTTGACGAGTTTCTGGCGCTCCGGATCGTTAAGAGAGCGGAAACTGCCGAGGAACCCCAGCATCATGACCCGCTGAAAGCAGGTCATAACAGCCTGGTCAGGCGCCGGTTCACGCAGCACATCACGCATGCGATCGCACAGCGTATCACCGGCATCCATGGTGCCGAGGAAGTGCCCCTGCAGGGGAATGTCATACCACTGCACGCAGGCGTCATCCTCCACACCACGACCTTTGACCGCCTCATCAAGCAGCGCACACTGTGCGGTGAGAATATGCTGACAGCTGACTTCATCGAGTTCGCTCGCTTTCAGCTCACGCTGCACACGTTCGACATCGGCAATGCAACGCTCCCACAACGTGCGCCCTTCTCCATCCTGAAACGTCGGACCGTGACGCAGGCTGATGACCTGCAGCCAGGTATCCTGCAGCAGAGCATCAATATCAATGGGCGCAGCAGTACTGCGTTTAGGCTCACTCATGTTCTCAGTACCGCAAAAAGTTCAAGTTCAGGCTCGCCGAGCATGCCCGGAACGTAAAACATACAGGTGCCGCTCTGAAGCATTTCACTGGCCAGGGGATGCGAGACATCAAGGCTGAAATACTGGTTTTCCAGACGCAGCGGAATGGCTGCCGGCACATGGCGCAGTGGCGTCAGTGGCACGCCCACCCGTGAGGAATTGACGATACTCCTGACATGATCGGGACTGCCGATCTTGCACTGGCGCGGGAACTGCTCCTGCAGTTGTGCCACCGGCATCGGTGAACGCACGGAAAGGTAGTAATCCGCCCCTTCGCGCAGACGGGAGTCATGCAGACGGGCCTGCCAGACGTGCAGCCGGGCATCGTGCTCAAGCTCAATCGCCACCACCCGCGACGGCAGGCTGGCTTCCAGCAGATCGCCCAGTAAGTCAAACAGCGGCGGGAAGACGTTATTCAGCTGTTCATGCTGCCAGACCGGAATAGCACTCACCTGATGTTCCAGCGAGAAAGTCAGCAGGCTGCCCGCAAGCCGCGCCAGTTCCGGGTACAAACGCTCCGGTGGGCTTTGCAGGTTACGCTGAAACTGGCCGAGCACCGGTTCTGCGCTGTTCAGGGCATTGAGCAGCCAGAACAACGACACATCAGCCACGGCAAAGTCGGCCATGCGCTCGTTACTTTCACGTCGCATGGCCATCAGTCGACTCAGACGGGCACGCAGTTGCGTCATCAATTGTTCCAGCTGGGTTACCAGCCAGCGGCTGCCCTGCAGAGCCAGCAGTGGCGGAAGCCAGGTTTCATCGAGTGCCCAGCTGCCCTGTGAATCCTGCTGCAGACGGGCGACCGGACAGGTCAGATAATCACTGTTGTTCTGATGGGCAAAACGCAGCGTCAGCTCTGGCTGCATCACTGCAATCTGTCGGGTATCGTCGCCAAAGGTGTTGCGGACATCCCGCCAGCGCTGGCGATAACGCACAGGGCGCTCGGCCACCTCATCGGGTTTAAGGCAGTTGCCGCCATTTGCCCGCAGCAGCGGAAGCGCCAGCACCACCACCACGCCCTGTGATTCGCCCTCAAGCATCAGCACCGGCGGCAGGTCATCGGCGTTATCGGTGTCGATAAGCGTGCCATCGGGGAAACGGATGTGCAGATGACGGGCCTGCAGGCGGCCCAGCTTCAGTGCATCAGGTTCGAAGGTGGCAGCAATCATCCCCCAGGGATGGGAGAGGCCCAGCCGGGCGATGCATTCCGCAGACCAGGCCGCATAGGCGACCTGTTGCTGGAAGTGCTGGGGAGAGACCATAACGCCCCTGCCCCATAACGGTTGTTCCGTTTTCATTGGCTTCCTGCCTTCGCTTACGATTTCGCCTTCGGCATCTGGGAAACCAGTGACAGGTTGACGTCCATGCCCTCTACCTGGAAGTGTGGGATGGCGTACAGCCTGACGCGGAAGAAGCCCGGGTTGTCGTCGATATCTTCCACTACCACCTTCGCGTCGCGCAGCGGGTGAGAAGCCTGCAGCTCATCGCCCGGATCGGTCATTTCGGTCACCAGACTGCGCACCCAGGTGTTCAACTCCAGTTCCAGCAGACGCCGATCCTTGGTGGTGCCGATGTTTTCACGCTGAATCAGCTTCAGATAATGCGCGATACGCGACAGCAGGAAGATATACGGCAGACGGGCGTTAATGCGGCTGTTGGCGGTGGCGTCCGCAGTGTCATACAGCGCGGGTTTCTGGGTGGAGTTGGCCGAGAAGAAGCAGCTGTAGTCGCGGTTTTTGTAGTAGGACAGCGGAATGAAACCGAGATTGGCGAACTCGAATTCACGGGTTTCCGGGATCATTACCTCACTCGGGATCTTCACCTGATTACCGGTGCCCAGATCGTACAGATGAATCGGCAGATCCTGCACCGCACCACCGGCCTGTGGACCACGGATTTGCACGCACCAGCCATTGTTAATGAAGCTGCGCACCATGTTGGATGCGAAGGCAAACGAGGCGTTGGTCCACAGATATTTGTCGTGATCCGGACCTTTGACTTCTTCAACGTAGTTAAAACTGCGCACCGGTACGGTGTCCGGGCCATACGGCAGGCGACCCAGCACACGCGGCATCACCAGACCGATGTAGCGCGAATCGTCCGTCTCGCGGAAGGATTTCCACTTGATGTATTCAGCGCGGTCAAAATAGTTACCGATATCTTTGATGGTCGCCACGTCTTCCATTGAATCCTTGAGGAAGAATTGCGGGCCGGCAGAGCCGATAAACGGCATATGCGCCGCAGCAGACACTTTTGAAATATTGCGCAGCAGGGCAACATCCTGCGCAGACGCATCAAACTCATAAGCGGAAATCAGCGCCGCAATCGGCTCGCCGCCTGGTGTGTCATACTCATCAATGTAGGTGTGTTTATACAGGCCGCTCTGGATAATTTCCGGGCTGTCTTCGAAGTCCTGACGCAGATCTTCTTTAGACATATCCAGCAGTTCGACTTTCACGTTTTGGCGGAAATCGGTTTTATCAACCAGCGATTTCACGCCGCGCCACAGGCTCTCCACTGCCTGGAACTCTTCGCTGTGCATGACCGCATCCAGCTGACGACTGATCTGGTGGTCCAGCGCGGCGATATGATGGTCAATCAGGTTTTTGTCGAGTTTTTCAACTTTTGCGCCTGATTTTTTCAGGCACTCCAGAAATACCTGCATGCCGGCGGTTAAACGCTCATCCGCCGTTGCATCCGACATCGCCTGCGCATCCTGCCAGATATCCAGCGCGCTCAGCTCAGAAACCGGGTTGAGATTGATTTTTTCAAACAGGGTGGCATAAACCCCACCGGCTGCCGGACGCTCCAGCACCACGCTCTCGCCACCCGTCGCATTCTCATTATTTACAGACATCAGCATCTTCCTTATTAATCCGTTAAATCATCGTGATGGTTATGGCTGTTTTGGTGCCAGGGTTGAGAGCTCAGCGCGCAGTTCTGCACTTAACGCCGGGTCCAGCAGAATTTTTTCCAGCTCTTTTCGGAAGGCCTGGTTATCCAGCAGGTTGGCTTTTAAATCACGCAGTAAATTACGCATGGAAAGCATGGCCTTCAGCTGAGGTATTTGCCGGGAGACCTGTTCCGGAGAGAAATCTTTCATGCTCTGGAAAGTCAGACTGATGCTGTCTTCGCTGCCGTCATCGGCCAGCGTATTTTTAACGGCAACTGTGACTTTTGGCGAATATTCGGAAAGCACTGCGTCAAAATTATTTTTGTTCAGATTAACTTTGGCTCGCTCTGATAATGGTGCGGTCGCCTGACCATGACTGAAGTCGCCTGCCACCAGTAATTTCAGCGGAAGCTCGGTTTTCTTGCTTGCGCCCCCGGTATGCAGGTCAAGTTTTAAGTTAATACGTGCCTTTGGCACTTCATTCTGGAAACTATCTGCCATTTCATCATCCCTCTTTTTATCTCAGCACACATTTTTCGCGCCATACTACTTTAGAGGTAACAACAGAGCAATGATCGACAAAAAAGCAAATAGCCAGATCTTTAAGCTACAAAAGTGACAGACACAAGCCGTTAACACTAAAAAATGCAGATCATTGTCACCTGAAACCAGCTAAAAAAACTGGCAAAGACATTAAAGGCCGCACATTAATGCCAATAAAAAATAAAGTTGTGGATTAATATTAACAAAGCGTGAATTTATTGATTCAGGTCAAAATAAAAAATCCGCCAGAAACCATCCCACCATCAAGAAAGAAATGACATAAAAAGATAAAAATTGCGGATAAAAGCAGTGCGGAATTTCATACAGGACGGTAATGAGATGAAGTAAAGATTTCAGGTAAAACAGAGCGCACTTAAGCCCCGTGCTACATCAGTTCAACGTAATCGTATAAATCACCACCCATGTGGGAAATTTCGTATAAATAACGTTCGGGAGCGACCAGAGGGAATCAATCAGGATAGCGTGGTTCACGACATAATGACGTATGCGATCAATCGCGCCGCTGCTAATTCAGTAATCTATTCCTCACAAACTTCATTCCAACTGCCCCGTCAGCGCTGACGCCATGCCGAGGGTGCCATACCGTGCCGCTGGCGGAAGCGGTTGCTGAAATGGCTGGAGGAGTGGAAACCGCAGCGCAGGGCAATCTCAGTGAGCGACAGCGTGCTGAATTGCAGCAGCTGCTGCGCGGCTTCCATACGGCGGCGCATCACATACTGGTGCGGCGCTTCGCCGGTGCTGCTGCGGAACATACGCGCAAAATGGTATTCGCTGAGCGCCGCCTCTGCCGCCAGTTGGGCCAGCGTTAACGGCTGATCCAGCTGCGTATCGATCAACGCCAGCACGCGGCGCAATACCGCCGGTGCCAGTCCGCCGCGCACCTGCGGCAGCTGCCACTGTACCTGACTGTAGCGCTGCAGCAGATGGGTCATCAGCAGTGTTGAGGCGCTACTCAGCATCAGCTGGTTGGCCGGCTGCTGCCAGTCGGCGCTCAGCAGAAAATGGCGATACAGCTGTGTGATGCGGTCATCGTCGGCAAAAATCTTCTCATGCAGGTTAAGCTGCGCCGGGCTGCGATCCCACACCTGCTCACCGAGGTGACGCAAATGCGCATCGGTGCAGTAGAGGTGCACGAAGGATAAATCCGCGCGCAGATCCCAGGTCGACTCAGTGCCAGACGGCATCAGGCAAAAGCGATCCGGCGCGCCGCCGTTGCGCCAGCCGTGCGGCGTTTTGTGCCAGGTATCGTAACCGTCAGCCACATAAAGGCTAAGCGTATGGTGATCGCTGAGGTTGGTCACGCGATCGCCACTGTTGAACCACGCCGCCAGCCGAATGCCGCCGCTCAGCTGCACGCTATCGCGCAGCTGCGCTTTGTGACGCTGAAGCATAGTAAACGTCTGATATTCCGGCATGGTCTGACATCGCTCTCTGGGTTGATGTCTGTAGTTTACGCAACTGACCGGACAGAAAACAGGTCAATGCCGGACCAGGCGGGAAAAAGCGCAAGAATTTGCAAGTGCTGCGCAAAGTCATGCAAGCCGCGCTCCTGTCGCTCAGGCACACTGCGAGCCTGATTCCGCCGGAGAGTTTCTGATGAACCTGATGTTATACCTCGCGGTGGTGCTGATTTGGGGCACCACCTGGATTGCGATTTTTCTGCAGCAGCAGGCCGCCGATACGCCGGTACTGGTGGCGGTGTTCTGGCGCTTCCTGTTCGCCTCGTTGACCATGCTGGTGCTTCTCCGGCTGCTGAAACGTCTGCGTACGCTGGATGCGCGTGACCACCTGTTTTGTCTGTTACAGGGCGGCTGCGTATTCGGTTTTAATTTTGTCTGCTTTTACCATGCGGCAGCGATGATCAGCACCGGACTGGAGTCGGTGATTTTTTCGATGGCGGTGCTGTATAACGCGCTCAACAGCTGGATCTTTTTCCGCCAGCGCCCGCCTTTCCGCCTGCTGCCCGCCGCCGCGCTGGGCCTCGGCGGGATTGTTGCGCTGTTCTGGCAGGATATTCAGTCAGCCCATGTTGCGCCGCAGCTGCTGTGGGGCGTGGGACTGAGCGCGCTGGGCACGCTCGGTTTCTCCTTCGGCAATATGATTTCTACTCGCCATCAACGTCGTCAGCGCGACGTGCTGACCACCAACAGCTACGCCATGCTGTACGGTGCGCTGATCATGGCCCTGCTGGCGCTGGTGAATGGCGACGCGCTGGCACCGGCACTCAATCTGCAGTGGCTGGGGGCGATGAGCTATCTGGCTTTGTTTGGCTCGGTGCTGGGCTTTGGTGCCTACTTCACGCTGGTGGGGCGCATCGGTGCCAGCCAGGCGGCTTACAGCACGCTGCTGTTTCCACTGGTAGCGCTGACGCTTTCGACGCTGTATGAAGGCTATCAGTGGCATAGCAATGCTATCGTCGGGCTGGTGATGATTCTGGCAGGAAATATGGTGATGTTCGTGCGCTGGCCGGCTCATCGCCGGTTACGTCTGGCCTGAAGCAAGAGCGGGCATAGCGCCCGCTCTGTCACTCCTCTAGCGCCAGCCCCCGACGCCGATGTTGAGCTGGTGAGGTTGGTTAATGGCTTTTCTGGCAATCCAGTAAAGCAGAACGCGTTCATCATCTCTGTCGCGGTCGGCCATCGCCAGTAATTTCAGCGACAGGGTGGACCTGGTCACAGGCTGCTGTTCATCGCTTAACTCGATAACCGCCTGACCGATGATGCAGCAAACCTCATCCCCGCTGGATACGGATTCATATGCCCGGTCTTTCATATTTCCTCCTGTTGAATGAACTATAAGCCTGGCAAAGTTCCTGCGTTTTGCCGCGCAGATGCTGCGCTTAAAACACCCTGTTACACATGCTCACCTGTCGCAATGCCTGTTCATGTAACGACACCCGCGCTGCGCTTAAGTAAAGGCGCAATGCCATTCATACCGGTTTCATAGCATTTCATTCCGTCTCCCGCTCCGTTCACGCCCGTCCGCACCACCCGCGCCCGCGTGAGGCTTATTATCGCTGCAGATTCCGTATTCCCGGATGGGAGAGAGAAAAATGACAACAGCCGTTACCCCTAATCATCAGCGTGTCCGTATCCTTACCCTCGCAGGCACCATCATTACCCAGTTCGCGCTCGGCTCGGTTTATACCTGGAGCCTGTTTAACGGCCAGCTGGCGCAGAAACTGGATGCGCCAGTCAGCCAGGTGGCTTTTTCCTTTGGTCTGCTCAGCCTCGGTCTGGCGATTGCCTCCTCGCTGGCCGGCAAGCTGCAGGAGCGCTTTGGCGTGCGCAATGTCACTATCGGTGCAGGCATTCTGATGGCCATTGGCTTCTGGCTGACCGCCCATGCTGACAACCTGATGATGCTGTACCTGAGCGCCGGCATTCTGGTCGGGCTGGCCGATGGCGCGGGCTATCTGATGACGCTCTCTAACTGCGTGAAGTGGTTTCCCGAGCGCAAAGGGCTGATTTCGGCCTGTTCAATCGGCGCTTACGGCCTCGGCAGTCTCGGCTTTAAATTTATCTGTGGCGCGCTGCTCAGCACTCAGGGGCTGGAAAATACCTTTGTGATTTGGGGTGTGCTGGCGATGACGATGATTATTGCCGGTGCCCTGATGATGCGCGATGCGCCGCTGCAGCAGGCCGGTTCACGTCAGCAGCAGGCCACACAGGAGTTCACGCTGGCGCAGTCGGTGCGCCTGCCGCAGTACTGGATGCTGGCGCTGATGTTTCTGACGGCCTGCATGAGCGGTCTGTATGTGATTGGCGTAGCGAAAGACATTGGGGAAGGCCTGGTGCACCTGACTACGCAAACGGCGGCCAATGCGGTGACGGTAATTGCCATTGCCAACCTGAGCGGACGACTGATTCTCGGCGTGCTGTCAGACAAAATGGCGCGCATCCGGGTCATTTCGCTGGCACAGCTGGTTTCGCTGAGCGGCATGAGCATCCTGCTGTTCACCCACATGAATGAAACTACCTTCTTCCTATCGCTGGCCTGCGTGGCGTTCAGCTTTGGCGGCACCATCACCGTCTTTCCGTCACTGGTCAGTGATTTCTTCGGCCTTAACAACCTGACCAAAAACTACGGCCTGATCTATCTCGGCTTCGGCATCGGTAGCGTGCTTGGCTCGCTGGTGGCTTCAGTTTTCGGCGGCTTCACCGTGACCTTCAGTCTGATTATGACGCTGCTGGTGATCTCGCTGGTGCTGTCGCTCAGTATCCGTCTGCCAAATCGTCAAAACCTGGTCGCGCCGGTACTGCATAATTAATTCACCCACCCTGCCGTGTAAATGCACGGCAGGCTTTTTACTGATAACCACAGAATTGATCACGCGTTGAGAATGACTGTTATTTAACCTTGCATTTCAGAGTAATCGGGTTATTATCAGGCGCTATTCAGCTTATTCCGATTGGTTTATTTCCCGCCCTGTCACTTTTATCTTTTAATTGACATATCTGGTAATAATTACGGAAATAACTCTACATTCACTGCATCTTCACTCCACTTTTCCCGGTTAATCTGGCCTCATTGGAAAAGAGGAGGACTCTCCATGAAGAAGTTAATAAAAGCTGCTTCGGTGGTGGCGATGATGACCATGCTAAGCGGGTGTATTATCGAGCATGACCATGGACGCGGTCCCGGCTGGGGCCACGGGCACGGCGGCGGCTGGCATCACGGCCATGGCGGCTATCGTCACTGGTAATTGGGCAAAGCACACACAGCACATAATAAAAAATGAATAAAGAAAGGGCGGGAATCAATCCCGCCCTTATTTTTTAGCTTTTCACCGCGTAATTACATTGATACCAGACTTTCTTCAGGCCAGGCAAATTGCTGTCCTGCGCCGGAAGCGATTCGACTTTATCGAAGCCGCGCTGGTTACAGTAATTCGCCAGATCAAGTTCCAGCGCATCTTTATCCAGCTTCTGTGGATCGTAACGATACTGTACGGTATTTGAACGGGCATCTTCATCTACGCGCTCAAAACCCCCGGGTTTGCTGACACTACAACCGGCCAGCATAAAAAGCGCTAACGCGCTAATAAGCATTTTATTCATTAGGGTGTCCTCATCAGACGTTGCAGTGTAAAAGGCAACGCCACACGCCTCTATAGGAAAAAGACGCGAAATGTCCGATTAATGCAAAGCTTTCGCCAATCAAATCAATAAAACCAAACGGTTTTCCTTATCACATCAGCAGTGAGAAGATGACTTCAGACAAAACGAAGTCTGCACCACACCAGGTGATACCCACAAAAAGACATACTGAAAGTGACCTTTATGCCCGTGCTGAGCGGGCTTTTTTTTCGCCCGTTATCCGGTAAGGCTGACCATCTTACGCAAAAGATTGGCCGCTTGTTTGTCCGGCAATGCGAGAATTCCGCTGTAAAGATCAATCGACATCGCGCACATCGTGCCGCGATCCACCGCCGTATCCGCCGGCATATTCAGCTGCTGCAGCTTATCGCCCCACTTGCCATACAGTTTTTCCACCACGCGCTGCAGATCGCGCTGCGCCTGGGGCTGATCCACCGCCAGCTCGTCGCCGGTACTGTTTTGCAGCAGTGCCTCGAGCGCTTCACCATCGCGCTGATTAAGCTCCGGCGACAGCACCTGTTGCAGATTGACGCCACCGCTGACCTGCGGATAGAGGAAACGGAAGCAGCGCTGCGTATCCTGCTGCTGCAGCGCCTGCATCTCCTGCACCGAAACGCGGATGTAGTTGATGATCGCCGCATCGCTGGCGCGCGCCATGCGCTGATTCACCAAATCCATCAGCCAGCCGCGCATATCGCCCAGCGCCTGTTCCGCAGGTACGCCCTCTGCCAGCTTGTGCTGCAGCTCGCGATTCAGCAGTTGCCACAGCGCCGGCTCCTGCACTTTCAGCACGCGATAACCCGGCGCGTCGCTCAGTTGGGTAGCCACCTGCGCCGCCAGCGCCTCGCGCTCCTGACGCGGATGCAGCCAGCTAAACCACAGCAGATTGGCCAGCAGCACAGGCAGCAAAAACAGCAGGACACCCTGCCAGACGCGCAGCGCGGTGGTGCGCAGCAATATAACGATGATGATCGCCAGCAGCATAAAAGCGGCCAGCGTGAGCGGGAAAAGCGAGAACATGGAGCGACATTAATCCTTGCGAACGTCAATTAAAACCGGACAGCTGGCGCGTTCAATCACTGCTGCGCTTACCGAGCCTTTCAGCAGGCGGTTGAGCGGCGACAGGTGACGACGGCCCATTATAATCATACTGGCGTGCAACGCCTCAGACTGCGCCACAATGGTTTCCGCCGCCTCACCGGCCAGAATCAGCCCGCGTGCGTCAATGCCAGCGCGCAGCAGCGGTGCCAGCGCATGGCGTACCACCATTTCAGCGGTGTTTTGTTCATCCTGCGCCACGACAAAATCGTCCGGGTCTTCCCCGGCGTCGATCTCAATCGGCTGATTGCACGACGAATAAGCCGGATCGACACAGCACAGCACGGTGACCTGCGCCTGTTGCGCCAGCGCCTGTTCAATGGTCAGGGCGATCACTTTTTCCGCCACCGGTGAGTTATCAATGGCCATCAGCAAGGTTTTCATCAGTCGGTTATCCTTCCGCAGCAGTTATTTTGCCAATTTCGCGAATCAGCGCCTCTTTACACTTTATCAGCGCTGTCCGGTAATGCGCTTCCTGGCGGTGAAAACGTGCCGTCGGCACCAGCAGTGAGATCGAGAAGCGCCCGAACAGCGTATCAATCGCGACCGCCATGGTGGAAATACCCTCCAGCGTTTCGCCGCGATCGATAGCCAGTCCGCTGGCGCGCACCTCCGCAATCAGCGTCAGCAACTGCGGCAGCGTTTTTACCGTCATTTCCGTCAGTTCCGCATAGGCTTCACCGACCATCACCCGCACATCTTCGTCGCTCTCCAGCGCAAGCAGCGCCCGGCCACCGGACGTACTGTAGAGCGGCAGATTCAGGCCAATGTGGGGCACCACGCGCAGTTCACGCGTCGCCACCACGTAATGGACAATCGCCAGCTGCGTCCCGCTGGCCCGCGCCAGCGATACCGTTTCATTGATTTCCGCCGAGAGTTGTTCGAGGAACGGCCGGACAATTTCCACCACGTCACTGTGCACGCTGGAGATCAGCTTCAGCAACGCCGGACCGAGGCGCAGCCCGCCTGCCCCGCCGCTGCGCACCAGCTGCGCGCTATCCAGCGCCGCCACGATGCGCTGCACCGTCGAGCGCGGCAGATCGACCACCTGCGCAATTTCACCCAAACTCATGCCGCCCGGATGCTCACCGAGCGCATTTAAAATTTTTGCCGCACGCGCAATGACCTGAATGCCACCCGCTTTTTCATCCTCACGGCTTGAGGGAGGTTCTACCATGATACGTTCCTTTTTGGCCTGCCCTACTTTAGCGCGAACGATCGCACTTTTACACCCTGTATCACATTGCAATACACCATATCGAAATGTAAGATGCGAGCTGTATCACATCGCAATACACTGCATCAACCAATAACGAGACACCTGCTATGAATGCCCAGCCCATCGCGGCACCGGCACCGCATCCTTTTACCCTGCGCCTTGCGCTGGGGCTGGTGGGGGTGCTGATCGCCGCGCTGACCTCCGGATTAAACGATCGCGTTACCGACATCGCGCTGGCCGATATCCGTGCCGCAATCGGCATTAGCTACGATGACGGCAGCTGGATTATCTCGGCCTATCAGGCAGCGGAAGTCGCCGCGATGATGATTGCACCGTGGTTCGCCGTCACCTTTTCGCTGCGCCGCTTCGCGCTGGCGGTGTCGGCCGGTTTCATGGTGTGCGGTGTCCTGCTGCCCTTCATGTCCACGGCCCCGCTGTTCATTGCGCTGCGCGTGGTGCAGGGACTGTTTGGCGGCGCCCTGCCGCCGCTGCTGATGACGGTGGCGCTGCGCTTTCTGCCACCGCCGATCAAACTTTATGGGCTGAGTGCTTACGCCCTCACCGCCACGTTTGGCCCGAATCTGGCGGCGTCGCTGGCGGCGTTCTGGACCGATGACGTCAGCTGGATGTTTGTGTTCTGGCAGGTGGTGCCGGCCATGCTGATCGCCATGCTGCTGATCGGCTGGGGTCTGCCGCAGGATCCGCTGCGCACTGAGCGATTTAAACAGATTGACCTGTTCGGCATGCTGAGCGGCTGCTCGGGCATGGCGCTGCTGATTCTGGCGCTGACGCAGGGTGAGCGTCTCGACTGGCTCAGCTCGCCGCTGTTTGTCGCCCTATTATTCAGCGCGCTGGCGTTGCTGATTGTGTTCTTTATTAATGAATGGTTTCACCCGCTGCCGCTGTTTAAGTTGCAGATGCTGCGCCGGCGTAATTTGTCGCACGGTTTGCTGACGCTGGCGGGTGTACTGATTCTGGCGCTGTCCGGTTCGGCGCTGCCGTCGGCCTATTTTGGTCAGGTGGAGGGGTTTCGCACGCTGCAGTTCGCGCCGCTGGCGTTGACCATCGGCCTGCCGCAGTTGCTGATTGCACCGCTGGTCGCCAGCCTGCTGAATATCCGCTGGATTGACTGCCGCTGGGTGCTGAGCGCCGGTGTGCTGCTGCTGGCGACCGCCTGCCTGCTCGGCATGCAGATCACCACCGACTGGGCGCGGCAAAACTTCTGGCTGATGCAGATCTTGCAGGCGTTTGGTCAGCCGATGGTGATTCTGCCGGTGCTTATGAGCGCCACCAGTGTGGTCGCGCCGCCGGAAGGACCGTTCGCCTCCGCCATGTTCAATACCGTACGCGGCTTTGCCAGCATCGCCGCCAGCACGCTGGTGGAGTGGTTTATCAGCCATCGTGAGCAGTTTCACTCCAGCGTGCTGGTCGATCAGGCGGCCAGTCGCAGCTGGCTGATGACCGCAGCGGATAGCCAGCAGGCCAGCAGCAGCCTGCCGCTGTTGGCCGACGGCAGCGCCAGCAGCGCGGCCAATCTCAGCGGCTTCGCCACCCTGCTGAAGCATCAGGCCATGGTGCTGAGCCTGAGCGATGCTTATCTGATGCTGATCGCTTTCGCTGTCGGGCTGTTAGTGCTGACGCTGTGCCTGGCGAAACGCGTCTGGCCACCGCAAACCCTGATTCAACCTGTTACCAAAACTCCGGAATAACTGTTATGCACGCTTTTGCTATGAAACGAACAATCCTGCTGAGCGCCCTGCTGCTGGTTTTGCTGGCGATGGCGTTCTGGCTGTGGTCAGCCATGACCGGCAACGACCATCGCACTGATGATGCCTGGGTGAATGCCGATTACACGCTGGTGGCCCCGAAGGTGTCCGGCTATATCGCCCACGTCAACGTGCAGGATAACCAGCGCGTGCGGGCTGGCGACGTGCTGGCGACGCTCGACGACCGCGACTATCGCGTGGCGCTGGAGACCGCGCGGGCGAACCTGCAGGTCAGCGACGCCAAACGGCTGAGCGCGCAGGCGCAGCTCGACCAGCAGCAGTCCACCATTGCCGAGGCCCGCGCCACGCTGGCCGCCAGTCAGGCATCGGCACAGTATGCCGGACAGAGCGCGGCGCGCTATAACCAGCTGTACAAGAGCGGCACCATAGCCGCTGACGATCAGCAGAAAGCCAGCTCAACCCAGCGTTCCGCCGCCGCTACGGTGCGCCAGAGCGCAGCGGCGCTGGCGGCGGCCGAACAGCAGGTGAAGGTGCTTGAGGCCGCACTGCGTCAGGCGGAGGCCGATGTCGCGGCGGCGCAGGCCAGCGTCGACCAGGCCGGGCTGAATCTCTCTTATACGCGTATTATTGCGCCGGTGGATGGCATGGTGGGTCAGCGTTCGGTGCGCGTAGGAGCCTGGGTCAGCGCGGGTACGCGTCTGCTGGCCGTGGTGCCGCTGCAGCAGACTTACATCACCGCCAATTATCTGGAGACGCAGCTGGCGGATGTGCGCCCGGGCCAGAGAGTGGTGGTGAAGATTGATGCATTGCCCGGCAAGACCTTCACCGGTCACGTCGACAGTATCGCGCCCGCTACCGGCGCCACGTTTTCCGCGATTGCCCCCGATAACGCCACCGGCAACTACACTAAAGTGGTTCAGCGTTTGCCGGTGAAAATTGTGCTGGATCCGCATCAAAGCGATCTGGCGCAATTACGTGTCGGCATGTCGGCGATTCCGCAGATTGAGACCCGATGAAAATGTGAGCAACTTCTCAGAAGTGACCTATTTATTTTCGGATCGATTCCGCGTAAATTAGCGCTCGATCCTGTTTCGGGGCAGCCCGAAGCGACCTGAGTAGAAAGCGTGTAGCGATGATGAACTCCACCTTTCTCTTATTCTGTTCGGGTTACGCTGGTTTGGGATCGCCATCATTGTAACCGCTCAGAGGAGTTGTTTTGTGAAATACGCCTTGATGGGAATCTCTTTCTTCGTCTTACTTTGGGTCGGCACCTTCGTGCTGATGCTGTAAAGACGCCAGCCGGGGCGACCGCTCAGTCGCCCCGATTTGTAGTTACTCTGCTTCTTCCACCGCTTTTACCGTTCCCGGCAAAATACCGTCGGCGCGGAACATCGCTTTAATGCCACGCACCGCCTGACGAATACGATCGCTGTTTTCAATCAGGGCAAAACGCACGTGGGTATCGCCGTAGTCACCAAAGCCAATGCCCGGCGAGACGCACACTTTCGCCTCCTGCAGCAGCAATTTGGCAAATTCCAGTGATCCCAGATGCGCATAGTGATCGGGAATTTTCGCCCAGACGTACATGGAGGCTTTCGGCAGATCGACCATCCAGCCCGCTTCATGCAGCCCTTTCACCAGTACATCGCGCCGGCGTTTATACTGCTCGGCGATGTCACGCACGCACTGCTGATCGCCCTCCAGTGCCGCAATCGCTGCCACCTGCAGCGGTGTGAAGGTGCCGTAGTCGTGATAGCTTTTGATGCGTGCCAGTGCCGCCACCAGCTCTTTGTTGCCGACCATAAAGCCGATGCGCCAGCCTGCCATGTTGTAGCTTTTTGACAGGGTAAAGAATTCCACCGCCACATCGCGCGCGCCCGGCACCTGCATGATTGACGGCGCTTTCCAGCCATCATAGGTGATGTCGGCGTAGGCCAGATCGTGGATGACCAGCACGTTGTACTGTTTCGCCAGCGCGATGACGCGCTCGAAGAAGTCCAGCTCCACGCACTGCGATGTCGGGTTGGACGGAAAGCCGAGGATCATCATCTTCGGTTTCGGGTAGCTTTCGCGGATGGCGCGTTCCAGCTCATTGAAGAAATCGACGCCCGCGACCAGCGGCACCGAGCGCACCTGCGCGCCGGCTATCACCGCACCGTAGATGTGAATCGGGTAGCTGGGATTGGGCACCAGCACGGTGTCGCCGTGATCGAGCGTCGCCAGCATCAGGTGCGCCAGGCCCTCTTTCGAGCCGATGGTAACGATGGCTTCGGACTCCGGATCGATATCCACCTGGTAGCGCTCGGCGTACCAGCGCGAAATGGCGCGGCGCAGGCGCGGAATCCCTTTGGAGGTAGAGTAGCCGTGCGTGTCTTCACGCTGTGCCACCTGACAGAGTTTTTCCACGATGTGCGGCGGTGTCGCGCCATCGGGGTTGCCCATGGAGAAATCGATGATGTCTTCGCCGCGCCGGCGCGCAGCCATCTTCAATTCAGCCGTGATGTTAAATACATAGGGGGGCAGACGTTCAATACGCGAGAAACGACGGGGTGTGCTGTTATCAGCCATGATGTCCTCTGGATTACGTTAGCGCCCGGACCGTCCGAGCGACGCTGGTCACTGCCGTGACCGAAACAAGAACATAACGCGCTGATAACAATATTGTCGAGGGGGGACGGCAAATTTTCTTAGCCTGCTTCGTTTAAGCGCCCAAACACCCAATCGTTTACCCACTGACCGTTGAGCCGGTAATTATCGCGTAGCGTGCCTTCCAGCGCGAAACCGTTCTTTTCCAGAATGCGCCGCGACGGCCAGTTGCCCTCAATCACCAGCGCTTTGAGTTTGTGGAAGTCGGCCTGCAGCAGGAACGTACACAATGCCTGCAACGCTTCGCTGCCGTAGCCCTGACCGGTACAGGCGTGACGCAGCATGTAACCCACTTCGGCCTGACGATACGGATGCCACTCGGCGCTGCAGCCAAACAGGCCAATCGCTTCACCGCTGTCGCGCAGGCGCGCCACCAGGCACAGCATGTGAAAACTGCTGGGTTGCCACGGTGCCAGCCGCTCGTTAAAGCGCTGGCGGATGTCGTTTTCATCGGGGATCTCGCTCACCCAGGTCATGGTCGCGGCATCTTCATGTACCGCTTTGAAAATCTGCCAGTCTTCCGGCTGTAACCGGCTGAGGGACAAACGAGGGGTGAGTAATTGCATGGCCACGCTCCGCTGTTGTGCTTACGGCAACATAGCAAACCGCATCCGTGACAACCAGTGACCGCTGCACGCTTTGAGCAATCCTCTTTTTGGCACTCAGGATTTCCTCTTTTCAGGTTTCATAGCGGATAATCTGCCTTGCTTCCCTTCAGGGGCGGGTGTTATGGGCGGATCTGGTCGACATAAATGGCGCCCCTATGGTGTGTCAGTGGCCAATTTTACAGGGCTGGCATTGATGCGCACCGGCAGCGCGCACCTTAAAAATTGATCCAGGCTATGAGAAACGTCTGCAGCTTACCGGGACGCTGGCGGATCGCGATCACATTTTTTATCATGTCCGCAACCTTGCCTGCTCCGGAGAACACCGTGCCTTCCCATTTCGACATGCTGCTGGCGGTGTTTGACCGCGCCGCGCTGATGCTGATCTGCCTGTTCTTCCTGACCCGCACCCGCGTATTTCGTCAGCTACTGCAAAAAGATGAACACTCTATCGGCGAAAAAGCCGTGGTGACCGCCATCTTCTCGCTGTTTGCGCTGTTCAGCACCTGGTCCGGCGTCAACGTTGACGGCTCACTGCTCAACGTCCGGGTGATTGCGGTCATGGCGGGCGGCATTCTGTTCGGGCCGTGGGTCGGCATTGCAACCGGTGTGATTGCCGGCGTGCACCGCTTCCTGATTGATATCGACGGCATCACCTCGGTGCCCTGTCTGATTACCAGCATCGTCGCCGGTATCGCCGCCGGCGCCATCAACCGCTTCGTCAGCAAAGAGCAGCGCTGGCGCGCCGGCATCCTCGGCGGCATGCTGTGTGAAAGCCTGACCATGCTGCTGATCGTGCTGTGGGCGAAACCGATGTCACTCGGTTTAACCATCGTGTCGGAAATTGCGCTGCCGATGATTCTCGGCGCGTCGAGCATTGGTTTGATTGTGCTGCTGGTGCAGAGCGTCGAAGGGGAAAAAGAGGCGATTGCCGCGCGTCAGGCCAAACTGGCGCTGGAGATTGCCAACAAAACCCTGCCGCTGTTTCGTCAGGTTAATAGCGACTCGCTGCGCAAAGTGTGCGCCATCATTCGCAGCGACATCCATGCCGATGCGGTGGCGATCACTAACACCAAACAGATTCTGGCTTACGTCGGCTACGGCGAGCAGAATTACCACAACGGCGACGACGGCATCAGTCCGACCACCGCGCAGGCGATCGCCAGCGGAAAAATTATCATTAAGAATAACGATGAGGCACACCGCACCAAAGACATTCACTCAATGCTGGTGATTCCCCTTTGGGAAAAAGGGGAAGTGACCGGCACGCTGAAAATCTACTATCGCCGCGCCCATCGCATTACCGGTTCGCTGAAAGAGATGGCGGTCGGACTGTCGCAAATCATCTCAACGCAGCTGGAAGTCTCGCGTGCCGAGCAGCTGCGCGAGATGGCCAATAAAGCGGAACTGCGCGCGCTGCAAAGCAAAATCAACCCGCACTTCCTGTTTAACGCGCTGAATGCCATCTCCTCATCGATTCGCCTGAACCCGGACACGGCGCGCCAGCTGGTGATTAATCTGTCGCGCTACCTGCGTTACAACCTGGAACTCAATGACGATGAACCCATCGACATCAAAAAAGAGCTGTGGCAGGTGAAAGATTACATCGCCATTGAGCAGGCGCGGTTTGGCGACAAGCTGTCGATGATTTACGACATCGATGAGGATCTGCACTTTTCGCTGCCCAGCCTGCTGATCCAGCCGCTGGTGGAGAATGCCATCGTGCACGGTATTCAGCCCTGTCGCGGCAAAGGCGTGGTCACGCTGAGCGTGAAAGATCTGGGCGATCGCGTGCGCGTGGCGGTGCGCGATACCGGTGCCGGCATCAGCGAAGAGGTGGTCAGCCGGGTGGTGCGCAACGAAATGCCGGGCAACAAAATAGGCCTGCTGAATGTGCATCACCGGGTGAAACTGCTGTCCGGCCACGGCTTAACCATCACCCGTCATCAGCCCGGTACGGAAATCGCCTTTACCCTCAGCAAAAGTGGTCAGCGGCTGTCCGGCCCGCTCACCCCGTTAGCGGAAACCTCAGCGTGAAAGCCATTATTGTCGAAGACGAATTCCTGGCGCAGCAGGAGCTAAGCTGGATGATCCAGCAGCATAGCCAGATCAGCATCGAAGCCTGCTTTGATGATGGGCTGGAAGTGCTGAAGTATCTGCAGACTCATCGGGTGGACGTGATTTTTCTCGATATCAACATCCCGTCGCTGGACGGCATGTTGCTGGCGCAGAACATCAACCAGTTTATCCATAAGCCGCTGATTGTGTTTATCACCGCGTGGAAAGAGCACGCGGTCGAGGCCTTCGAACTGCAGGCGTTTGACTACATCCTCAAGCCTTATCACGAGTCGCGCATCATCACCATGCTGAACAAGCTGGAGGCCAGTGCACAACAGCAGCAGGCGCAGCAGCACAATCCGGCAGCCAGCGCGCCGCAAACGGTGAATTTAGTTAAAGATGAGCGCATTATCGTGACCGATATTAACGATATCTATTACGTTGAAGCGCATGAGAAGCTGACGTTTGTCTACACGCGGCGCGAAGCCTATGTGATGTCGATGGCGATCAGTGAGTTTTGCAGCCGTTTGCCTGAGTCGATGTTCTTTCGCTGCCACCGTTCGTACTGCGTTAATCTGAGCAAGATTGGCGAGATCGAACCGTGGTTTAACAACACCTATCTGGTGAAGCTGCGCGATATGGATGCGCAGGTGCCGGTGAGTCGCAGCAAGGTAAAGGCGTTTCGCCAGCTGATGCATCTTTGAAGGCGAACGGCACGGGAAGCCGTTCGCCCGTCAGATTACAGCACGCGCCCCAGCGCCTGACGCAGATGGGCACCGGCGCCAAGCAGGCCCGGCTGGTCGTGAGTAATCATGTAGACAGGAATATCGACGAGATAATCGCGGAAGCGGCCTTTGTCTTCAAACGCCGCGCGGAAGCCGGACGCTTTAAAGAACTCGAGGAAGCGCGGCACGATGCCACCGGCAATGTAGACGCCGCCAAAGGTGCCAAGGTTCAGCGCCAGGTTGCCGCCAAACCGTCCCATGATGACGCAGAACAGCGTCAGCGCGCGGCGGCAGTCAATACAGCTATCCTGCAGTGCCCGCTCGGTGACATCTTTTGGCTTGAGGTTTTCCGGCTCGCGCTGATCGGATTTCACAATCGCCCGATACAGGTTAACCAGTCCGGAACCCGACAGCACGCGCTCGGCAGAAACGTGACCCAGTTCGGCGCGCAGCACTTCGAGAATCGCGTCCTCTTCTTCACTGTTTGGCGCGAAGTCAACGTGACCGCCCTCACCCGGCAGGCTGACCCAGCGCTTATCAACGTGCACCAGATGGCTGACGCCGAGCCCGGTGCCAGCACCGTAAATGGCAATCGGTTTATCCTGCACCGGCGATTTGCCGCCGAACTGCAGGACGTCCTGCGCCGTCAGCATTGGAATCGCCATGGAAACCGCGGTGAAATCGTTAATGATTTCCAGCGTAGTAAAGCCCAGACTTTCCTTCATCTGACGCGTTGAGAAGGCCCAGTCATGGTTGGTCATCTCCACCCAGTCGCCGGTGATCGGACAGGCGATAGCGATGCAGCCGTCGGTAATGTCCTGTTTTTGCTCATCCAGATAGTGACGGATAACTGCTTCAAGGTTGTCGTAGTCTGATGTTGAGAATGTTTTGGCTTGGGAGATGGCGCCGGTCTCCACCTCACACAAGGCGAGACGAGCGTTAGTGCCGCCCACATCGCCGACCAGGGCGTATTTTGTCATTCTTCTGCTGCTCCGCTTGGGTCATAAACAAGTGCAGGACACTATAAAAGCCTGCCAATAAAACAACAACGCTCACCTTGCACGATGAGCGTTGGTCATTCAGTGCGACGCACAGCCTGACTGTCGCCAGTCCAACTGTACAGAGGCAACTGTCCTAAACTTTGTGGCTATTGCGCTGGTGCAGCGCCGCCGTGACGGTGCGCAGCAGCGGCGGCAAATCCTGTTTCTCCATCACCACTTCAATCAGTGACAGGCAACGCGCCTGACTGAGCAGCGCCATCACGGCATCGAGCTGCGCCGTTTCACTGATGCGCCAGCTCTGAGCCGCACAATTCAGGCTCATCGCCTGCGGCAGCGCGGTCCAGTTCCACTGCGCGATGTCGTTGTAGCGCTGTTCCGCTCCATGGATCGCGCGTTCGACAGTGTATCCCTCATTATTCAGCAGAAAAATGATCGGGCTTAAGCCGTCGCGCTGCATCGATCCCAGTTCCTGAATGGTCAGCTGCGCCGATCCATCGCCGATGATCAGAATGACGCGGCGGTCGGGCTGCGCCGTCTGGGCACCAAAGGTGGCGGGTAAAGTATAGCCAATGGAACCCCATAAAGGTTGTACCAGCAGCTGCGCATCATGCGGTAAACGCAGCGCGGCAGCGCCAAACGCCGCCGTGCCCTGATCGGCAAGGATAATATCACCAGGCTGCAGGAAACGCTGCATCGCCTGCCAGAAAGCCTGCTGACTGATTACGGCGGCAGCAGCGGGCGGTGCATCGTCCGGCATGTCGGCCACGCCCGTAGCCCAGTGCGCGCAGTGGCGCTGATAAACCGGCAGCAGCGCGGCCAGCGCCTGCACCATGCTCAGCGGTGCGAAGGTTTCTCCGGCGACGCTGGCATGAAACGGCTGCAGATCAATCACCCGCTGCGCCGACAGCTGCTGGGTAAACCCGGCGGTCAGGGTGTCGGTAAAACGCACGCCGACGCACAGGGTGACATCGGTGTCTTCAATTGCCGCGCGCACGGTTTCGCGGCTGCCGCTGGCGGCGTAGGTGCCGACGAAGCCCGGTTGCTGCTCATCCAGCACGCCCTTGCCCATCAGTAGCGTGGCAGCCGGAATGGCGCGCAGCGCACGCAGCTCAGCCAGCGGTGCCTGCAGCTGCCAGCGGGCAGCGAGAAAATCGGCCAGCAGCGCCACGCGCTGCGCCGGTGCCAGCAGGCGTTCCGCCGCTGCGGCAAACGCCTGCGCCACGTCGCGGTTTTGAGCCGGTGCCGGGCTGGCGCTAGCTGACGGCAGCGTTACCGTGGCGGCGGCGACATCCACCGCCAGCAGCAGATAGCCCGGACGGTGCTGCTGCAGCGCGCCAGCGATGACCCGATCAATTTCAGCCACGGCGTTGTCGGCGCTCAGCACCGCGCTGGCAGCGCTGACTTCCTGGGCCATGCGCAGAAAATGGCCGAAATCGCCGTCGCCGAGCGAATGATGCACGCAGTCGCCCTGCTGCTGGGCGTGGCTGGCGGGAGCGCCGACAATGTGAATCACCGGCACATATTCGGCGTAGCTGCCGGCGATGCCGTTAATCGCACTAAGTTCACCGACGCCAAAGGTGGTCAGCAGCGCGGCCGCGCCGTTGCAGCGACCGTAACCATCGGCCGCATAGGCGGCATTGAGTTCATTAGCGCAGCCGACCCAGGTAATACCGGGATGGTCAATGACGCTGTCGAGAAATTGCAGGTTGTAGTCGCCGGGTACGCCGAACAGATGGCGGATACCCGCCTGGTGCAAACGATGCAGTAAATAGTCGCCAACGTTAAGAGTGTTCATCGACCGCTCCTGTGAGGGGGAATGATCAGGAGTATTAGCGATGTGGCTGAACTGGCGAGATTTTCACCATCATCGCGCTGTCATGCATGGCAAGCATTCGTTACGACGACAGAAAATTCTGTAAGTTGCGATCTTTGCCGCGTTACGGCGCAGTGTAAACGCATACACTGCTATGCTGATGCCACTTTCTCCCACCTGAGACAGGAACGCTGCATGAGTACTTTTCCCCACGCCGAACGTTATCACCAGATGCAGTATCGCCGCAGCGGCCGCAGCGGCCTGAAGCTGCCGGCAATTTCGCTGGGTCTATGGCACAACTTTGGCGACAGCACGCGCGTCGACAACAGCCGCGCGCTGCTGCGTCACGCGTTCGATCGCGGTATTACCCATTTTGATCTGGCAAATAACTACGGGCCGCCGCCCGGTTCCGCGGAGAGCAACTTTGGCCGCATTCTGCGCGAAGATTTTCACGGCCTGCGCGACGAACTGGTGATCTCCACCAAAGCGGGTTACACCATGTGGGACGGTCCGTACGGCGACTGGGGCTCACGCAAGTACCTGATTTCCAGCCTCGATCAAAGCCTGAAGCGCATGGGGCTGGAGTACGTGGATATCTTTTACCACCATCGTCCGGATCCGGAAACGCCGCTGGAAGAGACCATGCGCGCGCTCGATCAGGTGGTGCGTCAGGGTAAAGCGCTGTACGCGGCGATTTCGAACTACCCGGCGGATAATGCCGCCGCCGCTATCGCCATGCTGCGCGATCTCGGCACCCCCTGCCTGATCCACCAGCCGCGCTATTCGATGTTCGAACGCACGCCGGAACAGGGTCTGCTGGATGTGCTGGGCGACAATGGCGTCGGCTGTATTGCTTTCTCGCCGCTGGCCGGTGGCGTGCTGACCGACCGCTATCTGCAGGGCATTCCGCAGGATTCGCGCATCGCCAGCGGCAGCAAATTCCTCAACGAAAACCAGCTGACGCCCGAGAAGATGGCGAAGGTGCAGCAACTGCAGGCGCTGGCACAGCAGCGCGGTCAAAAGCTGGCGCAAATGGCGTTGCGCTGGGTGCTGCGCGACACGCGCGTCACGTCGGTGCTGATTGGCGCCAGTAAAACCGCGCAGATTGACGATGCCGTCGACATGCTGAGCCAGCCTGAACTAACGGCGGACGAGATCGCCGCCATTGAGCAAATTCTGGTGTAACCGTTTAACCGCCCGGACTTTTCCGGGCGCTGTCTTTAGCAGAAAACGCTGCACAACCTTTCGCTGACACTTTTTCAGACTAAATCTCAAGGCGTGTCTGGTCCCATATGGCACACTAGCGCCACGGTAGCCTCGATGCTATCGATGAGGAGAAAGTATGAAACGTGCAATTTTGTTTGCCGCTTTGCTGGCAACGTTATCCCCTCTGGCGCTGCACACAGCTGAAGCCAGTAGCGCTACCATCAATCTGGCCCCTGGCGTCACGTTGCATCTCGGCGATCGCGATCGTCGCGGCTACTACTGGGACGGCGGTCGCTGGCGTGAACCGCGCTGGTGGCACGATCGCTATCAGTACAACGATCATCGCTGGTGGCGTCACGAAGAGTGGAAACGCCACCGTGCCTGGGAGCGTGAACGTGAGCGCCGCTGGCACGAGCGCGAACGTCGCGAACACTGGCGTCACGATCACCGACACGATCGGCATGACCGCCACGACCATCATCACCATTAAAAAAAATCCCGGCGCAGACGCAGCCGGGATTTTTTTATTCAGTCATTTGCTTACCAGCCGAGCGCTTCGCCCACCAGCAGATAGATATTCAGTGCCACCACCAGCACCACAATCAGACGACCGGCATTTTGCATCAGGCGTGAGTTCACCAGTTCATCGCCCATGATGTCACGGTTACCGGTGAACGACAGCAGCGGAATCAGCGCCAGCGCAATACCGAAGCTCAGCAGCACCTGGCTCATCACCAGAATGCGCGTCGGATCCCAGCCCGCCCAGATAACAATAAAGGACGGCAGCATGGTAATGGTACGACGGAACCACAGCGGAATGTGGAAGCGGATAAAGCCCTGCATCACCACCTGGCCGGCCAGCGTGCCCACCACGGTAGAAGAGAGGCCGGCCGCTACCAGACTCAGCCCGAACACAATCGCCGCCGCGTGACCTAGCAGCGGCTGCAGCGTCAGATAGGCCTGGTCGAGATCGACAATGCTGGTGTGACCGCTAAAGTGAAACGCGGCCGCTGCGGTGGCCATCATCGCCAGGTTAACGAAACCGGCAATGGTCATGGCGATCGCCACGTCGAGCTTGGTGGAGGAGTAGCGCTCCGCCTTGCTGCCTTTATTACCGTACTGCGTGAGCGCCGAGTGCAGATAAATGACGTGCGGCATAATGGTCGCGCCCAGCACGCCAGCCGCGAGGAATACCGCGTCCGAAGTGGGCAGGCTCGGTAGCGCCATGCCCACCACCAGATCGCTAACGCGCGGCTGCGAGAAGAACAGCTCAACGATATAAGCGGCGGCGACAAACAGCAGCAGCCCGCCAATCACCAGCTCCAGCGGCTTCTGTCCACGGTTCTGCAGCATCAGAATCAGGAACGTGGCGATACCGGTTAACACCGCGCCCTGCAGCAGCGAGATGCCGAGCAGCAGCTTAAAGCCGAGCGCAGCCCCGATGAATTCCGCCAGATCGGTGGCCATGGCGATGATTTCCGCCTGTACCCAGTAGAACCACACCGCCGGGCGCGGGAAGCGATCGCGAATATGCTCGGCGAGGTTTTTACCGGTGGCAATGCCCAGCTTGGCGGACATCAGCTGGATCAACATCGCCATGATGTTGGCCCACACCACCACCCACAGCAGTTTGTAGCCGTACGCGGCCCCCGCCTGGATGTTGGTGGCAAAGTTGCCGGGATCGATATAACCAATGGCCGCGATGAAGGCCGGTCCCAGCAGCGCGAGCTTGATCTTTCTGGCTCCGCGAGCGGCGCGCTCGGCGGTGCGACTTTCTGACATAGTTTTGACCCTGTCCTAACGCTTGTCTGACCCATCCAGCTTACGGGGCATTCAAGGCAAGTGAAATTTGGTTATAGTTATCGCATTGATAGATGGTGCTATAAAGTATAGCCATTGCTATACCACAAGGTAAAGTTAGCGCTTGCTAAAAATTATGCAACAGGTTTCACTCTACTCCCGGGTCAAATTATAGACAATCTCTTTGTGGATATTTCTTGTGATCGATTTGTAAACAGGTTGTGAGCGGTGAGACTAATCTGAGAAATAAAGCGATACCGAATACTTATATTGTGGTTTTGATCTCGTTTTTAAGTAACGCGTTACATAGAATACGCAGCAAAATACAACCCTCCTCAAATTTGGAGCCGATATGTCCCATATTTTGCACTTCCTTTTAGCATTGGTGGTGGTAGCCGTGCTGGCGTTACTCGTCAGTCACGATCGTAAGAGTATCCGGATTCGCTATATCGTTCAGCTGCTGGTGATTGAAGTGCTGCTGGCGTGGTTCTTCCTTAACTCCGAAGCAGGCCTTGGTTTTGTTAAAGGTTTCGCCGGGCTGTTTGATCATCTGCTCAAATATGCAGCAGAAGGCACCAATTTCGTGTTCGGTAACATGAACGAGAAAGGGCTGGCCTTCTTCTTCCTCAATGTTTTGTGCCCTATCGTCTTCATCTCGGCCCTGATCGGTATTTTGCAGCATTTCCGCATCCTGCCGTGGGTGATTCGCGCTATCGGTACCGTGCTGTCGAAGATCAATGGCATGGGCAAACTGGAATCCTTTAACGCCGTCAGCTCTCTGATTCTGGGACAGTCAGAAAACTTTATCGCCTATAAGGATATCCTTGGCAAAATGTCACAGCGCCGCATGTACACCATGGCAGCCACCGCGATGTCGACGGTGTCGATGTCGATTGTGGGTGCATACATGACGATGCTGCAGCCAAAGTACGTGGTGGCCGCGCTGGTGCTCAACATGTTCAGTACCTTTATCGTGCTGTCGCTGATTAACCCGTACCGCGTGGACAGCGAAGAAGACCTGCAGCTGCAGGATCTGCATAAAGGTCAGAGCTTCTTTGAGATGCTGGGTGAATACATCCTGGCCGGTTTCAAGGTGGCGATTATCGTTGCGGCGATGCTGATTGGCTTTATCGCGCTGATCTCCGGCCTCAACGCGCTGTTTGATACCATCTTCGGCATCAGCTTCCAGGGCGTGCTGGGCTATGTGTTCTATCCGTTTGCCTGGGTAATGGGCGTACCATCCAGCGAAGCGCTGCAGGTGGGCAGCATCATGGCGACCAAGCTGGTTTCTAACGAATTCGTTGCAATGATGGACCTGCAGAAAATCGCCGGTCAGCTGTCGCCGCATGCGGAAGGCATTCTGTCGGTGTTCCTGGTCTCCTTCGCCAACTTCTCCTCCATCGGCATTGTCGCAGGCGCGATCAAAGGTCTGCATGAAGAGCAGGGTAACGTGGTATCACGTTTCGGCCTGAAACTGCTGTACGGCTCGACGCTGGTGAGCGTGCTTTCCGCCGCCATCGCCGGTCTGGTGCTGGGCTTCTGATCTACAGGGCGGGCTGCGGCTCGCCCTTCTCTTCTTTTATATACCTAAGCGTTATATCCCGCGCCAGTCAGCCTGCCGCCGCGTCACGCCCTGCTTCACCGTTTCCCGCAAACCCTTTGCACAATATCGAATTTCCGTTGTTGCCGTCTGCGCCCGTAGCTTTTCCTTCTGACCTCACCTCAGGAGAATCGCATGAGCATTCAGTTCCTCGGCATGATTGGCCACCGGCTTGCCTCAGAAATCATTCCCGCGTCCGGCACGTTGTTCGATAAAGATTACATTGCCCGCTTTGCCCGCGCCCATGAAGCGGCCGGCTTCGACCGCATCCTTGTCGGCTACTGGTCCGATCAACCCGATGGCTTTCTGGTCACCGCTCACGCAGCGGCGCATACCCAGAAGATTAAATTCCTGCTGGCGCACCGTCCGGGGTTTGTCGCGCCCACGCTGGCGGCCCGCAAGCTGGCTTCGCTCGACCATCTCACCGACGGCCGCCTGGCCGTGCATATTATCAGCGGCGGCAGCGACAGCGAACAGCGCCGCGACGGTGATTTTCTCAGCAAGGCTGAACGCTATGCGCGCACCGACGAATTTCTCAGCGTGCTGAAACAGAGCCTTGAGTCGCCACAGCCTTACGATCATCAGGGCCGGTTTTACCAGGCTGAGCAGGCTTTCTCTGCCATTAAACCGCTGCAACATAAGCTGCCGATCTATTTCGGCGGATCGTCACCGGAGGCGATTGACGTGGCGGCGCGGCATGCTGATGTCTTCGCGCTGTGGGGCGAACCGTTAAAAGGCGCGGCCGAGACGGTACGTAACGTGCGTGCGGCGGCGGCCGCGCAGGGGCGCCAGATTGCGTTTAACATCTCCTTCCGGCCTATTCTGGGTAACACCGAAAAAGAAGCCTGGGAGCGCGCCGAACATATCCGCGCCACCGCAGAGAAGCAGCTGGCGGAGACCGGCTATACCTTTGGTTTGCCGAAGCCGCAGAGTGTCGGTGCGCAGCGTCTGCTGGCGGCGGCGCATGAGAGCGAACGCCACGACAAAGTGTTGTGGACCGGCGTGGCAAAACTGGTGCAGGGCGGCTACAACTCCACCGCGCTGGTCGGCACGCCGGATCAGGTTTCTGAGGCGCTGCTGGATTATTATCGCCTCGGCATTCATAGCGTGCTGATCCGCGGATTTGACCCGCTGAATGATGCGGTGGAATACGGCCGTGAACTGCTGCCGCTGACGCGTGAAAAAGTGGCTGCGCTCAGCGCAACTGAAAAAAGGAGCGCCTGATGCGTCTCGCCGCTCTGTTTGCCGGTGTTGCGCTGGCCCTCGCGTCACTCCAGCCGCTACTGGCGGCCGATAAAGTCACGCTGCGCCTCGGCGATGTGAAAGGCGATCGTTTTGCCGCCCTGAAAGCTTCGGGCGAACTGAACAATCTGCCTTACGATCTTAAGCTCACCGCTTTTGACTCCGGCGCGCCGGTGCAGGAAGCGCTCAATGCCGGGGCGCTCGATGTTGGCTTTACCGGTGATTTGCCGTTTCTGTTTGTCTATGCGGCAGGCGCGCCGGTGAAAGCCGTGGGTGCCTGGCAGAATAATCCGGACAGCATTGCCCTGCTGACCCGCCCCGACGCCGGCATTCACCGGCTGCAGGATTTAAAAGGTAAGCAGATCGCGGTCAACCGCGGCGGCTGGGGACACTATCTGCTGCTTGGCTTGCTGGAGCGCGCTGGCCTGACGCCGCAGGATGTCACGCTGCGCTTCCTTGGACCGGTGGATGGCCGCGCAGCGCTGACGTCCGGTGCGGTCGCGGCCTGGGCGCCGTGGGAGCCCTATATTGCCACCTCGACCGCCATCGACGGCACGGTGCGCGTGCCGGACGGCGGGGGTAAAGGCATTATGTCTGGTTACTCTTACGCGCTGGCCCGCAATGAAGCGTTGCAGGACGCCGGCAAGCGGGCAGCGATTGCCGACCTGCTGGCGCGACTGGCGAAGGCGCAAATCTGGGCGCAACACCATCCGCAGGAATTCGCCGGCGTGCTGAGCCAAACCCTGAATATGCCCACCGCCATTACCCGCAGCTGGATTGACGATGCGCGCATCCGCCCGCTGGTGTTTGACACGCACCTGATTGCCACGCTGCAGAAATCCGCCGACTTTTTCCATCGTTATCAGGTGTTGCCAAAGCAGGTCGATGTCAGTCAGGCGTTTGACTTCAGTCTGTCCGCCGCCGCTAACCGCATCGCCCAGCACGCGCCCGGAGACAAATCATGAGTGATTATCAGCACCATCGCCTGCGCACCTTCGTCGCCCGGCTGGCCACCCTGCTCGACAGCCAGCCGGACGAAGCGACCCTTTTGCGGCAGGGCAGCGGCTGGCTGGCTGAACTGATTCGCCACGATGACTGGCTGGATGAGGCGTTTACCCAGCCCCATCCGCAGCACTATCAGCAATATCTGCTGTATGCCGATGCGCAGCAGCGCTTTTCCGTGGTGAGTTTTGTCTGGGGGCCGGGTCAGCAGACGCCGATTCACGATCACCGCGTCTGGGGCCTGATTGGCATGCTGCGCGGTGCCGAGATTTCACAATCGTGGCAGCCGGGCCCGCACGGTTTACAGGCAGAAGGTGCGCCGGTGCGGCTTGAACCCGGCAGCGTGGAGGCGGTGTCGCCGACGGTCGGTGATATCCATCGCGTCAGCAACGCCTTTGACGATCGCGTCTCTGTCAGTATCCACGTATATGGCGCGAATATCGGCGCGGTTGAGCGCGCGGTCTACACCGCCGACGGCCACGAAAAACGCTTTATTTCCGGCTACAGCAACCGTTATCTACCTAACATTTGGGATCTTTCACATGACTAAACCGGTTTTCCCGTTTCGCCAGGCGGCGGAACTGCTGACAGCACTGCGTCAGCAACAGGAAGTGGCGCTCATTGACGTGCGTGATGAGGCGCTGTTTGCCACCGGGCACCCGCTGTTTGCCGTCAACATTCCGCTGTCAAAGCTGGAGCTGGAGCTGCTGGACCGCATTCCTCAACGTCACACCGCCATTACGCTGTATGACAACGGCGAAGGCCTGGCGCAGACCGCCGCTGAACGTCTCGCCGCGCTGGGTTATCAGCAGGTCACGCTACTGGCCGATGATTTAGCCGGCTGGCAGGCGGCTGGCGGCGAGCTGTTTATCGATGTTAATTCACCCAGCAAAGCGTTTGGCGAACTGGTGGAACATCATGCCCGCACGCCTTCGCTCTCCGCCGATGAGGTACAGACGCTGATTAGCAATGATGCCGACGTGGTGGTGCTGGATGCGCGGCGCTTTGATGAATATCACACCATGAGCATTCCGGGCGCCACCAGCGTACCCGGCGGCGAACTGGTGCTGCGCGTGCGCGATATAGCCCCCTCACCGCGCACCACGGTGATTGTGAATTGCGCCGGACGCACGCGCAGCATTATTGGCACGCAGTCGCTGGTCAATGCCGGTATTCGTAATCCGGTATTCGCGCTGCGCAACGGCACCATTGGCTGGACGCTGGCCGGTCATGCGCTGGAGCATGGGCAGAGCCGCCGCTATGGCAACGCCAGCGAAACCGCGCAACGTCAGGCCGCGAGCCAGGCACGCGCCATTGCCGATCGCGCTGGTGTGACACGCATTCCTCTGGCGACGCTGACGCGCTGGCAGCAGGAAGCACGCACCACTTACCTGTTTGACGTGCGTGATGCCGAAGAGTACGCCGCCGGTCATCTGCCGGGCAGCCGCCACGTGGCGGGCGGCCAGCTGGTACAGGAGACCGATCATTACGCCAGCGTGCGCGGTGCGCGTATCGTGCTGGTGGATGATGATGGTGTCCGCGCCAATATGACCGGCTCCTGGCTGGCGCAGCTTGGCTGGCAGGTGGCAGTACTTGACGCATTGCAGGCCAGCGATTTCAGCGCTGTCGGCAGCTGGCAGCCGCAGGTCGCGCCGGTTGCTGCGCCGGAATCGATCTCCCCCGCGCAGCTGGCCGAGTGGCTGGCGGCTGGCGACACGCAGGTGCTGGATTTCACCACGCTCGCCAATTACCGCAACAGCCATATTCCCGGGGCGGCCTGGCTGCTGCGTTCCACCCTGCAGCAGCAGGGCAAGGCACTACTGCCCGATGCTGGCCGCTATGTGCTGACCTGCGGCAGCAGTCTGCTGGCCAGGTATGCCGTGGAGCAAATTGTCACGCTGACCGGCAAACCGGTGCGGGTGCTGGCGGGAGGCAATGCAGCCTGGCGCGCCGCCGGTCTGCCCACCGAACAGGGCGAGCAGCGCCTGCTCTCGCCGCCCATCGATCGTTATCGCCGCCCGTACGAAGGCACCGATATTGAACCGGACGTGATGCAGGCCTATCTCGACTGGGAATATGGTCTGGTGGCGCAACTGGATCGCGACGGTACCCACGGTTTTCGTGTGCTGCAGCTGCAGCCACAGGCCGTGACGGTTTAACACGGAAAGGCGCTGCAGGTCAGCGCCATTGCGCGCAGCCAGTCGGCGAATGCAACGTCACACTGCGCAAACGGCAGTATTATTATCGGGTTTTGAATACGTTTGTTCTGAACGAACAGAGAATTGGTGGAGATAAGCGGGATCGAACCGCTGACCTCTTGCATGCCATGCAAGCGCTCTCCCAGCTGAGCTATACCCCCACATCTGGAATTCGTTTTTTCAGTGCAAACCGTTGGGAGCGGTTTGGTGGAGCTAAGCGGGATCGAACCGCTGACCTCTTGCATGCCATGCAAGCGCTCTCCCAGCTGAGCTATAGCCCCGTACCGAAAAAACCGCCGAGTTACCTCGACGGACGGCATAATATGAGACCGCTGTTTGAGTGTCAACGGCAAATTCTCGTTCTGCGTGCGATCGCTGAAAAAGGCGGCAACCCTGTGTCGCCGTGGCTTTTTTTTCAGCGCAGCGCGTACTCATCATCCCTGCCCTCAGCCGTTATCTCAACGCCGCCTCAACGGTGCGCCACGCCGAGGTTAACTTTAGGTTAAAGATGTTAGCGTCAGGCTTGTTTTCGTTAATGGTGCGTGTAAAACTTAGCGCGCTAATTAACCGGTTAGCCGTCCAGGGTATTCACTCGCTAACCGGCCAGCACGTCCTCCTTGTTTAATAAAAGAAAAGTGAACTATGTCGCTGCATACACCTAAAGAGATCGCGCAACTGGCGATTCAGGCCGGCGTGGCTAAAAGCCGTCTGCCGGTTTCCACCTTATTGATTCTTGGCTTTATGGCTGGCGCGTTTATCGCCACCGGCTTCCTGCTCGATCTGCACGTTATTAACCAGCTGCCTGCTGAATGGGGCTCGTTTGCCGGCTTCCTCGGTGCGGCGGTATTCCCGGTCGGACTGATTCTGACCGTGCTGGCGGGCGGCGAGCTGCTGACCGGCAACATGATGACCCTGCCCATTGCCTGGTTCGCGCGCCGCATTAGTGGTTTCAGCGTGCTGCGTAACTGGTTTTGGGTCACCATCGCCAATTTTATTGGCAGCGTTGCGGTAGCATGGTTCTTCGGCCATCTGCTCGGCATGACCGAAGGCGACTATCTGAAGAAAACCGTGGCGATCGCCCATGCCAAAGTGAACGCCGATTTCATGCACGCGTTCATCTCCGGCATCGGCTGCAACTGGCTGGTGTGCCTGGCCGTATGGCTGGCCTTCGCCAGTAAAGATATGGTCGGCAAAATCTTCGGCATGTGGTTCCCGGTGATGGCCTTCGTGGCAATCGGTTTCCAGCACGTGGTGGCCAACATGTTTATCGTGCCTGCCGCAATTTTTGCCGGTCAGATGAGCTGGGCAGAATTTGCACCTAACGTGGTTGCGGTATTTTTAGGCAATGGTGTGGGCGGTGCGATCTTTGTCGGCCTCACCTATTTCCTCGCCTTCCGTCCGGCACAGGCGGCGGTCAGCGAAGCGCAGTAAACCGATTTTGCCTTTTGTCGCACAGCAAAAGGCATTTTCTGCCTTGATTACTTTTCCCCGTAACGTTTTGTTGTAATATGTAGAGCTAATGTATTTAACAGGGACAGCATCGTGAAAAAGGAATGGCTCACTCCCGAAGAGCTCGCGCTGGAAACGGGCTACAGTCGGCAGACGGTGAATAAATGGATCAAGCGTGAAAACTGGACGACCACGCCCAAGCCCGGTGTACAGGGCGGTAAGGCGCGATTAATCCACATTGATGAGCGTGTCAAAAGCTTCATTCAGTCCACCCGCCATGCAAACGAACCGGCGGCGAATTACGGCGCTCAGCAAAATACGTTACCTGCGTTATTAATAAATTCTGTCCAGCAAATGACGGCCACCGAACAGGAACAACTGGCGGCGCTGTTATTGCGGGAAGGGATCAGGGGCGTATTACAGCGGTTAGGAATCCAGGAAGAATAGAAAAGCCGGAAGCAGTGAGATGCTTCCGGCTTTTTTGTTGCCTGCCTCATCACAGCAGCCTGACAGGCCGCTGTTCAGCTCAATCAGGCCTGTGCTTCACGCTCCGCGATAAACGCCAGCGCTTTTTCGATACGCGCCACGCTGCGGCCGCGGCCGATGGCTTCCACCGTCACGTCGAGTCCAGGCGACTGACCGGCACCGGTTACGGCAACGCGCAGCGGCATACCGACTTTGCCCATGCCGAGCTCAAGTTGATCCGCAGCAGCCTGAATGGCGTGATGCACGTTTTCCGCATTCCAGTCGCTGTCGCTGATGGCCGCCAGCTTGTCGCGCACCACTTCCAGCGGCTGACGCGCCACCGGACGCAGATGCTTTTTCGCTGCATCCGCATCAAACGCGTCAAACTCTTCATAGAAGTAGCGGCAGGACGCGGCGATTTCGACCAGCGTTTTGCAGCGCTCGCCCAGCAGCGTCACCAGCTTCGCCAGCTCCGGTCCGGTGCGGGTATCGATATTCTGCTGCTCGATGTGCCACTGCAGCTGGGTCGCGACATATTCCGGCGGCAGCGTATTAATGTAGTGATGGTTGAGCCACTGCAGTTTCTCGGTGTTGAAGGCGCTGGCCGATTTGCTCACCGCATCGAGGGTGAACAGTTCAGTCATTTCCGCCACGCTGAAAATCTCCTGATCGCCATGTGACCAGCCGAGGCGCACCAGATAATTAAGCAGCGCTTCCGGCAGGTAGCCGTCGTCGCGATACTGCATGACGCCCACCGCGCCGTGACGCTTGGACAGCTTTTTACCGTCATCGCCGAGGATCATGGATACGTGCGCGTAAGTTGGCACTTCCGCACCAATCGCTTTCAGGATGTTGATCTGACGCGGCGTGTTGTTGATATGGTCTTCACCACGAATAACGTGCGTGATGCCCATATCCCAGTCGTCGACCACCACACAGAAGTTGTAGGTTGGTGAACCGTCGGTACGGCGGATGATCAGATCATCCAGTTCCTGGTTGCTGAATTCGATCGGACCACGAATCTGATCGTCAAAAATTACCGAACCGTCCTGCGGGTTGCGGAAGCGCACCACGCACGGCTCATCGGCAGCATGATGTTCATGGCTGTCGCGGCAGCGGCCGTCATAACGGGGCTTCTCGCCTTTTTCCATCTGCTCTTCACGCAGCGCGTCCAGACGCTCTTTCGAGCAATAGCATTTATAAGCAGTACCGGCTTCCAGCATTTCGTCGATAACGTCGTTATAACGGTCGAAACGTTTGGTCTGGTAGTACGGGCCCTCATCCCAGTCGAGATTCAGCCAGTTCATCCCATCCATAATGGCTTCGATCGCTTCCGGCGTGGAGCGCTCCAGGTCGGTATCTTCGATACGCAGGACGAATTCGCCCTGGTTATGGCGAGCATAAAGCCATGAGTAAAGCGCAGTACGCGCACCACCGACGTGCAGGTAGCCCGTCGGGCTGGGTGCGAAGCGAGTTTTGATTTTCATTCAGCATTGCCTTAAATGCGCAGGTTTCGTTGTCTGGATGACAAAAAAACGGGTTAACGCGGAAAAACAGTGCGCATATTCTAGCAGGTGAGGCTGATTCCTCAATCACTGTCACGCTGGCGGCGCGGGCAGAAGTGCGTTTTTCTGCTAATAAAACCAGCACATTGGCTAAAAGCGCTGCATGATGTCTAAATTTAAAGCGAACGCACATTTATGTTTTAAAAAGCGTTGACTCACTTCGAAGGATCCCTATAATGCGACTCCACACAGCGGGGGTGATTAGCTCAGTTGGTAGAGCATCTCCCTTACAAGGAGGGGGTCGGCGGTTCGAGCCCGTCATCACCCACCACTCTTAATGAGATGGCCCGCAGTGAACAAGAGATAAGATATGGGTGATTAGCTCAGTTGGTAGAGCATCTCCCTTACAAGGAGGGGGTCGGCGGTTCGAGCCCGTCATCACCCACCATATCTTAGTCAGATGACACTCTTGTTAAGCAGTACCGAAGTGGGTGATTAGCTCAGTTGGTAGAGCATCTCCCTTACAAGGAGGGGGTCGGCGGTTCGAGCCCGTCATCACCCACCACTTCGGGTCGTTAGCTCAGTTGGTAGAGCAGTTGACTTTTAATCAATTGGTCGCAGGTTCGAATCCTGCACGACCCACCAAATTCAGAAAAAAGCGCCCTCAGGGCGCTTTTTTCGTTTCTGTGCGCCGATGCTGAACGTGCAGGATGAGAACCTGCTGCAGGTTCGACTGAATCGCCGGGAGCGATTCAGGCTGATGCGCCAGCATCACCCGCAGGGCGAGGCCCCGGATGGGCCGAGGCATATCCTGCACGACCCACCAAATCCAGAAAAGAGCGCCCTCAGGGCGCTTTTTTCGTTTCTTCACGTTCCCCCCAGGCTGCCAGTTAAGCTGCAACTGCGTTCAACCACGGTTGCAAGTTTGGTAGCGGCGCAATTTATTGCGCGATGAATCGCGCCGCTACAAATGGTGTGCGATTTGCGGTTGCCTTACCTGGTTGCTCTTACGTCCTTAGGGCGCTTTTTTCGTTTCTTCACGTTCCCCCAGGCTGCCAGTTAAGCTGAAACTGCATTCAACCACGGTTGCACATTTGGTAGCAGCGCAATTTATTGCGCGATGAATCGCGCCGCTACAAATGGTGTGCGACTTGCGGTTGCCTTATCTGACCGCGCTTACATTCTCAGGGCGCCTTTTCGCTTCAGCTGTGAAGAAAGAACCCGCTCTGCCTGAGGCCGTGCCCGCTCTATCCCCTTCCGCCCTCGTTCCTGACGAAACCTTTTCGCAAATTTAACACCTCTCACCCTCAAGCCGCAGCGGCTACGTTCCGATAACGAAAGGGCACATTTGCAAGGAGAACGTGATGACCACCATTTCGACCAATACCAATATTGGCAGCAGCAGTACTTCGGGATCCGGAAGCGCATCCGGCAGTAGCGATAGCGCCTCGAAAATCGCCAGCCTGACCAAACAAATCGCCAGCCTGAACGATGAACTGAAAGACATCGCGAAGGACAAAAGCCTGACCGAGAAGCAAAGAAAGGATAAGCAGGAGACGATTAACGCGCAGATTCAGCTGCTGCAGGCGCAAATCCAGCAGTTGCAGAAGCAGGAAAAGGAGAAAGCGGAGCAGAAGCAGGAGAAACAGGAGGTTACTGCAGTGAAAGCGGATGGCATCAACCGCCCAACCGACAGCAACCAACTTGACGTTTATGTTTAAAACGCCGGATTAAGCGCGCGATCCTGCGTCAGCAGCGCCGCCTGCTGACGCACTTCCTGCCAGATAGCCTCCGCTGCCGGCGTAAGTGACCGGTTTTTGCGTTTAATCAGCATCAGGCTGCGATTGATCTCCGGATAGAGCCGGCGCACCGTCAGCTTACGTCCGGACGGCAGCGGCAGCGCCAGTGCCGGTAAGATACTGATGCCAATGCCCGCTTCCACCATCGGATAAAGCGTGGCCGGATGGCCAATCTCCTGCACCACCTGCACGTTCAGCGCCAGCCGCTGCAATGCGGCATCGACCAGCAATCGGCTGCCCGACGCGTAATCCTGCAGCACCATAGCGCGACCAGCCAGCATTGACCACTGGGCCTGCGGCACCTGCGCCAGCGCATCATCCTGATGGCACAACAGTAAAAACGGCTCCTGCAGAATCTCCTCGCTATCGAAATCCGCATCCTGCAGCGGACCGATGACGATGCCAAAATCGACTTCCGCATTGCGCACGCTCTGCAATACCCACTGCTGCACGCGGTCGTGCAGAATCACCCGAATGTCGGGGTAGCGCAGCTGGCTGCTGGCCAGACATTGCGGCATAAGATGCGCCGAGGGCGTCTGGCTGGCCGCCACGCGCACCGTGCCGCTGCGCTGCTCGCCATAGCTGCGCACATCGAGCAGCGTGGTATTGAGCTCCTCCAGCAGTCGTTCCAGCCGCGTTGCCAGTTGCTGTCCGGCTTCGCTCAGTAACACCTCGCGCGTGGTGCGATCCAGCAGCCTTACGCCCATCTCCGCTTCCAGCTCTTTAATGCTATGACTGACCGCCGACTGGCTCAGCCCAATCGCCTGCCCTGCCTGGCTGAAACTGCCGTGCTGCGCCACCGCCACAAAGGTGCGCAGCTGTCGTAAGGTGTAATTCATCGATTACGCTCATAGATTAATGCAATAAATCAATTTTATTTCTAAACGCGTCTGACGCACAATCAGCAGCATCATTTATTACATTTAACCGGATTGTAACAATGGGCTTTTTACGACTTGACCCGATGATGGTCAAACTCATCATCACCGTGCTGCTGGCCAGCTTCTTTCCGGCCAAAGGCGGGTTTGTCGATTTCTTCGAATACCTGACCACTGCGGCCATCGCCCTGCTGTTCTTCATGCACGGTGCCAAACTGTCGCGTGAGAAGATCATCGCTGGTAGCAGCCACTGGCGGCTGCATCTGTGGATTATGTGCAGCACGTTCGTGATTTTCCCGATCCTTGGCCTGCTGCTGGTGTGGTGGCATCCGGTCAACGTCGGCGCGGAGATTTACACCGGTTTCCTCTACCTGTGTATCCTGCCGGCGACGGTGCAGTCCGCGATTGCTTTCACCTCCATGGCGGGCGGTAACGTTGCCGCGGCGGTGTGTGCCGCCTCCGCCTCCAGTCTGCTGGGCGTCTTTATTTCGCCGCTGCTGGTTAACTTAGTGATGAATGTGCACAGCGATGCACCGGGCAATGGTCTGGAGCAGATTGGTAAAATCATGCTGCAGCTCCTGGTGCCCTTTGTGCTGGGCCACCTGGCACGCCGCTGGATTGGTGGCTGGGTGGAGAAGCATCGCAGCCTGATTGGCAAAACCGATCAAACCTCGATTCTGCTGGTGGTCTATTCGGCGTTCAGTGAGGCGGTGGTTAACGGCATCTGGCATCGCGTCGGCGTTGATACCCTGCTGTGGATTCTGGCTGGCAGCCTGCTGATTCTGTTCGTCGCACTGGCCATCAACCTTGGCGCTTCCCGGCTGTTTGGCTTTAGCCGTGCGGATGAGATTGTGGTGCTGTTTTGCGGCTCGAAAAAGAGCCTGGCAAACGGTGTACCAATGGCCAACATCCTGTTCCCGGCCAGCGCAGTGGGGATTATTGTCCTGCCGCTAATGATCTTCCATCAGGTCCAGCTGATGGTGTGCTCGTTCATTGCCCAGCGCTATAAAGCCGGCAATGAGAAGAAGCTGGCGAAGCAACAGATTGAAGCGCAGAAGTCATAAAACATCAGGCCCGCAATTGCGGGCCTGTCACTTATTCACTGCGCTTGAGCGGTTTAACTAAGCCCTCTAAGCCTTCGATTTTGATCGCCAGCGTCAGCTGCATCAGCTCACCCAGTTTGCCGGCGGGAAACTCATTTTTACGCGCAAACCACAGCAGATACTCTTCCGGCACATCGATCAGCATCCGCCCTTTGTATTTGCCAAACGGCATCGCGGTATTGGCAATCTCAACCAGCTGCTGCTTATCCATCTCAGGCGCCCAGTAACCGAATCATTTCGGCTTCATCGATCACCGCAATCCCCAGCTCCTGCGCTTTTGCCAGCTTGGAACCGGCGGCCTCACCGGCGATCAGCAGATCGGTTTTTTTCGATACGCTGCCGCTGACTTTGGCCCCCAGCGCCGTCAGCCGCGCTTTGGCATCGTCACGGTTCATCTGCGACAGCGAGCCAGTCAGTACCACGGTTTTTCCAGCAAACGGGCTGTCGATCTCTTCGGCTTTGATCACCACCACCGCCGGCCAGTGCACGCCCACCTCCTCCGTCAGCTGGCGGATCACTTCACGGTTGCTCTCCTCTTCCATGAAGTTGCGCACGTGCGCTGCCACCACTTTGCCGACGTCCTGTACCGCGATTAGCGCATCGAGATCGGCGTTCATGACCTTTTCCAGCTCGCCAAAGTGGTTCGCCAGGTTGGCCGCCGTCGCCTCACCCACTTCGCGGATGCCGAGCGCATACAGGAAGCGCGGCAGCGTGGTGAATTTGGCTTTTTCCAGCGCGTCCACCACGTTTTGCGCCGATTTGGGCCCCATGCGGTCCAGTCCGGTCAGCTTGCCGGCGGTGAGACGGAACAGGTCGGCCGGGGTTTTGACGTACTCTTTTTCCACCAGCTGGTCGATGATTTTATCGCCCATGCCGTCCACGTCCATCGCACGGCGTGAGACAAAGTGCTTCAGCGCCTCTTTGCGCTGCGCGCCGCAAATCAGCCCGCCGGTACAGCGCGTTACGGCTTCGCCTTCCACACGCTCTACGTCAGAGCCGCACACCGGACAGTGGCTGGGGAACACAATCTCGCGCGCATCCGCCGGACGCTCAGATTCCACCACGTTGACCACCTGCGGAATCACGTCACCGGCGCGACGAATCACCACTTTGTCACCGATACGCAGCCCCAGCCGGGCGATTTCATCGGCGTTGTGCAGCGTCGCATTACTGACTATCACGCCCGCGACCTGCACCGGTTCAAGGCGCGCCACCGGCGTAATCGCGCCGGTACGTCCGACCTGAAACTCGACGTCGCGCACGATCGTCATCTGCTCCTGCGCCGGGAACTTGAATGCCACCGCCCAGCGCGGTGCGCGCGCCACAAAGCCCAGTTGCTCCTGCAGCGCCTGCGAATCGACTTTGATCACCACGCCGTCAATATCAAAGCCGAGTGACGGACGGTCCTGCTCAACCTGACGATAAAACGCCAGCACTTCATCCGCGGTGTGCACCAGACGAATCCGATCGCTGACCGGTAATCCCCAGGCCTTAAACTGTTGCAGACGCTGCCAGTGGCTGGCAGGCATTTCGCCGCCCTCCAGCAGGCCAAAGCCGTAGCAGAAGAAGGTCAGCGGACGTTTCGCGGTGATACGCGGATCGAGCTGGCGCAGCGAGCCGGCCGCCGCATTACGCGGGTTGGCAAACACTTTGCCGCCGGTGCGTCGTGCTTCCTCATTCAGCTTCTCAAAGCCGCTTTCGGTCATGAATACTTCGCCGCGCACTTCTACCCGCGCCGGAATATTGTCGCCGTGCAGGCGCAGCGGAATGGCGTGAATGGTGCGCACGTTCGCCGTAATGTTTTCGCCGGTGGTGCCATCGCCGCGCGTGGCGGCACGCACCAGCAGGCCGTTTTCATACAGTAAACTTACTGCCAGACCATCCAGCTTCAGCTCGCAGCAATAGGTGAGATCGTCAGTGCTTTTCAGGCGATCCTGCACGCGCTTATTGAAGGCAAGAAATCCGGCTTCATCAAAGGTGTTATCGAGCGACAGCATCGGCACTTCGTGGCGCACCTGTTCAAAGGTGGCAAGCGGTGCCGCGCCCACGCGCTGGGTGGGAGAATCCGGGGTGATTAAATCGGGATGTGCACTCTCCAGCTCACGCAGTTCGCGCATCAATCGGTCATATTCTGCATCCGGGATTTCCGGCGTATCCATCACGTGATAGAGGTATTCGTGGTGGCGTAACGTGGTGCGCAGCGCGGTGATCTGCTCCTGAACCGATGTCATATTCTCTCGTCCGATAAAAAACCCCCGGCAAGCGGGGGTTATTTAGTTAAAGGGTGATACTGCTGGCGGCGCTTAGCCAATAACCTCGCGGATGCGTGCTTTATAGGTTTCCAGCTTTTGTGGTGTCATCATGCGACGCTCATCATCCAGCACCACGCCACCGACATCATCGGCGATGCGCTGTGCCGATTGCAGCATCAGCTTAAAGTTCTGATTGGCGTCACCGTAGGACGGCACCATCATAAAGATTGAGACGCCCGGCGTGGTGAAATCGCCCATTTCATCCGGATTGAACGAACCCGGTTTGACCATGTTTGCCAGGCTGAACAGCACCGGACCGCTGCCGGCCGGGCTGAGATGGCGATGGAAAATGTTCATTTCACCAAACTGGAAGCCGGCCTGCAGAATGCCCTGCAGCAGCGCTTCACCGTTCAGTGCGCCACCGGCATGCGCGGCAACGTGCAACACCAGCACCGCTTCTTTTTTACTGCCCGGCGCAGCGGGCTGCGGTTGCGGTGCAGCTTCCTGCACAGGCGCAGGTTCAGGTTGTTTAACCTCCGGCTCGGCGGCGGTAAACTCCGGTGCCGGCTGGGTGGCGGACAGCGGTTCATTATCCAGCAGCGGATCGGCCTGAATCGGTTGTGGCTGTGGCACGGGCTGCGCCACCGGCGCCTGCGGTTGTGGCGCAGGTGCAGGCTGACGTACCGGCTCATCGTCCAGCAGCGGATCGCCGCTTAACGGCGTTTCCTGGCGTGGGAACGGCTGACGCACCGGTTCCGGCGCACGCGGAGCAGCAGGTTTGGTGACCGGCGCATCGAACTGCGGCTCGTCTTCGGCATCACGCTGACGACGCACGCGTACTTCGCCGACGCCATCGTCTTCGCTGTTCAGCAGATCATCGTCATCCGCTTCTTCACGCTGTTTCAGACGTTTGTGCGGGCGATCGCGAAACACGGAAGAGCGCTCTTTACGGCTGGTCCACAGTCCGTGAAGAAGCAGCGCTATTATGGCGATCGCGCCAACAACGATTAATATCAGACGCAAATCCTGCATCATTGTATTCTCTGTTGTTCCAATACCTTGCCACCACGGCAAACTTTATCCTCTAACTGTATTTGCCCAGCTACACAAGTGCAAGTCTGTGCAGTATTTTCTGACAAATAAGATAGCTGCCCCACGCTTTTTTGCTGTTTTTTCGCGCAAAGTGCGCCTGTCACCGATAAAAAGCCAGGTTATGATGTTGGCGCCGCTACATAAAGGAGAAAGGCTCGCTATGCCCGCTGAGAATTCCGTCTCATCCATGAATGGTATTCATTATTTTGCCCAGGGCTGGAAACTGGTGCGTCTGCCCGGTATCCGCCGCTACGTCATCATCCCGCTGCTGGTAAACATTGTGCTGCTGGGCGGTGCGTTTATCTGGCTGTTTCAGCGCCTCGGCCAGTGGATTCCCCGGCTGATGTCGCACGTGCCGGACTGGCTGCAGTGGCTGAGCTATCTGCTGTGGCCGCTGGCGGTGATTTCGATTGTGCTGGTATTCAGCTATTTCTTCTCCACCATCGCCAACTGGATTGCCGCGCCGTTTTGCGGCCTGCTGGCGGAGCAGCTGGAAGGGCGTCTGACCGGAAAACCCCTGCCGGACAGTGGCTGGCTCGGCATGATGAAAGACATCCCGCGCATCATGAAGCGCGAGTTACAGAAGCTCGGCTACTATTTTCCGCGCGCACTGGGCCTGCTGCTGCTCTATTTTATCCCCGGCTTTGGCCAGACCGTGGCGCCGGTGTTGTGGTTTCTGTTTAGCGCCTGGATGCTATCAATACAGTATTGCGACTATCCGTTCGACAACCACAAAGTCAGTTTTCATCAGATGCGTAACGCGCTGCGTCAGCATAAAACCGCCAATATGCAGTTTGGCGCGCTGGTCAGTCTGTTCACCATGATTCCGATCCTCAATCTCGCCATCATGCCGGTCGCGGTATGCGGCGCGACCGCCATGTGGGTCGATCGCTACCGCAGCCAGCATGCGCGTCATCTATAATGCATCAAAAAGCCTTATGCATTTTTGCATCAGGCTTATGGTCGCAGGCTATATAGATATACGATTTCTTTCCTTCCGCCGGGGGTCAGAACAGGTATGCTCTGAGGGTTCCCAATATTTCATACAGTTAAGGACGGGCTATGAGTAAGATCTATGAAGACAACTCTCTGACAATTGGTCATACGCCGCTGGTTCGACTGAACCGCATCGGTAATGGACGCATTCTGGCGAAGGTCGAGTCGCGTAACCCGAGCTTCAGCGTTAAATGCCGTATCGGTGCCAATATGATTTGGGACGCAGAAAAACGCGGTATTCTGAAACCGGGCGTTGAGCTGGTAGAGCCAACCAGCGGCAACACCGGCATTGCGCTGGCCTATGTCGCCGCTGCGCGCGGCTACAAGCTGACGCTGACCATGCCTGAGACCATGTCGATTGAACGTCGCAAGCTGCTGAAAGCGCTGGGCGCCAATCTGGTGCTGACCGAAGGGCCAAAAGGCATGAAGGGCGCCATCGCTAAAGCAGAAGAGATTGTTGCCAGCGATCCGGACAAATATGTGCTGCTGCAGCAGTTCAGCAACCCGGCCAACCCGGAAATTCACGAAAAGACCACTGGCCCGGAGATCTGGGAAGACACTGACGGCGCCGTAGACGTCTTCATTGCCGGCGTGGGCACCGGTGGTACGCTGACCGGCGTGAGCCGCTACATCAAGAACACCAGAGGCAAGCAGGATTTGATCACCGTGGCCGTTGAGCCTACGGATTCCCCGGTCATCGCACAGGCGCTGGCGGGAGAAGAGATCAAACCGGGCCCGCACAAGATCCAGGGCATCGGTGCCGGTTTTATTCCGGGCAACCTTGACCTGAAACTGATTGACCGCGTGGTGGCCATCACCAATGAAGAAGCGATCAGCACCGCGCGTCAGCTGATGGAAGAGGAAGGCATTCTGGCCGGTATCTCTTCCGGTGCAGCGGTGGCGGCGGCCCTTAAGCTGCAGGAAGATGAAGCCTTCGCCAATAAAAATATCGTGGTGATTCTGCCCTCTTCCGGCGAACGCTATCTCAGTACCGCACTGTTTGCCGATCTGTTCACCGAAAAAGAGCTGCAACAGTAAACGACAGAGTCTGAAAATGATGAAAAAAGCACCCAAATGGGTGCTTTTTTGTGGCGCAGATCTCACTTTTACCACCGGGCAGATTGATTTCAGTGATGCGGCTCTGGTATTTAAGCAGCCAATTATTTCGGTGCCTGAAATTAATCTGCCTTTGAAGTGGATCAAGCTGAATCGATTTACTGATTTGGTGAAACGGCGAATCACGGCATAATCAGCAGAGTGACGTATTGCAGCAGTTTTGATCCGTCATCGAAAAAAATGACTTTTTCATTCAAGCGCATTTTTTGGTCAGCGTGATGCCGTACCAGCGCACCTACACAGGCTAAAGTTACGGCTCCAGGCTAGACTTTAGATCCATAACACCAAACCTGATAAAGTTGGGGAAATAGAATGTTCCAGCAAGAAGTTACCATTACCGCACCTAACGGCCTCCATACCCGTCCTGCAGCTCAGTTCGTGAAAGAAGCAAAGGCTTTCCAGTCTGAAATCACCGTTACTTCTAACGGCAAATCTGCCAGCGCGAAAAGCCTGTTCAAACTGCAGACTCTGGGTCTGACTCAGGGTACGGTTGTTACGCTTTCTGCAGAAGGTGAAGACGAGCAGCAGGCGGTTGAGCATCTGGTCAAACTGATGGCTGAACTGGAGTAATTCCGCTCCGGCAAGCCATTAAACCGACTCCTTTGCCCCATTGAGTGCAATTATGTTGATCGCGGACAACCTGTCCGCGTTATTGCTTCCTTAGAGTACTGCTCCGCGACAGTGGCAACGCATTGGGTCAATGAGCCATCGTGATTAAAAGGTAGGGTTATGATTTCAGGCATTTTAGCATCACCGGGTATCGCTTTCGGCAAAGCACTGCTGCTGAAGGAAGACGAGATCGTCATCAGCCGTAAAAAGATTACTGACGACCAGGTTGAGCAGGAAGTTCAGCGCTTCCTCGACGGTCGCAGCAAAGCAGCCGGGCAGCTTGAAGCCATCCGTGTGAAAGCCGGTGAAACCTTCGGTGAAGAGAAAGCGGCGATCTTTGAAGGTCACATCATGCTGCTCGAAGACGAAGAGCTTGAGCAGGAAATCATCGACCTGATTAAAAAAGATCACGTAACCGCTGACGCCGCTGCCCACTCTGTGGTTGAAGGCCAGGCGAAAGCGCTGGAAGAGCTCGACGACGAATATCTGAAAGAGCGCGCGGCTGACGTACGAGACATCGGCAAGCGTCTGCTGCAGAACATTCTGGGTCTGCATATCGTTGACCTGAGCGCCATTGCTGACGAATCCATTCTGGTGGCGAAAGATCTGACGCCATCCGAAACCGCACAGCTGAACCTGAAAAAGGTGCTGGGCTTTATTACCGATCTGGGTGGTCGTACTTCACACACCTCGATTATGGCGCGTTCGCTGGAGCTGCCTGCAATTGTCGGCACCGGCAACGTGACCGCTACCGTGAAAAACGGTGATTTCCTGATTATCGATGGCGTAAACAACAAGATTTACGTCAATCCGACCGACGACGTGCAGGAAGAGCTGAAAGCGATTCAGACGCAGTATCTGTCTGAGAAGCACGAGCTGGCGAAACTGAAAGATCTGCCAGCGATTACGCTGGACGGCCATCAGGTTGAAGTGTGTGCCAACATCGGTACCGTGCGTGATGTCGCCGGTGCTGAGCGCAACGGCGCGGAAGGTGTTGGTCTGTACCGTACTGAATTCCTGTTCATGGACCGCGATTCGCTGCCAAGCGAAGAAGAGCAGTTCCAGGCTTACAAAGCCGTGGCGGAAGCGATGGGTTCCCAGGCCGTGATCGTGCGCACCATGGACATCGGCGGCGACAAAGATCTGCCGTACATGAACCTGCCAAAAGAAGAGAACCCGTTCCTCGGCTGGCGTGCGATTCGTATCGCCATGGACCGTAAAGAGATTTTGCATGCCCAGCTGCGCGCCATTCTGCGTGCGTCTTCCTTCGGCAAACTGCGCATCATGTTCCCGATGATCATCTCGGTTGAAGAAGTGCGCTTCCTGAAGGCTGAGCTGGAGATGCTGAAGGCACAGCTGCGTGAAGAAGGTAAAGCCTTTGATGAGTCCATTGAAGTGGGCATCATGGTGGAAACCCCGGCTTCCGCAGTGATTGCCCGCCATCTGGCGAAAGAAGTCGACTTCTTTAGTATTGGGACAAATGACCTGACGCAGTATACTCTGGCGGTCGATCGTGGTAATGATTTGATTTCACACCTCTATAACCCAATGACGCCATCTGTACTGGGCCTCATTAAGCAAGTGATCGACGCATCACATGCCGAAGGGAAATGGACCGGCATGTGTGGTGAGCTGGCTGGTGATGAACGTGCTACACTACTGTTACTGGGAATGGGGCTGGACGAATTCAGCATGAGTGCCATTTCAATCCCAAGCATCAAGAAGATCATTCGCAATACCAATTTCGAAGATGCGAAGGCACTGGCAGAGCAGGCTCTGGCTCAACCCACAGCGGAAGATTTGATGAACCTGGTGAACAAGTTCATCAAAGAAAAAACGCTCTGCTGATCCACGAGACGCTGGCCCCAAATTACTGCTTAGGAGAAGATCATGGGTTTGTTTTCTAAACTTTTTGGCGATAAATCAGAGAGCGCGTCAGGGACTATTGATATCGTTGCGCCTCTGTCAGGCGAAATCGTGAATATCGAAGACGTACCTGATGTGGTATTCGCAGAGAAAATCGTCGGTGATGGTATCGCCATCAAACCTACTGGCAACAAAATGGTTGCACCAGTGGATGGTACTATCGGCAAGATTTTCGAAACCAACCACGCGTTTTCTATCGAGTCTGATAACGGCATCGAACTGTTCGTGCACTTCGGTATCGACACGGTAGAACTGAAAGGTGAAGGCTTCAAACGCATCGCTGAAGAAGGCCAGAAAGTGAAAAAAGGCGATGTGGTGATCGAGTTTGATCTGCCGCTGCTGGAAGAGAAAGCCAAATCCACGCTGACCCCGGTCGTGATCTCGAATATGGATGAGATCAAAGACCTGGTGAAACTCTCCGGTCAGGTTACCGTGGGCGAAACGCCGGTTATCCGCATCAGGAAGTAAACCGCGCTGATTGCGTGAAAACGGCACCCAATGGGTGCCGTTTTTGTTTTTTCACACGCTGATGAATGATTTGCAGGCGAGCGCTTCTGGCAAAGCGCACCGTGCCTGTTTGAGGGCAGGACGACCGGGCAGAGGAGCAAAGCGTCCCGCGCCATGGATGGCGCGGGACGAGGCCCAGGGACGGTTTATGCCGTCTTTGCGATCTGTCCGGTCGTCCTGACCGCCTGCGCCTGACGTGATGATTTACGCCTGCTTCCAGCGCGGCAGCCGCAGCGTCACTTCCAGCCCGCCTTCTGGACGATTCACCGCCTGAACTTCGCCGTGATGGGCCAGAACCACTTTGCGCACGATCGACAGCCCCAGCCCGTAGCCTTTGCCCATCAGCGGCGAATTCACCCGAACGAACGGATCGAAGATACTCGACAGCTTCTCATCATCCACGCCCGGCCCCTGATCGCGCACGCGAATCGCCAGCCACTGATTCTCCGCCTGCAACTGTACGCTGATATGCTGCCCCTGATGCGAGAAACGCAGCGCGTTGCGCAGCACGTTCTCCACGCCGCGGCGGATCAGCTCAGCATTACCGCGCACGGTGTAATCCGCGTTCTCATCCACCAGAAAATCTACGTGCACACCGGGGATCTGCGCTTCGTAGCGCACATCGGTTACCACCGCATGCAGCAGACCGGTCAGATCAAAATACTGCTCGCCAGGCATGCTCTCATGCTCAGCGCGCGACAGCGTCAGCAGTTCGCCGATCATCTTATCCAGACGCCGCGCCTCCTCGTCGATGCGATTCAGTGAGGATGCTACCGACTCCGGCGTCTGACGCGCCAGACCGGTGGCTAATTGCAGGCGCGCCAGCGGGGAGCGCAGCTCGTGGGAGATATCGTGCAGCAGCTCTTCACGCGCTTTCACCAGCGTATCCAGCCGCTCCACCATCGCATCAAAATCCTGGGCCACAATCGACAGCTCATCATGGCGTCGACGCATCACCGGATAGAGCCGCACCGACAAATCACCGCGCGACACGCGGGCAAACCCCTCGCGCAGCTGACGCATTGGCCGCGTCAGGTTCCACGCCAGCAGCAGACTGAACAGCAGCCCCAGCGCGCCTGCAAAGGTAAACATCGGCTCGGGGATATTCAGAATACGACGCGGGCCTCCGCCGCCCATTGAACTGTCTTCACGCAGCCCTTTTACGTCATAGCGCAGTTCGTACTCTTTACCGTCAGCGCCCTTCACCCAGCGCACAATCACCTGCGGAAACGGGCCGTGAAACGGCTGATTAAAGGTCTCCGGCGGCGCATTGTCCGGCGTAGTGGCCGGTCTGGCGTGCTGAATCACCGAGAAAAACTGGCGATCGTTCGGCTCCCAGTCCGCCATCATATCGTCGAGCGAGCTGGGGCCGCCGCGCTCCAGTACCGACACCGCCGAAGCCATTTGCAGATTAACGATCCGACGTACCGCCACAATCTCCGGCGGCTCGTGACGGTTTCCTGACAAGGTAAAGCCCAGCCACAGCAGCTGGCTGATAATCACAAACACAATCCAGAAGCCCAGCAGGATCTTCCAGAACATGCGGCCACGGTAGCTGTGTTTCATCGAATGCGATAACCAATGCTGCGCACGGTTTCAATATTCACGCTGTCTGCGGTCAGCGCAGCCAGCTTCTGACGGATATTGCTGATGTGCACATCCACGCTGCGATCGTAAGCTTCACGCGGACGGCCCAGCCCCTTCTCCGACAGCTCATCTTTGGACACCACGCGGTCCGGTGCGCGCAGCAGCAGATCCAGCAGATTGAACTCCGACGCGGTGAGATCAAAAGCTTTGCCCTGCCACTCCGTGATACGCGTAGCCGGGTTCAGGCTGAGATCGCCCCAGCGCAGGACCTCTTTCTTATCCGGCACCGGTGCCTGATCTTCAAAGCGACGCAGCACTGCGCGCAGACGCGCCACCAGTTCGCGCGGATAGCAGGGTTTGGGCACGTAGTCGTCCGCGCCCATCTCCAGGCCGATAACGCGGTCGATATTGTCGCCCTTCGCCGTCAGCATAATCACCGGCAGGCGGCTGTTCTGCCGCACCTGACGCAGCACATCAATACCGCTCATATCCGGCAGCATGATGTCGAGAATCATCGCGGTGTAGTGTCCGGATAACGCCCCTTCAATCCCGGCGCTGCCGGTCAGCACCAGCTGGGTTTCAAAACCTTCGGCAATCAGGTACTGGCTCAGCATGGTGCCAAGTTCAACATCATCATCAACAAGCAGGATTTTCATCTTTTTCTCTCGTACAAAATTGCCGCTATTTTGTCCTGAGTGCCGCGGGAAAGCAGCCGGTTTTACGCGATCCTTACAGTGACCGCGTCAGAACATGCTTAGGGAGACTATAGACAAAAATGGCCCGTACGCCGCGTCACAGGGCGCACGAAGCCAGAAACAGGCGGGGGGAACTAGCGGTGAAAAACACCGGTGGAGAGATAGCGATCGCCGCGATCGCAGACAATGGCGACAACCACACTGCCCGGCTGCGCCGTCGCGATGCGCAATGCGCCAGCCACAGCCCCACCTGAACTGACGCCGCAGAAAATGCCTTCGCGCTGCGCCAGCGCGCGCATGGTCTCTTCCGCCTCCTGCTGTGCCATATCTATCACTTCATCCACCAGTTCCGGGCGAAAAATCCCCGGCAGATAGGCCGCCGGCCAGCGACGAATACCGGGGATACTGCTGCCCTCCTGCGGCTGCAAACCAATCACTTTCACCGCCGGAGCAAACTCTTTCAGATAGCGCCCGACGCCACTGATGGTGCCGGTGGTGCCCATGCTGGAGACAAAATGTGTCATACGACCGTGGCTTTGCTGCCAGATCTCCGGACCGGTGGTGAGATAGTGACCGAGCGGGTTGTCGGGATTATTAAACTGATCCAGCACTTTGCCTTCGCCGCGCTGCGCCATGGCCTGCGCCAGATCGCGCGCGCCCTCCATGCCCTGCTCGCGGGTCACCAAAACCAGCTCAGCCCCGTAGGCGCGCATCGCATCCTGACGCTCCTGGCTCATGTTCTCCGGCATCAGCAGGCGTAACCGGTAGCCTTTCAGCGCGGCAATCATCGCCAGCGCAATGCCGGTATTGCCGCTGGTGGCCTCAATCAGCGTGTCGCCGGGCTGGATTTCACCCCGCAACTCAGCATGGTGGATCATCGACCAGGCTGCGCGATCTTTCACCGAACCTGCCGGATTGTTGCCTTCCAGCTTGAGCCAGATTTCGCTGCCGTTATCCGGCGTCAGGCGCTGCAACTTAATCAGCGGCGTATTGCCGATGGTGTTTTCCAGAGTGGTCACGGTGTCATTCCAGCCGAAAGGAGTACAAATAAATCGGGCGGGAAAATCCCGCCCGAAGGAGTGACAAAAATATCAGGCGCTTTCGGCAAAGGCAACCGGGCGCAGCGGCGTGGTGCCCTGGTAGATACGTGCCTGTTGCAGACCAACAAATAGCCGTTCGCCGCGGATCGGCGCCGTCTGTTCACCGGCGAATACCACCGAGATTGGCTCGCTCTGCCAGCCGACGGGCTGAACCACCAGCTGCCAGAAGTGGCCACGCGGACTGATCTCCAGCACCTGCACCGGTAACGGCGTCTCCAGGCTACTCTGGCGTGACACGTCCACTTCCCACGGACGCAGGAACAGCTCCACGTCGCCCTGATGCGCTGGCGTATAGCCCAGCGGCCAGCGATGCGCGCCCACATGGAACTGCGAGCCGTGCACTTCGCCATCAAAGCGGTTCACTTCGCCGAGGAACTCCAGCACGAAGCGGGTTGCGGGCTCACGCCACACGTCATCCGGTGCGCCCACCTGCTCAATATTGCCCTGACTCATTACCACCACGCTATCCGCCACTTCCATCGCTTCTTCCTGGTCGTGGGTCACAAACACGCTGGTAAATTTCAGCTCTTCATGCAGCTGACGCAGCCAGCGGCGCAGCTCTTTACGCACCTGGGCATCCAGCGCGCCAAAGGGTTCGTCCAGCAGCAGAATCTGCGGCTCAACCGCCAGCGCACGCGCCAGCGCCACGCGCTGTTTCTGTCCACCGGAGAGCTGAGCCGGGTAGCGGTTGGCCAGATGTGCCAGCTGTACCATCTCCAGCAGACGGGTAACGCGCTGCTTAATTTCGGCGCTGTTCGGACGCTCGCGGCGCGGCAGCACCGTCAGACCAAAGGCGATGTTGTCGAACACCGTCATATGGCGGAACAGCGCATAGTGCTGAAACACAAAGCCGACCTGACGATCGCGCGCGTGCGTGCGGCTGACGTCTTTGCCATGAAAATGAATCTGCCCGCTGTTCTGGTGCTCCAGCCCGGCGATAATGCGCAGCAGCGTGGTTTTACCTGAACCGGACGGTCCGAGCAGCGCCACCATCTTGCCGGAAGGAATATCCAGAGAGATATCGTTCAGCACCGGCGTGCGGCCAAATGCTTTATTAATGTGTTTAATCTCAATGCTCATGATTTTCCTCCTGTTGGCGCTTCTGCTGATGCTCTAATCGCCACTGCACCACGCTTTTTAGAAACAGCGTCACAATTGCCATCAGGGTCAGCAGCGCGGCGGCGGTAAAAGCGCCCACGGTGTTGTAATCCTGATGCAGTAATTCCACCTGTAAAGGTAAGGTATAGGTTTCGCCGCGAATCGAGCCGGACACTACCGATACCGCACCAAATTCGCCGATGGCGCGCGCGTTGGTCAGCACCACGCCGTACAGCAGCGCCCAGCGAATGTTTGGCAGCGTTACGCGGCGGAACATCTGCCAGCCAGACGCGCCCAGCAGCACGGCGGCTTCATCTTCGTGGCTGCCCTGGCTCAGCATCACCGGCACCAGCTCGCGCACCACAAACGGACAGGTGACGAAAATCGTTGCCAGCACCATACCCGGCCAGGCAAACATCACCTGGATGTTGTGCGCATCAAGCCAGCCGCCAGCCGGGCCGTTCACACCCCAGAACAGCAGATACATCAGACCGGCCACCACCGGCGACACGGCAAACGGAATATCGAACAGCGTCAGCAGCAGCTGGCGACCGGGGAAAGTGAAGCGCGTCACCAGCCAGGCCAGCAGCGTGCCGAACACCAGGTTTACCGGCACGGTAATCAGCGCCACCAGCACCGTCAGCCAGATAGCATGCAGCATGTCCCCATCCTGCAGGTTGCTAAAGGCCTTGCCGATGCCCTGCCCCAGCGCCTCCCAGAAGATGGAGACCATCGGCACCACCAGCAGGCCAATCGATACCAGCACGCCAATGCCGATCAGCAGCCATTTGCCCCAGTTCACCGGCTGACGCTCGGCATGATTGATCTGTGAAATCTCAGCCATCAGTGACCTCCCAGACGGCGGCCAAAGCGGCTCTGCAGGGTGTTAATCGCAAACAGCAGCAGCAACGACGCCGCGAGGATCACCGAAGCGATGGCGCTGGCGGCCGGATAATCAAACTCCTGCAGGCGAACAAAAATCATCAGCGAGGTCACTTCAGTTTTCCAGGCGATGTTACCGGCGATAAAGATCACCGCGCCAAATTCACCGAGGCTGCGGGTAAACGACAGCGCGGTCCCGGCCAGCAGCGCCGGCGCGACTTCCGGCAGCACCACGCGCCGGAAACTCTGCCACGGCGTGGCACCGAGGGTTTCCGCCGCTTCCTCATACTCCGGGCCTAACTCTTCCAGCACTGGCTGCACGGTACGCACCACAAACGGAATGCTGGTGAACGCCATCGCCACCGCGATACCGAGCCAGGTGTAAGACACTTTGATATCAAAATGTGCCAGCCACTGACCGTACCAGCCGTTAACCGAAAACAGCCCGGCCAGCGTCAGGCCGGCCACCGCCGTCGGCAGCGCAAACGGCAGGTCCATCAGGCCATCCAGCAGCGTACGGCCGGGAAAGCGATAGCGGGTCAGAATCCACGCCATCAGCATGCCAAACACCGCGTTAAACAGCGAGGCCACGCCCGCTGACAGCAGCGTGACTTTATACGCCGCCACCAGTTGCGGATTGCTGATCACCTGCCAGTACTGCGCCAGCGTCATCTGCGACAGCTGCATGATCAGCGCGCTGATCGGCAGCAGCAGAATCAGGCAGGTAAACAGCAGGCTGGTGCCGAGGCTGAGACCAAATCCGGGCAGAACGCGTTTCTGTGCAGAAGCCAACATCAGCCGCGCCCCGCTGCCAGTAATCTATCCAGCTCACCGCCGCTGGCGAAGTGGGTTTTCATCACCTGCGGCCAGCCGCCAAACGCGTCATTAACATTGAACAGCGCAGTCTGCGGGAAGCGATCTTTCTGCTCCGCCATCAGCTGCGGGTTATTCACGCGATAGTAAAAGCCGGTGATGATTTTCTGCGCCTGCGGCGTGTAGAGGTAGTTAAGATAGGCTTTCGCCGCTTCCGCCGTGCCGTTGTGTTCGACGTTCTTATCGACCCACGCGACCGGGAATTCAGCGAGGATATTGGTTTTCGGCACAATCACTTCGTATTGGTCTTTACCGTACTGATTACGGATATTGTTCACTTCCGATTCAAAGCTGATCAGCACATCACCCAGCCCGCGCTCGGCGAAGGTGGTGGTGGCACCACGGCCGCCGGTATCAAACACTTCGACGTTTTTCAGGAACCTGGTCATAAACGCTTCGGTTTTGGCCTGATCTTTGCCGTCCGCCTGGTCGGCAGCGCCCCACGCGGCCAGATAGGTGTAACGGCCGTTACCGGAGGTTTTCGGATTCGGGAAAATCAGTTTCACGTTATCGCGCGCCAGATCGGCCCAGTCGTAAATCTGCTTGGGATTTCCCTTGCGCACCAGGAACGCCATGGTGGAATAAAACGGTGAGCTGCTGTTGGGCAGACGGCTCTGCCAGTCGGCCGGGATCAGGTTACCTTTGTCGTGCAGCACCTGCACATCGGTCACCTGATTATAGGTCACGACATCGGCACGCAGCCCCTGCAGAATGGCCAGCGCCTGTTTGGAGGAGCCGGCATGTGACTGTTTAATGGTCAGCTTGTCGTCAGGGTGCGCCGCATCCCACTGCTGTTCAAACGGCGCATTCAGGGCAACAAACAGTTCACGTGACACATCGTAAGAGCTATTGAGCAGCTCTGTTGCCTGTGCCGCGCCCGCTAAACTCAGCGACAGCGCTATACCGCCAAGCCATTTTTTCGAAACCGAACGTGTCATGCTGCACCCTGAGAAATGGAGTTCGAGCCTATGCCATTAGATGCTGTCAGTGTATTTATAACTCTGGCGAAAGCTGTAACGGTTTTATATATCGTTTAGGGATTTCAAAGTCTAAAAAGGCATAAGCCAGCGGCAGAGTTTATGCGCAGGGCGGGATTAACTGAGCCGCGTCAAGCGGGGATGTGGTGCGCACGGCGGCGCACCGGTAAAACGCTGTGGATTAACGTGACAGCGCCTGCAGCGCCGTCAGCGAAGGGGCAAAGAAGTAGCTGCCGCTCACCGGTTTGGTGAACCGTAACATGGCATCCATCTTACCGTCGCGCTCGCCAAACATGCTCAGCAGCTGCTGCTCGATGTTATACAGGCGATGACAGTACGAAATAAAATAGAGACCGTGGCGACCGCTGGCGGTGCCGTACGGCAGGCTCTGGCGCAGAATCTTCAGGCCTTTGCCCGCTTCTTTCAAATCCACGCGGCTCAGGTGCGACGTCGCCGGCCGCTGATCGCCCGGCAGCTCTTCATTGTCCTGTTTGGTGCGGCCAATAATCGCTTCCTGCTTATCAATCGCCAGCCGGTTGAACTGCGGCAGGTTGTGCTCCCAGCGCTGGGTAAACACATAGCTGCCGCCGGCATCCGCGCCATCAGCAATGATCGCCACCTGCTGGCGCGCCTCGCCCTGCGGGTTTTCGGTGCCATCAACAAAACCGGAAAGATCGCGATCTTCGACCCAGCGGAAACCGTGCGTCTCTTCTTCAATGGCGACCGCGCCGGCGAACGCCGTCAGCGCTGCCTGCGCCAGCGAAAAGTTCACGTCGTGACGCAGCGACTGAATATGGATCAACAGATCGCGCTGGGTCGCCGGTGCCGCACCTTTGCCGAGCGGCGTGAAAGCTTTGAGTTCGGGAGCTGAGTCGGTGCCCTGCAGATCGCGCCACAGCGCATCACCAAAGGCGATGACCGCACCGAGACCGGCGTCCGGGAATTGCTGCTGCAGCGCAGCCAGCTGTTGCAGAAAGGCGTGGCAACCCTGACGCAGCGCAGCGAGGTCGCCGGTGGCGCGGGCTTCCAGCCAAATGGCGAAACGGCGGTGCTCCAGCAGGATTCCGCTCTGAAACTGAGACATGACAATGCTCTCCGGCATAAAAGTTAACGGCGTTTTTTCGCCGGTATCATACCGGAAAGCCCTGCGCAGAAGATGCGTTAACGCAATTTTTTCGCCAGTTAACGCTGCCAGACGATCTTACTGATTTTCCAGCTTTTTAACGTATCATCTGACGGCATCAGCCCGGTCGGACCGTGCCACTCGCCGCTGTAGATATAGGCGATATGCTGACTACCCGGCGCGCGACACTCAACATCGCGCACATCCAGCCCGGCAACCATTTTGCAGTTATCAAACGCTTTGCTGAATTTATCGCTGAACGCATCACCGATTTTACTGCCGTCGGCGCTGCGCGCGTCGCTATCGAGCACTTCAATGCGCTCGACGCTGCGCTGGCCATTGATCACCAGCTTAACCTTACCGTCATCCAGCGCCTGCCAGAAATCCACCACCTGCCCGTTCTGCGTGCGCATGCCCTGACGCAGCTGATAATCATTGTTCAGCGCGGCGCTAATGGCGGACTCCGACATTGCCGTGTTGCTGTTCAGCCCGGCGACGCCCTGCTCGGTGACGGTGAGCGAACTGCCAAACCAGCTGAACGGATTGAGCGCCGACCAGTGATAGCTGAGCGGATTGTACCAGTGACTTTCGCTGGTGCTGGCAGAGGAAGAGGAACCGGAACTGGCGCAACCGGCCAGCACCAGGGCGCTGACCAGCAGGGCGGGACGAACAACTTTCATGCAAACTCCTTTCTTTTGTGCCGACTGGCGTGCCTGTTGGAGTCGCAAACCGGCAAAAAGTTTATTCGCGGTGCTGCATGGCGGGCAGAAATCCGGCCGCGCGACGCGTGGAATCAGTATTCGCGGTCTTCAATCAGGCGTTTGCCCAGCAGCAGCGAGTCGACCGGCTCGTAATCCAGCTTCTCGTAGAAAGCCACCACCTGATCGTTCTCTTCGCGCACCATCAGATGGATTTTCGGGCAGCCGCGCGCAATCAGCTTTTTCTCCAGCCGGTTCATCAGCGCATTGGCAAATCCCCGGCCCTGATAATCAGGATGCACCGCCAGATAGTAGGCGGAGCCGCGATGGCCATCGTAGCCGCCCATCAGCGTGCCCACGACCTCGCCGCCTACCTCAGCCACCAGAAACAGCTCCGGGTCATGGTTCATTTTGCGTTCGATGTCGAGTTCCGGATCGTTCCACGGCCGTAACAGATCGCAACGCTCCCAGAGCGTAATGACTTCTTCAAAATCTTCCTGGCGGAAGGAGCGGATTTCCATCGGCGTTACCCTGCAATGAGGCACAATTCGCTGATTATCACGCATTCTTTGCCAGGCGCAACCCTCGCAGGGCGCAACGGCTGAAAAAAACGGCTAAATAGCGATTCGCGGCCTGAAATACAAAGTAATGTCCTGAAATGGTTCGGCAGTCGCCGCCGGACGGCGCTTAGGCTATAACACGGGGCAGGTTTACTCTCAGGGACATGTTAATGAACAAGATTTCACTGTTGCGGCGCCTGACCAATCGCCGCCAGCTGATCCTCTCCGGCCTGGCGCTGGCGGTGCTGTCGCCGCGCGCGGTCCAGGCGCAGGAAACGCGCGCGGCAGTGCCCGTCAGCGCACGCCATACACCGCCGAAACCGGCCACCAGCGGCAAGCGCATTGTGATGATCGATCCCGGTCACGGCGGCATTGATTCTGGTGCGGTGGGTCAGGAAGGCTCAGAAGAGAAGCACATCGTACTGGAGATCGCCAATACCGTGCGTACGCTACTGCAGAATCACCCGAAGGTGGAAGTGCGGCTGACGCGCGACAGCGACCACTTCATTCCGCTCTACCAGCGCGTGGAGATTGCGCATCAGCACGGCGCCAACCTGTTTATGTCGATTCACGCCGACGGCTACACCAGCCCGGAAGCCAACGGGGCATCAGTGTTTGCCCTCTCCAATCGCGGTGCCAGCAGCGCCATGGCGCGCTATATGTCGCAGCGCGAAAACGATGCCGATAAAGTGGGCGGCGCGGCGGTGCAGGAAAAAGATAATTACCTTAACCAGATCCTGTTCGACCTGGTACAGACCGATACCATCCGCAACAGCCTGACGCTGGGTAAACACGTGCTGGATCAGATTCGCCCGGTGCATCACCTGCACAGCCAGCACACCGAGCAGGCGGCGTTCGCGGTGCTAAAATCCCCGTCCATCCCGTCGGTGCTGGTGGAAACCTCGTTTATCACCAACCCGCGTGAAGAACAGCTGTTGGGCACCACGGCGTTTCGCCAGAAAATTGCCCGGGCGATTGCCGACGGTATCGTCAATTACTTTGATGAGTACGATCGTCGCCAGGCCTGATAGCGTTTTGTGCTAGAATCGCGGCAAATTTTTGCAATGAGTGAGCCATGAGCAATCCCGATATTTCGCGCGTCAAAGCCTATCTGCTGGCGCTACAGGATGACATTTGCGCCGGTCTGGCGGCGGAAGACGGCAGCGCCAGCTTTGCCGAAGACACCTGGCAACGCCCCGGCGGCGGCGGCGGACGCAGCCGCGTGCTGCGTAATGGCAAGGTGTTCGAGCAGGCTGGGGTTAATTTCTCCCATGTGTATGGCGAGCAGATGCCCGCGTCAGCCACCGCGCACCGCCCGGAGCTGGCGGGCCGCAGCTTCGAAGCGATGGGCGTGTCGCTGGTGGTACACCCGGAAAATCCGTATGTGCCAACCAGCCACGCCAACGTGCGCTTTTTCATTGCCGAAAAGCCGGGCGCCGATCCGGTCTGGTGGTTTGGTGGCGGTTTCGATCTCACTCCTTACTACGGTTTCACAGAGGATGCCCGGCACTGGCATCAGACCGCGTTCAATCTGTGCCAGCCGTTTGGCGATGACGTCTATGCGCGCTACAAAAAGTGGTGTGACGACTACTTCTTCCTGAAACACCGCAACGAGCAGCGCGGCATTGGCGGCCTGTTTTTTGATGATTTGAACACGCCGGATTTTGATCACTGCTTTGATTTCATGCAGGCGGTCGGCAACGGTTTCATGCAGGCCTATCAGCCGATTGTGGCAAAGCGCAAAGAGCTGGCGTGGGGCGAGCGCGAGCGTCAGTTCCAGCTTTACCGCCGGGGCCGCTACGTTGAGTTCAATCTGGTGTGGGATCGCGGCACGCTGTTCGGTTTGCAGACCGGCGGTCGCACCGAATCGATTCTGATGTCGATGCCGCCGCTGGTGCGCTGGGAATATGATTATCAACCCGCGGACGGCTCCCCGGAAGCCGCGCTGACCCGCGATTTCCTGCCGGTGCAGGATTGGCTGGGGCTGGAAAAATAAGCCAGGTGCGCATTCATGCGCACCCTGCTAAATAACCCGATAAAACGCGCTCCCGTAGGGTCGCCCTTCAGGGCGACCGGGTATCAGGCCAGCTTGCCGCTCACAACGGCTCGGTCTGCGCCTCCACCACCGCCAGCGCCACCATGTTAACAATGCGTCGCACCGAGGCGATGCGCGTCAGCACATGTACCGGCTTGCGGATGCCCATCAGCACCGGCCCCACCGTCACCCCTTCCGAACAGGACACGCGCAGCAGGTTGTAGCTGATGCGTGCGGCCTCAACGTTCGGCATGATCAGCAGATTGGCGGTACCTTTCAGCGGGCTGTCCGGCATCAGCTCGCGACGAATACTCTCCACCAGCGCTGCATCGCCGTGCATCTCGCCGTCAATCTCCAGCTCCGGCGCTCGCTGCTGAATCAGCGCCAGCGCCTCGCGCATCTTCCGCGCGCCGGGGGCGTTCGAAGTGCCGAAACTGGAGTGCGACAGCAGCGCCACGCGCGGCTCGATGCCGAAACGCCGCACGGTTTCTGCCGCCAGCAGCGTGATATCCGCCAGCTGCTCAGCGCTGGGATCCTCATTCACATAGGTATCGGCAATAAATGTGTTGCCGCTCGGCAGCAGCAGCGCGTTCATCGCCCCGGCGACCTTGACGTCATCGCGGAAGCCAAACACCTTCTCCACCACATCGTAATGTTCACGGTAGTCGCCGATGGTGCCGCAAATCATCGCGTCCGCTTCGCCGCGATGCACCATGATGGCGCCGATCAGTGTGGGATTGCCAATCACCGCGCGCTGGGCGGTTTCCGGCGTAACGCCGCGCCGCTTCATCAGCTGATAATATTCATTCCAGTACTCCTTAAAGCGCGGGTCGGACTCGTTGTTCACGATCTCAAAATCACGCCCGGCCTCGATTTTCAGCCCCTGCTTCTGCAAACGCATGGCAATCACGTTGGGACGACCAATCAGGATCGGCTTCGCCAGCCCGAGCGACACCAGCTCCTGAGTGGCGTGCAGCACCCGCACCTCTTCACCTTCCGCCAGCACCACGCGCTGCGGCGCTTTGCGCGCCTGCGAGAAGATCGGCTTCATGAACAGATTGGTTTTATACACGAACTCGGTGAGCTGCTCGCGGTAGGCGTCAAAGTCAGCAATCGGTCGCGTCGCCACGCCGGAATCCATCGCTGCTCTGGCGACGGCCGGGGCTATCTGCACAATCAAACGCGGATCGAACGGTTTGGGAATCAGGTATTCCGGGCCAAAACTCAGATCCTGATCGTCGTAAGCGGACGCCACCACGTCGCTCTGTTCCGCCTGCGCCAGAGCGGCAATCGCATGCACCGCCGCCAGCTTCATCTCTTCGTTGATGGCGGTGGCACCGACGTCCAGCGCGCCGCGGAAGATGAACGGGAAGCACAGCACGTTATTCACCTGATTGGGGAAATCCGAGCGCCCGGTACAGATAATCGCATCCGGCCGCACCTGCTTCGCCAGCGGCGGCATGATCTCCGGCTCCGGATTGGCCAGCGCCAGAATCAGCGGATTTGGTGCCATCTCCTGCACCATCTCTGGCGTCAGCGCTTTCGGACCGGAGCAGCCGAGAAAAATATCCGCGCCGCCAATTACCTCATCCAGCGTGCGCGCCCCGCTATCTTCCACGGCATAGGCGGCTTTGGTCGGCGTCATGTCCGCTTCGCGATCGCGGTAAATCACCCCTTTTGAATCACACACCACGATATTTTTCTGCTGCATGCCAAGGGCCACCAGCAGATTGAGGCAGGCAATGGCTGACGCGCCAGCGCCCGACACTACCAGCCGCACGTCAGCAATCGCCTTATGCACGATAGTCAGGCCGTTAAGCACTGCCGCGGTACAGATGATGGCGGTGCCGTGCTGATCGTCATGAAACACCGGAATCTGCATGCGCTGCCGCAGCTGCTGCTCAATGTAAAAACACTCCGGCGCTTTGATGTCCTCGAGATTGATGCCGCCGAACGTCGGTTCCAGCGCGGCAATCACCTCAATCAGCTTGTCCGGGTCGTGCTCGTCGATTTCGATGTCGAACACATCAATGCCGGCAAACTTTTTGAACAGCACGCCCTTGCCTTCCATCACTGGCTTGCCGGCCAGCGCGCCAATATTACCGAGCCCCAGCACCGCCGTGCCGTTGGAGATCACCGCCACCAGATTGCCGCGCGCGGTGTATTTGTGCGCGGCCAGCGGATCGGCGGCAATTTCCAGACAGGGTGCCGCCACGCCGGGGGAATAGGCCAGTGCCAGATCGCGCTGCGTCGCCAGCGGCTTAGTGGGTGACACCTGAATTTTTCCGGGGGTGGGATATTGGTGAAAATCGAGCGCGCTTTGCTTGAGTTGATCGTCCATCAGACATCCTTTTGCACGGCTGAAAAGCCCTCAGTATAAGAACGCGCGGCGCAAAAGAGGGTGAAGGCGCTCAAAGAACGCACAGTCGCCAGGGCACGGATTGCCACGGCTTCGCCTGCGGCTTTGGGACAGCCTGCTATGCTTAAGGGTGGCAAAACGCTGAGCTGAACCGATCAGGCAGGCCTGACTATCAGAAACGCGCCCCGACGTCACAATCAGAGAAAACGCATTTTCTTCATCCGGCGTCTGTTGCACTGTGTGGAACCTCCCTTCCCCGATAAGGGCGCACCTAAGACGATGACTGCCCGGGTGCCTGTTTTGCCCACATTATTGCTAATCAAGGAGTTAAGCGATGAACCAGCTAGATGCATTAAAACAGTTCACCACCGTGGTGGCGGACAGCGGCGATATCGAATCCATTCGCCATTACCATCCGGAAGATGCCACCACTAACCCATCCCTGATCCTCAAAGCTGCCGGCCTCGACGCTTACAAACACCTGATTGATGACGCCATTGAGTACGCGAAAAAACAGGGCGGCAGCAAAGAGACGCAAATCATCAACGCCAGCGATAAAGTGGCGATCAACCTCGGTATGGAAATTCTGAAAAGCGTACCGGGCCGTGTTTCGACCGAAGTGGATGCGCGCCTCTCTTTCGATCGTGGCATGTGTGTGACCAAAGCGGAGAAGCTGGTCCGCCTGTATGAAGAGAACGGCATCGATCGCTCACGTATTCTGATCAAACTGGCGTCCACCTGGGAAGGCATCAAAGCGGCGGAAGAGCTGGAGAAGAACGGCATCAACTGTAACCTGACGCTGCTGTTCTCCTTCGCCCAGGCGCGCGCCTGTGCCGAAGCCGGCGTGTTCCTGATTTCGCCGTTTGTCGGCCGAATCTACGACTGGTACAACACGCGCAAACCGCTCGATCCGTATGTGGTCGACGAAGATCCGGGCGTTAAATCGGTGCGTCGTATTTACGACTACTACAAAAAGCACCGTTACAACACCGTCATCATGGGTGCCAGCTTCCGTAAAGTGGAGCAGATTGTGGCGCTGGCCGGCTGCGATCGCCTGACCATCTCCCCGAATCTGCTGGAAGAGCTGGCCAACAGCGAAGCGCCGGTGGAGCGCAAACTGGAGCCATCAACCGAGGGCTTCCACCAGCCGGCACCGCTCTCCGAAGCGGAGTTCCGCTGGGAGCATAACCAGGATGCGATGGCGGTGGAGAAACTGTCCGACGGTATCCGCCAGTTTGCCGTCGACCAGCAGAAGCTGGAAGACGTGCTGGCCGCCCGCCTGTAATCCTGAACTCACCTTCTGCCGGACGGGTCGCGGCCCGTCCGCTTTTGCCCAATCACAAGGGAGAACCCTATGTCTTCACGCAGAGAGTTGGCTAACGCGATCCGCGCCCTGAGCATGGATGCGGTACAGAAAGCAAATTCCGGCCACCCAGGTATGCCGATGGGCATGGCTGATATCGCCGAAGTGCTGTGGCGCGACTTCCTGAAGCACAACCCGACTAACCCGGCCTGGGCGGATCGCGATCGCTTCATTCTGTCTAACGGGCATGGCTCGATGCTGCTGTATAGCCTGCTGCATCTCACCGGCTATGATCTGCCGCTGGAAGAGCTGAAAAACTTCCGCCAGCTGCACTCAAAAACGCCGGGCCATCCGGAAATTGGCTACACGCCGGGCGTTGAAACCACCACCGGCCCGCTCGGCCAGGGGCTGGCCAACGCTGTCGGTCTGGCGATTGCTGAGCGCACGCTGGCGGCCCAGTTTAACCAGCCTGGCCATGATATCGTCGATCACTTTACCTATGTGTTTATGGGCGACGGCTGTCTGATGGAAGGCATCTCACACGAAGTCTGTTCGCTGGCCGGCACGCTGGGCCTCGGCAAACTGATTGGCTTCTACGATCACAACGGTATCTCCATCGACGGCGAAACCGAAGGCTGGTTTACCGACGACACCCACAAGCGTTTTGAAGCTTATAACTGGCACGTGGTGGGCAGCGCCGAAGGCATCGACGGCCACGATCCGGACGCCATCGCGGCGGCCATCAAAGAAGCGCAAAGCGTCACCGACAAGCCTTCGCTGATTATCTGCCGCACGGTAATCGGCTTTGGCTCGCCAAACAAGGCCGGCAAAGAGGAGTCGCACGGGGCCGCGCTGGGCGAAGAGGAAGTGGCGCTGACGCGTAAACAGCTCGGCTGGAACTACGGTCCGTTCGAAATCCCGCAGGATATTTATCAGCAGTGGGATGCCAGAGAAGCCGGGGCCGCGCAGGAGAAATCCTGGGAAGAGAAGTTCACGGCTTATCAGCAGGCACATCCGCAGCTGGCGGACGAATTCAGCCGCCGCCTGAAGGGCGAAATGCCGGCTGACTGGGAAAACAAAACCAGCCAGTTCATTCGCGATCTGCAGGCTAACCCGCAGAAAATCGCCAGCCGCAAAGCCTCACAGAACACGCTGGAAGCCTTCGGTAAACTGCTGCCGGAGTTCCTCGGCGGTTCCGCCGACCTCGCGCCCAGCAACCTCACCATCTGGTCCGGTTCGAAGCCGATCAAAGAGGATCACGCCGGTAACTACATTCATTACGGCGTACGCGAATTTGGCATGACGGCGATTGCCAACGGTATCGCGCATCACGGTGGCTTCGTACCTTATACCGCCACCTTCCTGATGTTCGTCGAATACGCGCGTAACGCAGCGCGCATGGCCGCCCTGATGAAAGCGCGCCAGATTATGGTCTACACTCACGACTCAATTGGTCTGGGCGAAGATGGCCCGACGCACCAGCCGGTTGAACAGCTGGCCAGCCTGCGCGTGACGCCAAACTTCAGCACCTGGCGACCGTGCGATCAGGTCGAGACCGCCGTAGCGTGGAAAGCGGCGATTGAGCGCCATCACGGTCCGACCGCGCTGATTCTGTCGCGTCAGAACCTGCTGCAGCCGGAGCGCAGCGCGCAACAGGTAGAGAACATCGCGCGCGGTGGCTACATCCTCAAGGATTGTGACGGCACGCCGGACGTCATCCTGATTGCCACCGGTTCCGAAGTGGAGATCACGCTGGGCGCCGAAGCGAAACTCAGCGCCGACGGCCACAAGGTGCGCGTGGTGTCGCTGCCGAGCACTGACGTGTTTGATAAACAGGACGTGGCCTATCGTGAATCGGTGCTGCCTTCCACCGTGCGTGCGCGTGTGGCGGTTGAAGCCGGTATTGCCGACTACTGGTACAAATACGTCGGCATCGACGGCAAAATTGTCGGCATGACCACCTTCGGCGAATCCGCGCCAGCCGGCAAGCTGTTCCCGGCCTTTGGCTTTACCGTCGAGAACGTGGTGAGCCACGCCGAATCGCTGCTTAAACCTGCCTGAGTGTCTGGCCCTTTCCCGCTACCGGGAGAGGGCCGTTTTATTTCACAGCCTGATACAGAAAAAAATCCGCCCCGCCCCCTTCCCGCTTTGCGCAAACTGATTACTATAGGTTTTCCTCCGATTCCTATAGCGGACGCTTTCCCGTTGAAAAAACGTACTCCTTTTTTACTGGCCTTAATGGTTGCCGTGCTGCCCTTTACCAGCGCGGCGCAGGTATCGCCCGATCCGCTGCTGGCCTCGCAGATTGTTGATCGCTATGCCGAGCATATTTTCTATGGCAGCGGTGCAACCGGCATGGCGCTGGTGGCAATTGACGGTAACCAGCGCGTGTTCGCCAGCTTTGGCGAAACCCGTCCCGGCAATAATGTGCGCCCACAGCAGGACTCACTGATCCGTATCGCCTCGCTGAGCAAACTGATGACCAGCGAAGTGATGGTAAAGATGGCCGAGCGCGGCCAGATTCGCCTTGACGATCCACTGAGCAAATATGCGCCGCCGGGTGCCCGCATACCGACGTACAACGGCCAGCCGATTCGGCTGATCAATCTCGCCACCCACACCAGCAGCCTGCCGCGCGAGCAGCCGGGCGGCAAACCGCATCGTCCGGTGTTTGTCTGGCCAACCAAAGCGGATCGCTGGCAGTGGCTGCGCGGTGCGCAGCTAAAAGCCGCGCCAGGCACGCAGGCGGCTTACTCCAATCTCGCCTTCGATCTGCTGGGCGACGCGCTGGCTAAAGCCGCCGGTATGCCTTATCCGGCCCTGCTGCAGCAGCTGGTGACGCGTCCGCTCGGCATGAAGGACACCACCTTCACGCCATCACCGGATCAGTGTCAGCGCCTGATGATTGCCGAAAAAGGGGCCAGCCCGTGCAATAACACGCTGGCAGCCATCGGCAGCGGCGGCGTGTATTCCACGCCGGACGATATGGGACGCTGGATGCAGCAGTTCCTCAACTCGGCGGTGAATCACCGCACGCCGCAGATCGATCGGCTGCAAACGCTGATTTATCGCCGCGACCAGCTGACCAAAGTGGAAGGCATGGACGTGCCAGGACGCGCCGACGCGCTGGGCATGGGCTGGGTTTATATGGCACCGAAGGCGGGCCATCCGGGCATCATTCAGAAAACCGGCGGCGGCGGCGGCTTCATCACCTACATGGCGATGGTGCCACAGCACAACGTCGGCGTCTTTGTGGTCGTGACGCGCTCGCCGCTGACCCGCTTCACCCCGATGAGCGATGGCGTCAACAACATGCTGGCTGAGCTGGTGGGCAACCAGACGGGCTCACCGATGATGATCGGCAATATTCGCTAAGCCTTTGACAGCTGATGTCATGTCACCGTAGCCAAAGCGTGAGTTATGACGAGCAGTTACTGCGAACCCTCCCCTAAATCATTCGTGCTGCAGGAAGGCGGCAAGGATGGGCATCCCCGGGAGCTTACTCAGGTAAGTGACCGGGGTGAACAGCCGCAGCCAACGCCCCTGCAGTGCGAAGGATGACGGGGATTACTGAGTCACCCAGAGGGTGGGCCAGTCATCACTACTATGCCAGGCGTCACAGGTCTTTTCTTCCGCATACTCCGCCAGCACGAAAGCATTACCATCAAACTGCCAGCGTGTGGCCACACCGCAGTCTCCCAGACCGCGCTCTTTGCTGAAGGTATACAGCTGGCCGTTACTGGCATCGAACTCGGCGTTCACCAGCTCCAGCTGATTATCAGTGCGCGACGGCGGGGTAAACGGCAGGTTGAGCGTGATGCCGCGCGACACATACGGCTGGCTGCGCGTGACTTCAAACGCCAGATCGATCACGTTGTAGGCCCCGGTTTCGCAGCTTATCAGCAGCAGCGCTTTGCTGTCGGTGAGTGGCGCAACGCTGACTTCCCGCCGCAGCGGATCGAGCGAGCAGTTGTCGGTATTGACGCGCCAGGTTCCGTAATCGATCAGGCCGGTGGTTTCCTGCTGCGTCAGCGGCGCGGGTGCGGGCATTGGTGCCGGCAGCTGTGGAATTGAGGGCGGCGGTGGCACATCCCACTGCACGCGATCACCACGCTTTACCCAGGCGCTGGCCCCGTTAACCCGCCCCTGTACGTCATCCATCAGCAGCAGCGCCGCTTTCATACCGCGCAGCGGAATACTGGCGCTGGCTTTATAGGTGAGCTGTAAATTGCTGGCATCCAGCGTCTGGGCGAGAAATTCGTCGATGGCGATGGCGTTGCTGGTGGCCAGATGATGCGGCTCCACCGTCCAGTGTTTGAGGTCCGGATTGAGGCGGCGCTGGTCGAGCAGCAGGTTGTCTTTTAGCGCCGCGCCCGGCAATGCACCGCTGTAGGCGCTGCCGTAATCAATGCGCAGCAGTGGCCGATCGTTGACCCCGGCGTGACGCGAAATCGTCATCACCAGGCCATTATCGCCAGGAAAACTGCGTGCCACGCAGAACGCCGCGTTGTTGCAGGTGATCTGCCAGTCGGAAAACGACTTTTGCAGCGGCTCGGCCTGTACGCTGGCAATCAGCAGAAAGGGCAATAAAAGCAGCGACTTCATCCAATACGACATGAAAAAAAACGATCCCCGATTCCTGGAATGAAAATGATAGCGCAATGCATGAGCGGTCATCAGGCCGAAACTGTGAAGTGGCCTGAAAAGCGAAGTTAACTGCTGAAAAAGCCGTCGCCTTATGGGCGATCTGTGTGGAATAGCGCAACAGCTCCATCATCCGGTGCGGCTGATTTCTGCTCAATCGGATTCGTCGGACAATTTTTACCCCCTTCACAAAACGGTCAAATACACACAAACGGTCATAAGCGGTCATGCTATGGTGCTGGCAGAGCGTCAACGCTGTGCATGGACTCTCTCATTCCCTCGCGTAATAACGCGCATTTATGTGAATGCGATCACTCAAATTTGAAATTAAGAGATCTCATTTACATAAAAAATCCAATGAAAATCACCTTAATGTCGCCGGGCCAGTTGGTCGCTGCGGACTCGTGCCCAGCCCACATTTTCACATTCCGGCATCCAGTAATTTATAGCCATCGGAGGGAAGTCATGTTGCCGATTGAAAGACAGCAGCGAATTATTGACGAGCTTAATTTAAATGGTCGGGTCATTGTCGCTGAATTAGTCACGCTGTGTCAGGTTTCTCAGGAAACCATTCGCCGTGATTTAACGCAGCTGGAGAAACGTGGCGTATTACAGCGCAGTCACGGTGGTGCTGTACCAGCCAAACGACAGGCCGCCAACATTCAGGGAAATACACGCGGTATTAACGAGTATGAATTATCTTTTCGCCAGCGCATGAATGAAAACGTCGAGGCCAAGATGGCGATAGCCAAACGGGCACTCGATTTTATCAGCCCCGGTGATTGTTTATTACTCGACAGTAGTACCACCTGCTGGTATCTGGCACGACAGCTACCGGATATTGAATTAACGGTGTTAACCAATTCTATCAGAATCGTCCAGACCCTTGCAGCGCGCGGCAGTATCCGCACCATCTGCCTGGGTGGAGAATATTCTGACCGTTATGAAGATTTCCACGGCGTCGTCGCAGAGCAGCCACTACGGGAATTTCAGATCAATAAGATCTTTTTTTCCTGCAGCAGTTTGGGCAATGACGGTTATTTACGCGAAGGTAACGAAAACAACGCACATTTAAAACAGCAAATGTTGTTAGCGGCAGAAAGAAAACATCTGCTGCTGGACGGCAGTAAATTTCTGCGCCCCTCATTCGCGCGTATTTGTCATTACCGCGATGTGGATTTTCTCATCACTGACCAATTAAAAGACAAAGAGCTGGAACAAGAACTGGCGTGGAACGGCGTCAATATTATTGATTGCTCGCAACGCAGCCATTCGATGCAGCTAATAAAAAATTAATCTGGAGTCTTTATGAAAAAACATCTTATCGCCTGTTCTCTGCTTGCCCTGTTTGCCGCCGCTGGCGCGCAGGCCGCTGACAAAATCCGCATGGGCATCGTGGTAAAAATTGGCGGTATTCCGTGGTTCAACGCCATGGAAGCGGGCATCAAAAGTGAAGCGGCAAAACGCGGCATCGACGCGTGGATGGTGGGGCCAACCGCCGCTGACCCGGCGCTGCAGGTGCGCGCGATTGAAGATTTGATTGCGCAGAAGGTCGATATCATCGGCGTGGTGCCAAACGACCCGAAAGTGCTTGAGCCAGTGCTGAAGCGCGCGCGTGAAGCCGGGATCATGGTGATTACTCACGAATCGCCCGGCCAGAAAGACGCCAACTGGGATTTCGAGCTGGTCGATGCGCCAACCCACGGCATCAACCATATGAAAGCACTGGCGAAATGCATGCATGAAGAAGGCAAATACGCCATGTATGTCGGCAGCCTGACGGTGCCACTGCATCAGGAGTGGACCGACGCCGCGCTCAACTACCAGAAACAGCACTATCCGAAGATGCAGCTGGTGACCGACAAGTTCGGCGTCGGCGAATCGCTGGATGACTCCATCCGCACCACCAACGAGCTGATGTCTAAATACCCGGATCTGAAAGGCATTATGGCCTTTGGTTCTCAGGGACCGATTGGCGCCGGCCGCGCGGTCATGAACCGCAACAAGATCGATCAGGTGTGCGTCATCGGTGCCTTCAGCCCGGGCCAGGGCGCGTCGCTGGTACAGCGCGGTGCTATCAAGGGCGGCTATATCTGGAATCCGCAGACCGCCGGTGAAGTATTTGTGCGTATCGCCGACATGATGGAGAAGAAAGAGCCAATCACCGACGGCATGACTATTGAAGGGCTGGGCAAAGTGAAGGTAGACGAGGCGACGCACACCATTCTCGGTAACAACACTGAAAGTCTCGATAAAGAGAACCTGCCAAAACTGGTGAAAATGGGGCTGTAACATGCAAGAGGTCACTCCACAGACGCTGATTGCGCTCGACAACCTGTCGAAAACATTTGGTGGCAACCGCGCACTGAGCGATATCTCGCTGACCCTGCTGGCCGGCGAAGTGCACTGTCTCGCTGGCACCAACGGCTGTGGCAAGAGCACCTTAATTAAAGTTATTTCCGGGGTGCACGCCCCGGACAGTGGCAGCCGCATCACCCTCGGCGACGGCCAGAGTTTCCCGCGTCTGACCACCCGTCAGGCGCGCGACTTCGGTATCCAGGTGATTTACCAGGATCTGTCGCTGTTCCCCAATTTGAGCGTGGCGGAGAACATCGCTTTTGAGCATAACCTCAACGGGTTGCTCGGCTGGCACCGTCAGGCCCGGCTGCGCGACACCGCGCGCGGCATTATTGATGAGCTGAAATTCGATCTCGATCTGAATGAGAAAGTCGCTGCGCTGTCGATTGCCCAGCGCCAGCAGGTGGCGATTTGCCGCGCGCTGGTGGCCGATGCACGACTGGTGATCATGGACGAACCCACCGCATCGCTGACGCGTACCGAGGTCAATCAGTTGCTGCGCACCGTGCGCTATCTGAAAGACAAAAACATCTGTGTGGTGTTTGTCAGTCACCGGCTGGATGAAGTGCTGGAGATTTCGGATCGCGTGACGGTAATCCGCGACGGCCGCAAGATGGGCTGCTGGCCAGCCAGAGAGATGACGCCGCATCACCTGACCGAACTGATGACTGGCCTCAAGCTCGACTACCAGTTAAAAGCGCCAACGCGCAACGCCGATCGGGCGATTCTCGAGGTGGAGAAGCTGACGCGCGCCGGTCAGTATCACGACGTTAACTTCAAACTCTACGCCGGTGAAGTGCTGGGCCTGTGCGGCCTGCTCGGCTCCGGCCGCACCGAACTGGCGCTGTCGCTGTTTGGCATGACCAAACCGGACAGCGGCAAAATCTGGCTCGACAGCAAGCCGGTGCGTTTTCGCGGGCACGAAGACGCCATCAAAGCCGGTATCGGCTACGTTTCGGAAGATCGCCTGACGCTCGGCCTGGTGCAGCAGCAGTCGGTGGCCGACAACATGGTGCTGCCGATCCTCGATAAGCTGCAAAACCGTTTCCATCTGATCGACGAATACCGCAAGAACAAGCTGATCCTGCAGTGGATTCAGCAGCTCGGCGTGCGCGTGGCCGATCCTAACCTGGCGATCTCCACCCTGTCCGGCGGCAACCAGCAAAAAATCGTGCTGGCGAAATGGGTGCTGACCCAGCCGCGCATTCTGATCCTCGACTCGCCGACCGTCGGCGTGGATGTCGGTGCCAAGGCCAGCATCTATCAGCTGATCCACGAGCTGGCGAAAGAGGGACTGTCGATCATCCTGATTTCCGACGAAGTGCCGGAGGTCTGGTACAACTGCGACCGCATCCTGCACTTCCGCGACGGCACCATCCATGCCGAATACCAACCCGATACCGTGGCGCAGGAACAGCTGGCGGAGGTGATTAATGCCTGATTTCTCTCGTTTACGTCCGCACTCCAGCCAGGGCTGGCTCGCCTGGGTGCTGCTGGCTTTCATGGTGTTCTTCTCGCTGGCCAGCGATCAGTTCCTGACGGTGCAGAACCTGCTGGATCTGGCGGAAAGCTACGCCGTTACCGGCATTTTCGCCCTCGGCCTGTTTGTGGTGCTGGTGACCGGCGGTATCGATATCTCCTTCGCCGCCGTGGCGTCGGTGGTGCAATACCTGATCGCCTCGCTGTTTGTGCAGTTCCAGTTTGATAACGCGCTGCTCAGCATTCTGCTGGCTATCGTCTGCGGCACGCTGTTTGGCGTGATCAACGCCCTGCTGATCACCTCGCTGCGCGTGGTGTCGATCATCATCACCATCAGTATGCAGTCGCTGCTGTTTGGTCTGCTGATGTGGGTTACCGGCGGCAAAAGCCTCTACTCGCTGCCGGACTGGTGGATCACCCTGCACAGCGTGCTGCCGTTTAGCGTACAGGGCAACAGTTTTCAGATTGGCTTACCGCTGGCGATCATGCTGGTGATTGCCGCCCTCACCGCGCTGTTGCTCAACAAAACCAATCTGGGCCGTCAGCTGTATGCGGTGGGCGGCGATGCGGAATCGGCGCGGCGCATTGGCATCCGCGTGGGATTGATTCACGTGTTTGCTTACGGCTGGCTCGGGGCGATGGCGGCGATTGGCGGGCTGGTGCAGGTGTACCGCATGGGTGAAGTAGTGCCGAATGCGCTGGTCGGCGGTGAGCTGGATGTGCTGGCTGCGACGGTGCTGGGCGGTGCCAGCCTGATGGGCGGCAAAGGCACGGTCAGCGGCACGCTGATGGGCGTATTCCTGATCGCCATCCTGAAAAACGGCCTCAATCTGATCGGCGTCTCCAACTACTTCATGAACATTGTGGTTGGCGGCACGATTATGGTGGCGATTGCCGTCACCCACTACAAAAAACGTAAAGAAACCGACGTCAGTTTCGTCTGACGGGAGGAGCCATCACCATGAAATCTCTCTCTGCGCTGCGGCCGGACGGCACCAACATCGGCCTGATGCTGTTGATTGCCCTGGCGCTGGCCACCTTCAGCGTCATGCTGCCGGGCCGCTTTCTCACTGACTCGACCTTTATGAGCATGGCGTTTCAGCTGCCGGAGCTCGGCCTGTTAACGCTGGCGATGTTTATCGCCATCCTCAGCGGCGGCCTGAACCTCGCCATCATCGCCACCGCTAACCTGACGGCGCTGTTCATCGCCTGGACCCTGATGAGCGCCCTGCCGGCTGATGCCGGTACCGGTCAGCAGCTGCTGTGGCTGTTTATCGCCATCGTCGGCGCGATGGTGATTGCCGCCGTGATTGGCGTGATCACCGGCGTGATGGTAACGCGCATCGGCGCACACCCGATTCTGGTGACGCTGGCCACCATGATGACGCTCAACGGCATCGGCATCTGGCTGACCAAAGGTGCGGCGGTGAGCGGTATGCCGCCGGTGGTGCAGTCGCTCGGCTCAGACACGCTGCTGGGCATGCCGCTGCCGCTGTGGGTATTCCTGGTTGCCGCCGCGCTGCTGGCGCTGTTCCTCGGCAAAACCCGCGCTGGCAAATGCATCTACATGGGCGGCAGCAACATCAACGCCACCTGGTTCAGCGGCATCAATACCCATCGTATGGTGATGCTGGTGTACGTCATCTCCAGCCTGCTGTGCGTGCTGGCCGGTCTGATCATGATGGCGCGCTTTAACTCGGCGCGCATGGGCTACGGTGATGCCTACCTGCTGCTGACCGTACTGGCCATCATTCTCGGCGGCACCGATCCCAACGGCGGTTTTGGCCGCGTGACCGGCGTGGTGCTGGCGCTGATTGCGCTGCAGGTGCTCTCCACCGGCTTCAACCTGATGAACATCAGCCAGCACGTCAGCCTGGCGATGTGGGGTGCCGTGCTGGTGGTGGTGCTGGCCTTCAAACAACTCAAAGCGCGCTTTAACGATCACCGTGCCGTCAGGCTCAGCAAGCTGGCCGCGGCGCTTAATCCTCTGACCGAAAAAAAGGAAGTATGATGCGTATTCAAGTCTCCCCGTCGTTGATGTGTATGAATCTGATGGAGATCAAGCACCAGCTGGCCGTGCTGGACTCCCGCGCTGACTTCCTGCACATCGACATCATGGACGGTCACTACGTTAAAAACATCACCCTGTCGCCGTTCTTTATTGAGCAGATCCGCCCGCATACCAAAGTGGCGATCGATGTGCATCTGATGGTGGAAGAGCCGACCGACTTTATTGAAGCGGTGGCCAACGCCGGCGCCGATTACATTTGCCCGCACGCTGAAACCATCAACCGTGATGCGTTCCGCGTGATTAACCTGATTCGCAGCTACGGCAAAAAAGTGGGCGTGGTGCTCAACCCGGCCACGCCGGTCTCCTTTATCCATCATTACATTCATCTGCTGGATAAAATCACCGTGATGACCGTGGACCCGGGCTATGCCGGTCAGCCGTTTATTCCGGAGATGGTGCAGAAGGTGCAGGAGCTGAAGGCGCTGAAACAGGCGCACGGCCACCGCTACCTGATTGAGATTGACGGTTCCTGTAATACGCGCACCTACAACACGCTGGTCGGTGCCGGTGCCGAAGTGCTGATTGTCGGCACCTCCGGCTTGTTTAACATTCACGAAGACCTCGCTACCGCGTGGAACATGATGCGTGAGAGCATTGATGAAGCGCAGGGCCTGGCGCAGGTGTCGGCATGACAACACGCTGGCTCGGTATCGACATTGGCGGCACCGGCACCCGTCTGCAGTTGATGGAGGCGGGCCGCATCTGGAGCAGCTTTCGTAAAGTGCCCACCGCCAGCTGGGCGCAGCAGCCCGATGCGCTGGCCGCACTCGGGCTGCTGATTGCGGAAACGCTGGAGCAGCAGCCGGTCAGCGGTGTGATGCTCGGCCTGCCGGGCATTCTCAGCCGCGATCGCCAGCAGGTGATTTCACTGCCGTTCATTCAGGCGCTCGATCACCAGCCGGTAGCGGCGCTGCTGAGTGAACGACTGGGCGTGCCGGTGGCGATGGATAAAGACGTTAACCATCTGATGCTGTGGGATTTAATGCAGCTGGAGCAGCTGCCGGAAAATGCGGTAGGTCTGTATCCTGGCACCGGCATGGGCAACAGCCTGTGGCTCAACGGCCGCTTCTACCATGGTCAGCATGGCGGAGCCGGTGAACTCGGCCACGTGCCGGTGGCCGGTAACGCGCTGCCCTGCCCGTGCGGCAACCACGGCTGCGCGGAAACCGTGACCTCCGGCCACTGGTTAAGCCACTGGGCGCAGGCCAATGCGGCGCAAACGCCGATGTCGGCGCTGTTTACCCATCATGGTTCTGACCCGGCGCTGCAGGCGTTTGTGCAGCGTCTGGCGCAGCTGATCGCCACCGAGATGAACATTCTCGATCCGGAGTACCTGATTCTGGGCGGCGGCGTGCTGGCGATGGCAGATTTCCCGCTGGCGCAGCTGCGCAGCCAGATCCAGCAGCATTTACGGCCGCCGGCCACGCGGGATGGTTTGAAAATCATCTTCAGTCAATCCACCGATCACACCGGCTGTCGCGGCGCGTGCCTCGCCGCAGAACGGCTGTTCAGGAGCGCGCAATGAAAGGAAAAGTGTGTGTGTTTGGCTCGTTCAACCTCGACGTGGTGGCGGTGATGAACCGTTTCCCCCTGCCGGGCGAATCGCTCACGGCGCACAACAGCATGATGGGGCCCGGCGGCAAAGGGGCCAACCAGGCCACCGCCGCGCTGCGCGCCGGGGCGCGCGTGCACTATATCGGTAAGGTGGGTAATGACGATTTTGGCACCTTTGCCCGTCGCCATCTGGAGAAGACCGGTTTCGACGCCATTACGCTGTTCACCTGTAAAGAGAAACCCACCGGCAACGCGCTGATTTACGTGGCGGGCGATGATGCCGAGAACATGATATCGGTCTATCCCGGCGCAAATACCACCGTAACCGCGGCCGAAGTGGCGCGCTGTCAGCCCACCGTGGCTGCCGCCGATATTCTGCTGGTGCAGCTGGAGAACAACCTCAGCGCCATTCAGCGCATGATCGACAACGCGCGTGCCGGCGGCACGTTTGTCATTCTGAATCCGGCACCGTGGCAGAAAGTCAGCGATGCGCTGCTGGCTAAGGTGGATCTGTTAACGCCCAACAGCACCGAAGCGATGCAGCTGAGCGGGATAAAAGTGACCGATTTTGCCAGCGCGCAGCGCGCCGCCGAAGTGCTGCACCGTAAGGGCGCGCGTCAGGTGATTATTACGCTTGGCACCGCGGGCGCCCTGCTCTCCAGCGCGGAGCAGCAGCTGCGTATTCCGCTGTTTCCTGCCCAGCCGCTCGACACCACCGGTGCCGGCGATGCCTTCAACGGCGCACTGGCGGCGCGCCTGGCGTCCGGCGATGCGTTACCGCAGGCGGCGCTGTTTGCGGCGGCGTTTGCCTCGCTGTGCGTCGAGCGTTCCGGCGCGGCCAATTCTATGCCCTCCTACGCCGAAGCGCTGGCGCGCATCCAGGCTCATCCGGAGTGTGAAGTGACGCCGTTAAATGCCCCGGAAATAACGCACATGGCGTAGTGGCGCAATGCATTGCGCCCCGGCATCGGCAGAGTCGGCATTCGTGCCGGCCCTGCGAATCACCGCCGCGGTTATGCCTGCAACCAGCCCATCAGCTGCGCATAGTGCAGTAACATAATGGTCTTGCCGTCGCGAATGCGGCCCTCTTTCACCATCGCCAGCGCCTGGGGAAACGGCAGCTCGAGTACGGTGATCTCTTCATCTTCCACGCCACCGCCGTCGTTAGCGCGCTGCGCATCGCTGTATTCAGCGGCGAAAAAGTGCAGCAATTCGGTCACGCCGCCCGGCGACATGTAGGCCTCAAACAGCTTTTCGACCTTACCAACCTGATAGCCGGTCTCTTCCACCGCTTCTTTACGGATGCAATCTTCCGGCGTGTCGTTATCCAGCAGTCCGGCGCAGGTTTCAATCAGCTCACCGCTGGCGTTGTCATTAACATAGGTCGCGATGCGGAACTGACGAATCAGCACCACGCTGTTTTTTTCACGGTTGTAGAGCAGGATGGTGGCACCGTTGCCGCGATCGTAGACTTCACGTTTGTGACGTACCACGTCGCCGTTGCTGCGGGTGAGTTCGTAGGTGTAGTTGCGCAGAATGAAATAATTATCAGACAGCAACTTATCTTTGATGATGTTGATCTTTAACGACATAGCCGCTCCACTGCGTAGCTGAGGGAGCCTGAGATAATAGGCCGAAGCCGCAGGGAAAACTATCTGAATTGTGGAGCAGATTGCCTGCGATGGCGTGAGGCTGTCAGTTGAGCATTACGCCTTTTCAACCCTCATGGCACGTGTCGTAGCGGCGCCATCATTGCGCATCCGGGCAGCTGTGCAGTGATTAACTTAGCGCGATAAATCGCGCCGCTACAATGTGCGCAGAATGATGGTGCAGAAATAAAATGCCGCTACGATGTGTGCAGCATGATGGTGCAGAAATAAAATGCCGCACGAATCGTAGCGGCGCAATTTATTGTGCATCCGGGCAGCTGTGCAGTGATTAACTTAGCGCGATAAATCGCGCCGCTACAATGTGTGCGGGATGATAGTGCAGAAATAAAATGCCGCTACGATGTGTGCAGGTTGATGGTGCAGAAATAAAATGCCGCACGAATCGTAGCGGCGCAATTTATTGCGCATCCGGGCAGCTGTGCAGTGATTAACTTAGCGCGATAAATCGCGCCGCTACGATGTGTGCAAGATGATGGTGAAGAAATAAAATGCGTACGAATCGTAGCGGCGCAATTTATTGCGCATCCGGGCAGCTGTGCAGTGATTAACTTAGCGCGATAAATCGCGCCGCTACAATGTGTGCAGGATGAAGGTGCAGAAATAAAATGCCGCTACGATGTGCGCAGCATGATGGTGCAGAAATAAAATGCCGCACGAATCGTAGCGGCGCAATTTATTGCGCATCCGGGCAGCTGTGCAGTGATTAACTTAGCGCGATAAATCGCGCCGCTACGATGTGTGCAGGATGAGGGTGCAGAAATAAAATGCCGCACGAATCGCAGCGGCGCTATTCATTGCGCATCCGGACAGCTGTGCAGTGATTTACTGAGCGCGATAAATCGCGCCGCTACAATGTGCGCAGAATGATGGTGCAGAAATAAAAAGCCGCACGAATCGTAGCGGCGCAATTTATTGCGCATCCGGGCAGCTGTGCAGTGATTAACTTAGCGCGATAAATCGCGCCGCTACGATGCTGTGTGGTTTGCGGCTGCCTCAACCGGTCGGCACGAAAACCCTGATACCGCACCGGCAGGCGCGGCCAGGGTCGCGATTAGAAACCGTTTGGCTGGTCTTTCATATCCGGCAGATGGTGGGCAATGCCTTTGTGGCAGTCGATACAGGTCTGTCCGTCCTGCACCGCTTTGCTGTGCATTTTGGCGGCGACCGTTTTCTGCGCGGTGAAGTCCATATAATCGAAGTTGTGGCAGTTACGACACTCCTGCGAATTGTTGTTCTTCATCCGGCGCCACTCGTTCTGCGCCAGCTCGATACGCGTCTCTTCAAACTTCTGCGGCGTATCAATCAGGCCGAAGATCTTGGCGTACACCTCTTTACTCGCCTGGATCTTACGAATCATCTTCGGCCCCCACTCGTGCGGCACGTGACAATCCGGACAGGTGGCGCGCACGCCGCTGCGGTTGTTGTAGTGCACCGTCTGCATATATTCCTGATAGACGTTGTTGCGCATTTCGTGACAGCCAATACAGAACTGCTCGCGGTTAGTCATCTCCATCGCGGTGTTAAAACCACCCCAGAAGATGATGCCACCAGCAAAGCCAAGAATCAGCAGCGTGCCGAGCGCCAGACGGCTGGGGCGTCGCCACCAGCGCCAGATACGTAAAAGTTTCTGTTTCATCGCCACCTCACTGCCCAAAGCCGTCAGCCGGCTTAAAGGTGTTTTCCACCACCGGTTTAGCATCGGTCTGCGGCACGTGACACTGCAGGCAGAAGTAGCGACGCGGCGATACCGTGCTGCTCACCACGCCGTCGCGGTCGGTAAAGTGCGTCGGACTGACGCGCGGCGCGCCGGTGGTCAGATAGCTCTGGGTGCCGTGACACTGCAGGCAGCGGTTCACGTTCTTCGTCACCTGGTAGCCCTCCACGCTGTGCGGGATCACCGGCGGCTGATTAACATAGTTCAGCGGCTTGCGGCTCTGCTCTTTGGGCTGATGAATGGTGCCCTGCTGCGTTGCCGTCACTTCCGGTGACTGATTGAGATCGACGCCGTTATTAGCGTACACCACGCCGCCCAGCATCAGGGCGGCAACGGTTACAAGAGTGATAAAAGGTTTCATTGCATCCTGCCTCAGATTTTCACCAGCTTAACGGCGCATTTTTTGTAATCGGTCTGCTTCGACAGCGGATCGGTGGCGTCCAGCGTGATGTTGTTGGCCAGCACGCCGGCATCGAAGAACGGCATAAATACCAGCCCCTGCGGCGGCTGATTACGCCCGCGCGTTTCCACGGTGGCGAGGGTTTCGCCGCGACGCGATACCACGCGCACCTTCTCACCGCGACGGAAGCCGCGATCTTTGGCGTCCAGCGGATGGATATACAGCAGCGCCTGCGGCACCGCGCGGTGCAGTTCCGGCACGCGGCGCGTCATGGTGCCGGTGTGCCAGTGCTCCAGCACGCGCCCGGTGCAGAACCACAGGTCATATTCGGCATCCGGCGCTTCCGCTGGCGGCTCGTACGGCAGGGCAAAAATGGTGGCTTTGCCGTCCGGCTTACCGTAAAAACGTACCCCCTCACCGGCTTTCACGTAGCTGTCGAAACCTTCACGATAGCGCCAGCGCGTCTCTTTGCCGTCCACCACCGGCCAGCGCAGACCGCGCGCCTCGTGATAAGTATCAAACGGTGCGAGATCGTGACCGTGGCCGCGGCCAAAGCTGGCATACTCCTCGAACAGGCCTTTCTGAATATAGAAACCAAACTCACGCGCTTCATCGTTAAGGCGGTCGTCGGCCACTTCGCTCAGCGGGAACTGATTTACCTGGCCGTTGGCATACAGCACGTCGTACAGGGTTTTGCCTTTCAGCTCAGGCTGCTGAGCAATCAGCGCCTCTGGCCACACGTCCTCAACGCGGAAGCGTTTGGCAAAGGTCACCAGCTGCCACAGATCAGATTTTGCCTCGCCCGGCGCTTTCACCTGCTGATGCCAGAACTGGGTACGGCGCTCGGCGTTGCCATAGGCACCCTCTTTCTCTACCCACATCGCCGTCGGCAGAATCAGGTCGGCAGACAGGGCGCTGACGGTCGGATACGGGTCGGATACCACGACAAAGTTGCGTGCATCGCGCCAGCCCGGCATGCGTTCCTGCGTCAGGTTCGGCCCGGCCTGCATGTTGTTGTTACACATCACCCAGTAGGCATTCAGCTTGCCATCTTTCAGCGCGCGATCCTGCGCCACGGCGTGCAGACCGACTTTGGCTGGCACCGTGCCCTGCGGCAGCTTCCACAGTTTTTCAGCTAAAGCGCGGTGTTTGTCATTGTTCACCACCATGTCGGCTGGCAGACGGTGCGCAAACGTGCCCACTTCACGCGCGGTGCCACAGGCCGATGGCTGGCCGGTGAGCGAGAACGGTCCGGTGCCCGGACGGGAAATTTTGCCGGTCAGCAGGTGGATGTTGTAGCACAGGTTGTTCGCCCACACGCCGCGCGTATGCTGGTTGAAGCCCATGGTCCAGTAAGAGACCACCTTCACGTTCGGATCGGCGTACAGCTCCGCCAGCGCGATCAGCTGATCCTGCTCTACGCCGCTCATGGCGCTGGCTTTTTCCACCGTGTATTCCGCGACAAATTGCGCATACTCATCGAAGCTGATCGGCGTCGACTCGCCGTTGTCCGGATTTTTCGCCGCCGCCTGCAGCGGATTGGTCGGGCGCAAACCGTAGCCGATATCCGTCACGCCTTTACGCAGCGTGACGTGATTCTGCAGGAAGGTTTTATCGACTTTATTGTTCTGAATGATGTAGTTAGCGATGAAGTTGAGGATCGCCAGATCGCTCTGCGGCGTGAAGACGATGGCGTTATCGGCCAGCTCGAAGCTGCGGTGGCGATAGGTCGACAGCACCGCCACTTTGACGTTGTCATTGCTGAGACGCCGCGCGGTCAGGCGTGACCAGAGAATCGGGTGCATCTCGGCCATGTTCGATCCCCACAGCACAAACGCATCGGCCTGCTCGATGTCATCGTAGCAGCCCATCGGTTCGTCCATGCCGAAGGTGCGCATAAAGCCCACCACCGCAGACGCCATGCAGTGGCGCGCGTTCGGATCGAGGTTGTTGGTGCGGAAGCCGGCTTTCATCAGCTTTGATGCGGCGTAACCTTCCCATACGGTCCACTGGCCGGAGCCAAACATGCCAACCGATTCCGGGCCGTTGGCTTTCAGCGCCGCCTTAAACTTCGCTTCCATGATGTCGAACGCCTGATCCCAGCTTACCGGGGTGAACTCGCCGTTCTTATCGAATTTGCCGTCGGTCATGCGTAGCAGCGGCTGGGTCAGACGATCTTTGCCGTACATGATCTTCGGCAGGAAGTAGCCTTTGATGCAGTTCAGACCGCGATTAACCTCCGCCTGCGGATCGCCCTGTGAGGCGACCACGCGGCCATTCTGCGTGCCGACCAGCACGCCACAGCCGGTGCCGCAAAACCGGCACGGCGCTTTTTCCCAGCGAATCGGCTCACCCAGGCTGGTGGCCGCTTTGGTCACGGTCGGAATGGTGAGACCGGCAGCCGTTGCAGCAGCAGCCGCCGCATTGGCCTTCATAAAATCACGACGACTCAGGTTCATGATGCTTCCTTACAGGGTTCTTCAATTTCGTCTTGCTGGTGATAAACCAGCGATACCGCCAGCACATCCGGGATGTTGCGGGTGGCTTCAATGTTGCTCAGCAGCGTGGCGCTGTCGGCCGCGCCCAGCGTTAACGCCAGCGTGCCGCGTGCGGCATCTTCCGCCGCGATGTCGCTATCGGCAAAGTTCAGTAGCGCCTGCCGCACCGCCGCGATCGCGGTCGGACGAGCCTGGATCACCAGGCCACATACGTGCCAGCTGTCGTTATTCGTCATGATGCAGTCCTGTGGCTGAGACCGGACACGGCGCGATACAGGCGCCACAGCCGGTGCAGTGTTGCGGAAGGATTTCCGGCTGGCCGATGCCGTTGGGCATCAGGCGAAAACGGATCGCCTGCTGCTCACAACTCTCCTGGCAGCTGCGACAGTTAACGCCGAGAAAAGCGATACAGCGGCTGTCGATGCGGATGCGCTGGCTAGAAGGTTCAGTGTCGCGCGGCTGAAACAGCGGCTGCGGGCAGACGTCGGCACAGGCGGCGCAAAAGGTGCATTCGCCCTGCAGAAAGTCGAGCTGCGGCGCTTCGCCAGCGGCGATGCGGATAATGCCGCTCTCGCAGGCTTGTACGCAGCGTCCACAGCCGTCACAGCCGCTCTCTCCCCGCCACCACGGCAACGCGATACCGCCGGCAGGCATGACGCGCTGCCCGGTAAAGAGTTCACGTCGCGACAGCGCCATCGGCTCACCTCAATGCGGGGATGTAGAGATGGTGCGTAAAATAACCTGAGGTTATGAAGGGCTATATCACCCGAAAGGTGTAATTCCCGATGCGGGATCAAGAGAAGGAGAATTGCAATAAAAACGGGGGCCGACTGGCCCCCGCAGGTGAGAATTACTGCGATTAACGCGCGTTGTCTTCCGCCAGTTTAGGCGCCGCATCATCCTGATCGTCATGATGATGCTCGTGCTCTTTCATCGCTTCCGCCTGCACGCGCTTACGCACGCCAAACCAGCCGAGCACCAGCAGCACGGCAATCAGCGGAATTGAAGCAATGGTGTAAGTGCCGTTCGGGTAGTCAAACGCCATCAGCACCAGCACGCTCACCAGGAACAGCAGCGTCAGCCACGAGGTAACCGGCGCCCACGGCAGCTTGAAGCTGACATCTTCCGCTTTGCCCTCTTTGATGGCTTTGCGCAGACGCATCTGGCACACCACGATGAACGCCCACGAGGAGATAATCCCCAGCGACGCCACGTTCAGGACGATCTCAAACACCTGCGACGGAACATAGTAGTTGAGCACCACGCCGATCACGTACACGCCGATGGTCACCAGGATACCGGCGTACGGCACCTGCTGCTTACTCATCTTCGACATGAACTGCGGCGCCGAGCCGCCCATCGACATTGAACGCAGAATACGTCCGGTAGAGTACAGGCCCGAGTTCAGGCTCGACAGCGCCGCGCTCAGCACCACGATGTTCATCACGCTGCCAATGTAAGGCACGCCCAGTTTGGAGAAGAAGGTGACGAACGGGCTTTGTCCGGCCTGATAGGCGTTCCACGGCAGCAGCAGTACCAGCAGCACCACGGACCCCACATAGAACAGACCGATACGCCAGATCACGCTGTTGATGGCTTTCGGCAGCATGGTTTTCGGGTCTTTACACTCGCCCGCCGCCGTGCCCACCAGCTCAATCGAGGCGAAGGCAAACACCACGCCCTGTACCAGCACCAGCGCCGGCAGCAGACCGTGCGGGAACAGCCCGCCGTTGTCGGTGATCAGATGGAAGCCGGTGGTGTTGCCGTCCAGCGGTTTACCGCTGCCGAGGAACACCACGCCGACTATCAGGAACACCACGATAGCCAGCACTTTCACCAGCGCGAACCAGAACTCCATCTCGGCGAACCACTTCACGCCGATCATGTTCATGGTGCCGACAATCGCCAGCGCGCCCAGCGCAAATACCCACTGCGGCACATCACCAAACGCGCCCCAGTAATGCATGTAAAGCGCCACCGCGGTGATATCGACGATACCGGTCATCGCCCAGTTAACGAAATACATCCAGCCCGCGACGTAGGACGCTTTTTCCCCGAGGAATTCACGCGCGTACGAAACAAAGCTGCCGCTGGAAGGGCGATGCAACACCAGCTCGCCCAACGCACGGAGAATAAAGAAGGAGAAGATACCGCACACCAGATACACCAGTGCCAGTGCCGGACCGGCCATCTGCAGACGCGCGCCGGCACCGAGGAACAGACCGGTACCGATAGCGCCGCCAATGGCGATCATTTGTACCTGACGGTTACCCATCGCTTTGTGGTAACCCGTGTCGTGAGAGTTAAGCCAGCGCCTTCTCGCAGCACGCTGTTCGGCTGGCGTTTTTTTAGTAGATTTCATAGCTTTCCTGTTTGTCCTGTCCATCAATCACCGCGTAACCAATCGATTGCGCCGGGCAGTGCGAAATGGGGTAAAACCGGCCCCTGAGCGGCGGAACGATGCCGCGCGGCAAGCCGGGAAATTACGGCGATGAATCCTACCCGTTCTGCATGAACGAAGCAAAATTTACTGGCTGACTGCACGGGTTGATTTGTAATAATCCGTCGCGACGCACAAAAAAACCGGCCAGTGGGGTGGCCGGTAATCGGTGGCTACAGGAAAAAACTACCAGAGGGGAATAATGAAGGGCATTAACGGTAAATCTCGGCGCTGCCGCTCCACATGCTGGAATCGCCCGGATTCTGCATGCCGATGACGCGATAGTGGCTGGCGCCCATCTCTTCCGCTTTCTGCGACAGCTGACGGGTGGCGTCATCCAGCGAACCCCGCACGCCGCTCACCGAAACGGTGCCGCTGCTTTGCAGGTCCTGGGTTTGTGCCTCGCTCAACGGCGAGGCGGCAAAGGTAGTAAACGATGCGCTGGCAAGCAGTGCAGCAGTCATTACGGCATAACGTGTCTTCATGAGGTGCTCCTGTTGTCGTGCGGGAAAAGGGTTACGCGTCAAAGTATCGGCGAGCCAGTGCAAACCAGGCTGCGCGGGCGGTAAAGGCGTTCAATATTTCGCCAGCCAAACGCGGTTAATCCAGGGAAACGTAAACCGCGGTGAGTTTCTCTGGTAAAAGTAACCAGATGTGTCAATTTCGCGCTCGCACCCGCGTTGCGGCTGACTTATAATCCCACGCTCTTGTAAGGGTTATTATTGTGATAGTGAAACGTCCCGTTACCCGCACCATTGCCCGCGCGCTCAGCGCGATTGTGCTGCTGTCGCTGTTAACCACCGGCCTGGCGCTGATGACGCTCTCCAGCAGTTTGCGCGATGCCGAAGCGGTGAATGTCGCCGGCTCGCTGCGCATGCAAATCTACCGGCTGGCGTGGGACAGCACGCGCGATCCGCAGCAGCTGGCGCACCATATGCAGCAATATCAGCAGACGCTGGAGTCACCGGCGCTGCAGCACCTGGAGCGTCCGTGGGTGCCGATTGAGGTCAGCAGCCGCTATCGCTATCTGCGCGACAGCTGGCCGGTACTGCAGGAGACGCTGCAGCCGGCGCGGGCGCAGGTGTACCAGCAGCGCGTGGCGGGCTACGTCAGTGAGATTGACCGCTTCGTGCTGGCGGTGCAGCACTATGCCGAGCTGAAAATGCATCTGGTGGCCGCCAGCAGCCTGTTCGGCTTTCTGGCGATTGTCGCGCTGGCGCTGTGGAGCATTGGCTTTATTCGCCGCAACGTGGTGCGTCCGCTCGATTCGCTGGTCACCGCCAGTCAATACGTCGAGCAGGCCAACTTCAGTTTTCCGCCGCTTTCCGTGCATCAGCCCAACGAACTGGGCGTGCTGGCGCAGGCGTTTACCACCATGGCGGAGCGGCTGCATTCGCACTATCGCCTGCTGGAGTGCGCGGTACGCAATAAAACCGAAGATTTAACCCAGGCCAACCGCACGCTGTCGCTGCTGTATGAAAGCTCGCAGATTCTCACCGGCAGCCCGCTCAATCCCGAGCTGATTCAGGGCCTGCTGCGGCTGGTGCAGCGGCGGGAAGCGCTGGAGGTGCTGCAAATCGCCAGCGAGGATATCGCCTTTCAGGCCGGCGTGCCCGCCGACGATCTCAGCTGGCAGCGGCTGCCGCTGCAGCAGGAGGAGCAGCGCCTCGGCGAACTGTGCTGGCAAACCCGCCGCGCGCCGCCGGCCGATGAGCTGATGCACAGCCTGGCCAACATGCTGGCGCGTGCACTGTGGATCTGGCAGACGCAGAAGCAGTATCAGCAGATGCTGCTGATTGAAGAGCGCGCCACCATTGCGCGCGAGCTGCACGATTCGCTGGCGCAGTCGCTCTCTTTTCTGCGTATCCAACTGACGCTGCTGCGGCGTAATGTCGATAGCAGCCAGCCGCAGGCACAGGCGATCATCGCCGATTTCGATCGCGCGCTGGCCGAGGCCTATCAGCAGTTGCGCGAGCTGCTCACCACCTTCCGCCTGAGCATTGAACAGGCCGATTTAGTGCAGGCGATGCAGGCGATGATCGCCCCGCTGCAGGAGCAGTCGCAGGCGGCGATTACCTTTGACTACCAGCCTGGTCTGCAAACGCTGGATGCTCAGCAGCAGGTGCACGTGCTGCAGATTGCGCGCGAGGCGCTGCTCAATGCAATTCGTCACGCACAGGCGCAGCAGATTCAGATTCGCTATCAGCGTGTCGCTGATGATGAGCACCTGCTGACCATCGAAGATGACGGCTGCGGTATCAATAGCGTAGAAGAGCCGCCGGGCCACTACGGGCTGACTATCATGGCCGAGCGCGCGGCGCGTCTCGCCGGCAGCTTACTGATTACCCCGCAGGCGCAGGGCACCTGCGTCACGCTGCGTTTTCCCGCCCGCCCCGCGCACCGGCTGGCTTAACGCATTACACTTAGCAAATGGATTGAAACTCTGGAGAACCTATGGCTCACCCTTCCCTGTCTATTATGATCGTTGACGATCATCCGCTGATGCGTCGCGGTATCCGCCAGTTGCTGGCGCTGGAACCGCGTCTGGAAGTGGTGGCTGAGGCGAATAACGGTACCGAAGCGCTGGCCGAAGCGCGCCGTCTGGCACCGGATGTGATTCTGCTCGATCTGAATATGAAGGGCATGTCCGGGCTGGATACGCTGAAGGCGCTGCGCCACGAGGGCGTCGCGGCACGCATTCTGGTGCTAACGGTCTCCGACGCGCGCAGCGATATTTACGCCATGGTGGATGCCGGTGCCGATGGCTATCTGCTCAAAGACAGCGAACCGGAGCTGCTGCTGGCGCAGGTAATGCGCGGCGCACAGGGCGAGAACGTGTTCAGCGAGGTGGTGGCAGAATATCTGGCGACCCGCCAGCCCAGCGCCAATCCGTTCAGACAGCTGACCGAGCGCGAGCTGGATGTGTTGCAGGAAGTAGCACGCGGCTTATCCAACAAAGAGATTGCCGCCACGCTGCACATTTCCGAAGAAACGGTAAAGGTGCACATCCGCAACCTGCTGCGTAAGCTCGACGTCCGTTCCCGCGTTGCGGCAACGGTGCTGTGGCTGGAGAGCCGCAATGTGTGAGTGCGCACATAAAGCTGCTGCGACTTTTACACTTTCTCCATAATTTATCCACGATTCCCTAATTTGCCCCGCGTACAGTAAGCAGCAGCCGGAGTTTTCAGGATCGCCCTTGCACTCCGCCAGCGTGAAGCGCAGCGTGCGACACGCTTTTACTAATAACAAGTACAAAGTACGCAGCTGAGGAGTGTCGGTTTCATGTCGAACTTTTTTATCGACCGCCCCATTTTTGCCTGGGTGCTGGCTATTTTGCTGTGCCTGTGCGGCACGCTGGCCATTATCTCGCTGCCGGTGGAACAGTATCCGGATCTCGCGCCGCCTAACGTGCGCATCACCGCCAACTATCCCGGCGCATCCGCGCAGACGCTGGAAAACACCGTCACCCAGGTTATCGAGCAGAATATGACGGGGATCGATAACCTGATGTACATGTCCTCGAACAGCAGCAACACCGGCCAGGCGCAGATCACCCTCACCTTTACCGCCGGCACTAACCCGGATGAAGCGCGGCAACAGGTACAGAATCAGCTGCAGAGCGCGCTGCGCAAGCTGCCAGCGGCGGTGCAGTCGCAGGGCGTCACGGTAAACAAAACCGGCGACAGCAACATTCTGATGATCGCCTTTGTCTCCACCGACGGCAGTATGGATAAACAGGATATTGCCGATTACGTCGCCAGTAACATTCAGGATCCGCTCAGCCGCATCGACGGCGTCGGCCAGGTCGATGCCTACGGATCGCAATACGCCATGCGCATCTGGCTCGATCCCAACAAGCTGATTAACTACGCGCTGACCACCGACGATGTGGTCAGCGCCATCGAATCGCAGAACACTCAGGTGGCGGTCGGCCAGGTCGGCGGGTTGCCGTCGGTGGACAAACAGGCGCTGAACGCCACGGTTAACGCCCAGTCAATGCTACAGACGCCCGCGCAGTTTCGCGCCATTACGCTGAAAACCAACACCGACGGTTCAGTGGTAACGCTCGGCGACGTGGCCACCATCGCCATGGGTGCCGAAAAGTATGATTTTCTGAGCCGCTATAACGGCCAGCCGGCATCCGGTCTCGGCATCAAACTGGCCTCCGGCGCTAACGAGATGAACACCGACAAGCTGGTGCGCGCCCGTGTTGCCGAACTGGCGCAATACTTCCCCCACGGACTCGAAGCAAAAGTGGCGTTTGAAACCACACCGTTCGTCAAAGCCTCCATTAAGGACGTGGTGAAAACCCTGCTGGAAGCGATTCTGCTGGTGTTTCTGGTGATGTACCTGTTCCTGCAAAACTTCCGCGCCACGCTGATCCCCACCATTGCGGTGCCGGTGGTGCTGCTCGGTACCTTTGCGGTGCTGTACGCCTGCGGCTTCAGTATTAACACCCTGACCATGTTCGCCATGGTGCTGGCCATCGGGCTGCTGGTGGATGATGCCATCGTGGTGGTGGAAAACGTCGAGCGCATCATGAGCGAAGAGGGATTATCGCCGCGTGCCGCCACGCGTAAATCGATGGGGCAGATTCAGGGTGCGCTGGTGGGTATCGCGCTGGTGCTGTCCGCAGTGTTTGTGCCGATGGCGTTCTTTGGCGGCACCGTGGGCGCTATCTATCGCCAGTTCTCCATCACCATTGTCTCGGCGATGGTGCTGTCGGTGCTGGTGGCGATGATTCTGACGCCCGCGCTGTGCTCCACGCTGCTCAAACCGCTGGCGCAGGGCCAGCACCATGGCCGGCGCGGCTTTTTCGGCTGGTTTAACCGTCACTTCAATGCCAGCGCCGAACGCTACGAGCGCGGCGTAGCGCGCATTCTGCTGAAGAGCGGCCGCTGGCTGCTGCTCTACCTGGCGATTATCGGCGTGATGGCATTCCTGTTTATTCGTCTGCCTACCTCCTTCCTGCCGCTGGAAGATCGCGGCGTATTTCTTACTCAGGTACAGCTGCCGCCGGGCTCGACGCTGCAGCAAACCTCGCAGGTGGTAGCAAAGGTTGAGGATTATTACCTGACTGCCGAAAAGGACAATGTGCTGTCGGTGTTCTCCACCATCGGTGCTGGTCCGGGCGGCAACGGGCAAAACGTGGCGCGCCTGTTTGTGCGCCTGAAGGACTGGGAGCAGCGGCCAGGTCGCGATCGCACCTCGTTTGCCATCATCGATCGCGCCACCGCAGCCTTTAAAAAGATCAAAGAGGCACGCGTCATCGCCAGCAGTCCACCGGCGATCACCGGCATGGGTAGCTCCTCCGGCTTTGATATGGAGTTGCAGGATCACGGCGGCATCGGGCATACCGAGCTGATGGCGATGCGCGATCGGCTGCTGGCGCTGGCCGACAACAATCCGGCGCTGTCGCGCGTGCGCCACAACGGGCTCGACGACAGCCCGCAGTTGCAGATTGATGTCGACCAGCGTAAAGCGCAGGCGCTCGGCGTATCGCTGGACACCATCAACGACACCCTGACCACCGCCTGGGGCTCAACCTATGTGAATGATTTTCTCGACCGCGGCCGTGTGAAGAAAGTCTACGTCCAGGCGGCACCGGAATTCCGCATGCTGCCGGGCGACATCAACAAATGGTATGTGCGCAACAACAGCGGCGGCATGGTGCCGTTCTCCGCCTTCGCCACCAGCCACTGGGAGACCGGTTCACCGCGTCTTGAACGCTATAACGGCTATTCATCGCTGGAGATTGTCGGCGAGGCGGCTAACGGCGTCAGCAGCGGCACGGCGATGGATGAGATGGAGAAACTGGTGGCGCAGCTGCCGCTCGGCGTTGGCTTCCAGTGGACCGGTGCCTCCTATCAGGAGCGTCTCTCCGGCTCGCAGGCGCCGGCGCTGTATGCGATTTCGCTGCTGGTAGTGTTCCTGTGCCTCGCGGCGCTGTACGAGAGCTGGTCGATTCCGTTTTCGGTGATGCTGGTGGTGCCGCTGGGCGTGGTGGGCGCGCTGGTCGCCACCTGGCTGCGCGGACTGGAGAATGACGTCTACTTTCAGGTCGGCCTGCTGACGGTGATTGGCCTGTCGGCGAAGAATGCGATCCTGATCGTCGAGTTCGCCAATGAGATCAACAGCAAAGGGCGTGAACTGCTGGAATCGACGCTGGAGGCATCGCGGCAGCGCCTGCGGCCGATTCTGATGACGTCGCTGGCCTTTATTTTCGGCGTGCTGCCGATGGCGATCAGCAGCGGTGCCGGTTCTGGCAGCCAGCATGCGGTCGGTACTGGCGTGATGGGCGGCATGATCTCCGCCACGGTGCTGGCGATCTTCTTTGTGCCGCTGTTCTTTGTGCTGGTGCGCCGCCGCTTCCCGCTGCGGGCAAAGCCGCACGACTGAGGCTAACTCCGGGCAAATAAAAAGCCGCCATGATGAATGGCGGCTTTATTGATGTGTGCGGTAAGAATAACAGCAAGTTGGGAAGTGCCCTGCTTTTCTCTTCACGAATTACTTACGTAACATCGCTTCGATAAATTCTTTCCAGTTCCCCAGTTCGTGTTCAACCATAAAACCCTCTCTTCTTGTAGTGGCGATTTTACGCCGTTTTTTTCTACAGGTGAATACGTTTCCACCTCTCATCACTATCGGCAACTACCGCAGAAAGCTTGAATTTGCCGAAACTGCGGACTGACGCACATTTCAGCAACCTGTTAATGCGACTCATAAAAGCGCGGACTTAATCCGCCAGGCCCGTTTTTGCCGCCTAAGATAATTCTTAGATCACTAATGATGCCGCAGGCGACAATTTCGCAGGTAAGTGAAAGCGTTTACTGGCCCTGATTAGCGGCGTTTATTGGCGTCGCGGCGAGATGAAAAACAGCGCTGCCACGCGTCTGACCTCACAGCCCACGGCGCGCTATGGTAAACTCGCGCTTTATTTAACACAGGACGGGAATACGCGATGACAGCGCAGTGGGTGATGTACGGAATTAAGAATTGCGACACCATAAAAAAAGCACGCAACTATTTGAGCACTTCCGGCATCGACTTTCATTTTCATGATTATCGCGCTGACGGGCTGGATGCGGCGCTGCTGCAATCCTTTATCGACCAGCTGGGGTATGACGTGCTGCTGAACACGCGCGGCACCACCTGGCGTCAGTTGCCGGAAGCGGAACGCGATGCCATCCGCGATGCGGCCAGCGCCAAAGCGCTGATGCTGGCGCACCCGGCGCTGATCAAACGTCCGGTGCTGGCGGCGCCAGACGGTACATTGCTGGTGGGTTTCAAAGAACCCGTTTATCACGCCTTTATCCAGGAGAAGTCATAACATGTTCTGTCCGGTCATTGAGCTGGCTCAGCAGCTTATTCGTCGCCCCTCGCTTAGTCCGGATGACGCCGGTTGCCAGGCCATGTTAATTGCGCGCCTGGAGGCGATTGGTTTCCACGTCGAGCCGATGCACATTGGCGATACGCTTAACTTCTGGGCCACGCGCGGCCAGGGCGAAACGCTGGCCTTTGCCGGGCACACCGATGTGGTGCCGCCGGGCGATGCCAACCGCTGGATCAGTCCGCCGTTTGAACCTTCGATTCGCGACGGCATGCTGTTTGGTCGTGGCGCCGCGGACATGAAAGGCTCGCTGGCGGCGATGGTGGTGGCGGCCGAGCGCTTCGTTGCTGCTCATCCCAATCATGCTGGCCGGCTGGCGTTTCTCATCACTTCCGATGAAGAAGCCAGCGCCGTCAACGGTACGGTAAAAGTGGTTGAGCGCCTGATGGCGCGCAATGAACGCATGGATTACTGCCTCGTCGGTGAACCGTCGAGCACCGAAGTGGTTGGCGACGTGGTGAAGAATGGCCGTCGCGGCTCGATGACCGCCAATCTGACCATTCACGGCGTGCAGGGCCACGTGGCTTATCCGCATCTGGCTGATAACCCGGTACATCGTGCAATGCCGGCGCTCAACGAGCTGGTGGCGACCGAGTGGGATCAGGGCAATGAGTTCTTCCCGCCGACCAGCATGCAGATCGCCAACGTGCAGGCGGGAACCGGCAGTAACAATGTGATTCCCGGCGAGTTTTTCGTGCAGTTTAACTTCCGCTTCAGCACCGAACTGACCGATCAGATGATCAAAGATCGCGTGGCGGCGCTGCTCGATCGCCACCAGCTGCGCTATACGCTGGAGTGGAATGTGTCCGGTCAGCCGTTCCTGACTTCACGCGGCAAGCTGGTGGATGCCGTCGTCAACGCCGTGGCGCACTATAATGAGATCAAGCCGCAGCTGTTAACCACCGGCGGCACCTCTGACGGGCGTTTTATTGCCCGCATGGGCGCGCAGGTGGTGGAGCTCGGCCCGGTGAATGCCACTATTCATAAGATCAATGAGTGCGTGAAAGCCTCGGATTTGCAGCTGCTGAGCCGGATGTATCAGCGCATTATGGAACAGCTGATCGCCTGATGGCACCTTGAAGGAGAAACCTCATGGAATGGTTAAAAGAGTACTGGTGGGTGATTGTGATTCTGCTGATGGTGGGCGTACTGATGAACGTCTATAAAGACCTGAAGCGCATCGATCATAAAAAATATATGGATAACAAACCGGATCTGCCACCGCATCGCGATTTCAACGATAAGTGGGACGATGACGACGACTGGCCGAAGAAGAAGTAGTCGCCGCCGATCGTTTAGCGTACAAGGTCGCCCTGCACGGCGACCTTTGTTTTATGGCGCGCGGTCTCACACCATCATCACCACATCGTCGTCGCCCGGCTTCGCCCCGCTCAGCGCCTCATCGAAATAGCGACGCGGCACGGTATAGCGCAGGTGATTCAGCGCCAGCTGCATGCTGCGTTCATCAATTGCGTGCGGCAGATCGTCAACGATATCCAGCGTCACATCGCCGCCCAGCGCAGTTAAGCGCTGCATCGCCGCTTCCGCATGCTGCATCGGCACCTGCTCGTCATAATCGCCGTGAATCAGGTGGATAGTGTTGCGCGTGCTGGCCTGCTCCGGCAGCGTGACGTAGCGGCCGCTAAAGGCCACCACGCGTCCCGCCAGATCCGGCTGGGCTTTTACGCCTTCCAGCACCATGGTGCCGCCCTGCGAAAAACCGACCAGCGCGGTGGCTTCCGGCCGCACGCCGCTCTGCTGCTGCCAGTGACGCACCGACTCGACAAAGGACGGCATCACCGCATCCACGCCCTGCTGCTGCGAGCGGTCGTGTTCCGGTATCTCGGCATACCACTGGCGGCCCTGCGGCGCGCTGGCCGGATAAGGTGCGCCCACCGACACCACCTGCGCCTGCGGAAACGCCTGCGCGAACCAGCTGCCAATCTGCGCCATCGAATCGGGGTTGTCGTTCACGCCGTGATACAGCAAAAACAGCTGCGCGGCGTTGTCCGGTTGCTGAACAATTACATATCGTAGTGCCATAACGTCCTCCTCAAATCACTATACGCCGCTGACGGCAAAGTGATATTGGGAAAATTTGAACGAGATAATGGATTTATTGCAATGTGCCGAGGCGCTGCTGCCAGTGCTGCGCGGCAGCGGCATCCAGCATGATGAGTGCGTCAGCCGCCTCCGCGCGCAGCCTGAGCATCAGCGCTTTACGCCCGCTCACGCCAGCCAGCCGTGCCGCTTCACTCAGCGTTTGTTTTTGTTGCAGTATGGCATACAGCAACGGTGGCGATGCGACACCAGCCAGCCGCTGCAGCACCGCATAGCTGGCTTCATAGGGCCGCTGCGCCCAGGCAAACGCGGCCAGCAGCGGCCAGTCGTCGGCGCTGAGGGATTGATGGTCGGCAGACGACAGGGTCAGCGGCACCGCGATCAGCTTTTGCAGCCACGGCCAGTCGCGCGCCAGACGCTGCGCGGCGTGCTGCTGCAGGGCTTCACCGGCTGGCGTCAGCGCACAAATCGCCATCGCCGCATAGCAACCGCTACTGGCTTCGCGCTGTGAACCGATACGCACCAGCGTAAAGCCGCAGGCGCGCCAGAACTGCCACAGCGCTGCGGTGTAGCCAAAGCTCACCGACAGATAATCCGCGCCCTGTGCCTGCTGCCGCGCCGTCGCCACCAGCGCGCGACCGATGCCGCGCTGGCGCTGCGCGGCCTGCACGGCGATGCGGCTGATGCGCAGCGAACGTAACGTCGCCGCTTCAGTAAAACCGGCATGTGCCGCTAATGACTGCGCCACCAGATTGCCGCGCGGACGACGTAAGCCGGCCCACACTGCCTGCGCCAGCGCAGCATCCAGTCCGCCCTCTTCCACCAGCCACAGCGCGCCGGTGACCTGCTGCGGCTGCCCGGCCAGCCAGAAATGCATGCCGGGCGCATCCAGCATACGTCGCAGATCGAGCGGCGAGGTGCGATAGTGGGCGCTCGCCAGCAGACGATAGCCAGCCTGTAAGGCGTCGGCGTGCTGCGCGGGCGTAGCGGCAAAAATTGCTGTCTGCGCGGGTGCGTCGCAGGCTTCGGCCTCAGCAAACAGCAGCGCCGCGCTCAGCCACTGCTCCAGCGGATCCTGCGCCGACCAGCGCAGCGGCTCATCCAGCGGGAAGTAGCGCACCTGCGGCAGCGTGGCGCAGAAGCGCAGCATGAAACCGCGACCGGTACCTTCGTAGCCCTGCACCGTGGTGGTCAGCAGAACGCGCGGAAAACGCTGCACCAGCTGCTGTAACAGCGGCGCGGGGATGGCCGCGGCCTCATCCACAATCAGCCATTCTGCCAGCGGCGGAGCCTCCTGCGGCAGAGCGAGAATCGCATCCGGGGCCATAAAGCTAAACTGCTCAGCGGCGAACTGCGCCAGCACCTCCGTCGCGGCTTTGGCCGGCGCCGTCACCAGCGCGCTTTGCGTCTGGCGCGCCAGCATCCCCGCCAGCGCCGATTTGCCGCGACCGCGCGGGGCGATGATCACCGCGACACCGGGCGGCATGGCGCACAGCTGGCGGACAATCTGCGCCTGCTGCTCGGGGGCGCGACACTGCCACGGCGCGAAGGGCTGCGGCGACGGCAGGCGTGGCGTCTGATGCTGACGCAGCAGCATCACCTGCGCATCCTGCAGGATATGCTGTTGCAGATGGTGGATGAAATGCGGCGTGGCGATGGGCTGGTCGACATCGGCCCAGCGCAGGCTGTCGCGATCGGGCTGTGCCGGCCAGGCGTTCCAGTCAGGCGTCAGTAACAGCAGCCAGCTGCCGGCCCGCAGCGTCCCGGCCAGCGCAGCGAACGCTTCCGCGTGAAAGCCGTGGCGCGCATCGAAAATGGCATGCCGGAATTCCCGGCCCAGCAGGGTACGCAGCGCTGCAGGCGCGACGCGCTGCGGGAAGTCATCGCTGTCGCTAACCGTTAACCAGTCACCGGGCAGTGTGACCTGCCATGTGGCCGCCTCATTGCGCGCCCAGCCAGCTTCACCGGCAATTACGCACAGACGGCGGATACCGGCTTGCTGCATCGCTGCCGTCAGTTCAGCGTGCAACATCAGTTACTGGCGAAGGTGTTGCACTGGCCTGGATTGCCGCTGTCAAAACCGCGTTTGAACCAGGTGTAGCGCTGCTGTGAGGTGCCGTGAGTAAAGCTGTCCGGCACTACGCGCCCCTGACTTTGCTGCTGCAGACGATCGTCGCCAATCGCCTCGGCGGCGTTCAGCGCTTCCTGCAAATCGCCCACCTCAAGAATGTTCTCCTGCTGCATATAGTGACCCCAGACGCCAGCAAAGCAGTCCGCCTGCAGCTCCATCTTCACCGACAGCTGGTTCACCTGCGCCTGCGTGGCGCCCTGTTGCATCTGGCGCACTTTCGGTTCGATACCCAGCAGTTTCTGCACGTGATGCCCCACTTCGTGGGCGATGACGTAACCCTGGGCAAAATCACCCCCGGCTCCGAGTTTGGTTTTCATGTCGTCATAGAAGGAGAGATCGATATACACCGTCTGATCGGCCGGGCAGTAGAACGGCCCCATTGCCGACTGGCCGGTACCGCAGTTAGTGCGCGTCGCACCGCGATACATCACCAGCTTTGGCGGCGCGTATTGTTTGCCCATCTGCTGGAACAGTTTGCCCCAGGTATCTTCGGTGGTGGCGAGGATCACCGAGGTGAATTTGGCCGCCTCGTTATCCTGCGCCGAATTGACCTGACGCTGCTGCTGCTGCGACACCGGCGCGCCGCCTTCCAGCAGCGCGGTGAGGTCGTAGCCGTAATAGCCAGCGACCGCGACCACAATCAGCAGAATAATGCCGCCCTTGCCGCGCGGCAGACGAATCTGGCGTCCGCCAGAACTAAAACCCGGCGAATCGCCGCGACGATCTTCCACATTGTCGCTTTCACGACGCCCTTGCCAGCGCATGGCCTGCTCCTGTTATCAATGACTTTTGCATGATTTTAGTTGGCGGCAGAGGTTAGTACCAGCAATGCAATGCCAGCGGAGCGAGATTGCGCGCAGGGCGCAGTGTGAAGGCCGTAAACAGACAATAAAAAGGCCGCCAGCAAGGGCGACCTTCATGCGCTGAGAGGTTTGCGTCCGAACTACCTTGACGCACACCGGCAGAGGCTTAGTCCAGTTTGACACCCAGACGGTGTGCCACTTCTTCGTAGGCTTCGATCAGGCCGCCGAGGCTCTGACGGAAACGGTCTTTATCCATCTTGTCCATGGTCTCTTTGTCCCACAGACGCGCGCCGTCTGGCGAGAATTCGTCGCCCAGCGTCACTTCACCTTTGAACAGACCGAACTCCAGCTTGAAGTCCACCAGAATCAGACCGGCATCATCAAACAGTTTGCTCAGCACTTCGTTGGCTTTGAAGGTCAGCTCCTGCATGCGCGCCAGGTTAGCCTTGCTCACCCAGCCAAAGGTTTCGCAGTACGATTCGTTGACCATCGGGTCGTGTTTGGCGTCATCTTTCAGGAAGAGATCAAACAGCGGTGGATTGAGCAGCATGCCCTCTTCCACGCCCAGACGTTTCACCAGCGATCCGGCCGCCCGGTTGCGCACCACGCACTCTACCGGCACCATCTCCAGCTTTTTCACCAGCGCTTCGTTATCAGAAAGCAGCGCTTCCATCTGGGTCGGAATGCCCGCTTCCTGCAGTTTGGTCATGATGAAATGGTTGAACTTGTTGTTCACCATGCCTTTACGATCAAACTGCTCGATTCGTGCACCGTCTCCTGCTGACGTATCGTTGCGGAATTCAAGTACCAGCAGATCCGGATTGTCGGTGCTGTATACGGTTTTCGCTTTACCGCGATACAACTCAGCTCGCTTTTGCATCTTGTTAACTCCAAACATGAAAGAACCCGTGTTCAGCGGTGTTTCACCGCGCGATGACTGCCTGACGCAATCGTTTACCTCGCCGGGCGCTATTATGCCAAAACCAAAACAAAAAGGCCGGAGAATCTCCGGCCTTTATTGCATTTATTTGTTCAGCGCGCCCTGCAGGACCGCCACCAGCGCATCATTCTGCGCCTGGGTGAGTACGTGTCCTTTCGGATCGATGAACTGCAGGCTGCTGCGGTTATCGAGATCGCCCACCTGCAACTTGTAGTCGCCGTTTGGCAGTTCCGGATCTTTCGCGCCGATGGCGTCAAACGCGCTGCTGCCCGGCTGCTTGTAGGTCACTTTCAGACTGCCCTGCGAGCGGTTGTCATCGGTGACTTCCATGCCCATACGCTTCAGCGCCGCCGGCAGACGCTGCCAGGTGACGTTAAACGGTGAGCGCAGCACCAGCAGTGGCAGGCCGGTGTCGTCCGCGCCGCTCTGGACATCAATCTGTCCGCTGGCACGTCCGGCAGCCGCATCCTGACTGGCGGTATCGATCTTATCCAGACCGGTGCTGATGTCATTCAGCATCTGACCGGTATAGCGCTGAACCTGGACCGGCGTGGTGACCGTCTGGCCCTGCTGCTGCAGTTCCAGCAGACGTACGGTCAGCACCTGCTGATAGCCCTGGTTCTGCACGCTGATCTGGTAACGGCCGCGATACTGGTTATCTTCGTCAGCACGGTTCCACTGTACCCAGTCGGTGGTGAGCTGCTGCGCCGCATCATCACGCTGGGCAACCGGGAATTTGTACGACTGCACCACGTTCACCACCTGCGACCAGATGGAGCCACGGCTGCTGTCAACCGCCAGCACGCCGGTGTTACCGGTGAACTGCGCGCGGGTGCCGTTCATCAGCGCCAGCGGCTGCGCCGGCGGACGGATGTCGAGCTCTTTACCCAGCGCGCCTTTCGCCACGCTGTGCGGCACATCGTAATCACCATTCTGCAGCGGCAGAATCATGCCCGCCGGGGCTTTTAAATCATGCAGTTCAGGCGCCTGCAGGTAAGATTCATCACCGCTGACCTGGCGCTTATAACGCTGATCGCTGGAACAAGCTGTTAGCAGCATCAGGGTGGACAGGCCCACCACGGTTGCCAGCGTCGAGCGCTTAACTGAATAACTCATTGATTCTCCCTAAATTATCGCAGACCCGCCTGGATCAGCGCCTGCGCGGTTTTCGCCTGACCGGCTTCGGTCAGCGGCGTCATCGGCAAGCGCAGCGTGTCATCGGCGATTAATCCTAGCTGTTTCGCGGCCCATTTCACCGGGATAGGATTCGGTTCACAGAAAAGCGTCTGGTGCAGGTGCATCAGACGCTGATTCAGGCGACGCGCTTCGGCGAATTTGCCCTCTTGTGCCAGCGCACAGAGTTCAACCATTTCACGTGCTGCAATGTTAGCCGTGACCGAAATAACGCCTTTGCCGCCCAGTTGCATGGAGTCCAGCGCTGTCGCGTCATCACCGCTGACAATAATGAACTCATCTCCAACCAGCTGTTGGATCTGCGAAATACGCGATAAGTTCCCGGTGGCCTCTTTGATTCCGATAATATTTTTGATTTCAGCCAGGCGGGCAACGGTTTCCGGCAGCATGTCACAGCCGGTACGTGACGGGACGTTATACAGCATCTGGGGCAGATCGGTGCTTTCGGCGATCGCTTTGAAGTGCTGGTACAGACCTTCCTGCGTCGGACGGTTGTAGTATGGGGTCACGGTGAGGCAGCCGACTACGCCGGTGCCGGTAAAGCGTTTTGTCAGAGAGATCCCTTCGGCGGTGGCATTCGCGCCGGTCCCGGCAATCACGGGAATGCGGCCATCGGCCAGCTCCAGGGTTTGCATCACCACATCGCCATGCTCTTCATGGCTGAGGGTCGCGGATTCGCCGGTGGTGCCAACAGAAACAATCGCCGCCGTACCGCTGGCGACATGATAATCAATCAGTTTTTTCAGACTTGCGCGGCAGACATCACCTTTTTCATTCAAAGGCGTGATGAGCGCAACAATACTTCCGGTGAACATGGGCTATCCCCTCGACAAACAAGTGCCTCATGTTACGTTTTCCGCCGAAAGAAAAGCAAGCGAGCCACGCCATTACCGCGCTTGTCAGCAGTTTTTTTTATGTTTACCTTATGGTTATTAGCGAACGTACAGGAAACGCCATTTTGCCGCAGTCACAGCCGCACCATCTGGTGATCACCGCTCTGGGCGTTGATCGTCCGGGTATCGTCAATACCATTACCCGCCACGTCAGCAGCTGCGGTTGCAATATTGAAGACAGCCGCCTGGCGATGCTGGGCGACGAGTTCACCTTTATTATGCTGCTCTCCGGCAGCTGGAACGCCATTACCCTGATTGAATCGACCCTGCCGATGAAGGGTGCCGAGCTGGAACTGCTGATCGTGATGAAGCGCACTAACGCGCGCGTGACGCCGCCGATGCCCGCTACCGTCTGGGTACAGGTGGAAGTGCCGGACTCACCGCATATCATCGAACGCTTCACCGATCTGTTCGATAAACATCAGATGAACATCGCCGAGCTGGTGTCGCGTATTACGCCCGCCCAGGACGACGCGCCGCCGGTGCTCTATATTCAGATGACCGCGCACAGCCCGGCGAATCATGCCAGCGCACCGTTTGAGCAGGCTTTCCATCGGCTGTGCGAAGAACTGCATGCACAAGGTTCAATTCGCCTCTATAGTGTCACCGACGACGCGCACAGCGCCGTCTGAATCAGGCTCCGGGTTATTCCGCCACACACTCTGCCGCGCTGGCATACCGTGTAGTGAAATAACCCTGAGGTAAACTCCACCTGGCGCTTTTGCCGCTGATGGTGTATTACCCACAGCATGAAGAAAAAAATGGAGAGTTGTGATGAATCCACTGAAAGCCGGTGACACCGCACCGAAATTTAGCTTGCCCGATCAGGATGGCGAACAAGTAAATTTGGCCGACTTCCAGGGACAGCGCGTTCTGGTCTATTTCTACCCGAAAGCCATGACGCCGGGCTGCACCACGCAGGCCTGTGGTCTGCGCGATAACATGGATGATTTAAAGAAGGCGGGCGTGGAAGTGCTGGGCATCAGCACCGACAAGCCGGAAAAACTGTCTCGCTTTGTCGAGAAAGAATTGCTCAACTTCACCCTGCTGTCGGATGAAGATCATCAGGTTTGCGAGCAGTTTGGCGTCTGGGGTGAGAAAACCTTTATGGGGAAAACCTACGACGGCATTCACCGCATCAGCTTCCTGATTGGCGGCGATGGCAAAGTGGAGAAGGTGTTCGACGATTTTAAAACCTCGAACCACCACGATATCGTGCTCGATTACCTGAAATCAGCCTGATGACCAACGGGTGCCCGCCAGGCACCCGTTTTTTATTCTGCTGTGACGCTGCCCGGTTAATAACGCGAAACCGTGCTGGCCAGCGCCTCCTGCCCGGCGATCACCACGCAGTTACGTCCGGCGTTTTTCGCCTGATACAGCGCATCATCGGCCTGCTTCAGAATCTGCTCCTGACTGCCGTGCGTCGGCTGCCAGCTGGCGATACCAATCGAAATCGTAATCTGCCCGACCGGATCAATCCAGCCGCCAGCAATGCTGGTGCGCACGCGCTCCGCAATCACCCGTGCTTCATCAGGGGCGGTGGCGGGAAGCAGCATCAGAAACTCTTCGCCGCCGTTCCGGCACACCACGTCGGTCTGACGCGCGCTCTGGCGCAGCGTGCGCGCCACCTGTTTGATCACCTCGTCGCCAACATCATGCCCGAAGTTATCATTCACCCGTTTGAAGTGGTCAATATCCAGCGCCAGCACGGCAAACGGCTGCTGCATGGTATCGAAATAGTCGAGCACCGCGCTCAGGCCGCGGCGATTGAGCAGGCTGGTCATGGGATCGCTCTGCACCTCTGACTTGAGCCGGCCGATTTTATCCTGCACCAGACCAATACCGGTGAGCAGCGCGCGCTTCACCTGTGCCGCTTCGAAATACCAGGCGCGAATCACGCCAATTTCACCCGAAACGCCTTGGGTATCCATCTGGCTGGCTTTGCGCGCCAGCTGCCACAGCGGCAAGGCAATCAACCGGGCCAGAATCACCGCCACCAGCAGTGTCAGCAGCGCAAACGGCACCGAATTCTTCAGCACCTGGAGCAGCAGCCCGGAGAGCGGCGCCAGCGTGACGTTTGTCGGCTTGAGCGCCACCACCATCCAGCCGGTAGTGGGTACCACAGCGTAGCCCGCCAGCTTCGCCGTGCCCTCTTCCGTCAGCTGAACTTCGCCATTGCTGTGCTCCTGGCGCTGACGATCGCTGACGATGCCCGGCACGTTTTTGCCAATCAGCTGATTGTTCTGGTGATACAGCACGCGGTTTTCGCGATCCAGCACGTAAACATGGGTGCCGTCACGATAGTACTGCTCGCCGAGCAGCACGTTAAGAATGCTTTTTTTCTTCAGATAAATAGTGCCGCCGACGTAGCCAAGATAGCGCCCATCGGTGCTCCACACCGGCCAGGAAACAAACACCAGCAGGTTATTGGTGGCAGAAATGGTGGGCCGGCTGACCATCGGCTGACGCTGCGCCAGCGCTTCGCGCGAAGACTGGCTGGTGAGCTGCATGCCTTTCAGCATCAGCGATTCCGGCGAAATGGCTTTAATCACGCCGTTGCTGTCGACAATCGCCACCGAGTTAAAACTGCTGGTCTGTTCGCGCAGTCGGTTCACTTCCTGCTGCAGCAGTTCGGGATTATCGAAATCTTTACCCAGCTGATTGGCGCTGTAGTGCAGTTGCGACTGCGCCAGCTGGAAAAACACTTCGGTGGTGGCCGCCAGCTTGGTGGCGTAAGCGCGATTGGCTTCAAGGGTGCTTTCGATCAGCACCATGCGCTGTACGCGCCAGGTGGCGTACAGCGTATTAGCCAGTGTGATGACGATACTGGTGATCGCCAGCAGCGCAATCAGCGTGCGCAGATCAGTTTTTGGCCGGATGCGCGTTAACATGGCGCAACCGCCCTGGTGAGTAGCTTCATAAGTTAGCGTGCCTGACTATCTTGTTATAATTGGAGGTGTTTACCCTGGTGAGGTAACAGACAATTGTACACCTCTGAGCCAAATTGACTACGACGCAGACCCTCAGGAACGCTTTTTTATTGTGCTATTACTGGTGCTAATCAATTAAACCCTGCGCATCGTAAAACGGCCACGGTCCTGGATAATCGCCGATTGCGCACAGATGCGTAGTCATCCCCTGCTGCGGCTGCCAGCGATGCAGCAGAAAACCGGGCGGTTCCAGCACAAAGTTCGCCGGACCGTGGTCACGCAAATCCAGTGCCACCTGATGCGACACACCGGGCGCCACGCAGGCCAGCGTGCCGGCAAAACGCGCCTGCACCGAGCGGTGCAGGTGGCCGCTCAGCACCCGTTCCACCTGGGGATGCTGACCAATAATGGCAGCCAGCGCCGCCGGATTGCGCAGCGGCTGCCGATCCATATGGCCAATGCCGCTCAGGAACGGCGGATGATGCAGCAGCACCAGCGTCGGCAAATCAGGCTCACGCGCCAGCTGCTCTGCCAGCCATTGCAGCTGTGCGTCATCGACGTAGCCCCACGGCTGATGCGGTACGCTGGAGTCGAGCGCCAGCAGCTGCAGATGATTCACACGCATCTGCCAGTTGAGCGTTTCGCCGTGCTGCAGGTAGTGATGCTCCGGAAACGCGGCGCGCAGCTGCTGGCGATCGTCGTGATTGCCCGGCATCAGCAGGAACGGCAGCTGCAGATGGCGCAGCGCCTCGCGCAGCGTCTGGTACTCTTCCGCAGTGCCAAAATCCACCAGGTCGCCGGTGATCACCACCGTATCCGGTCGCGGCACCAGCTGATTCAGCGTGTCGATCACCCGCAACAGCGCGGCGTGCGTATCCACTTTTTTATAGGAGAGACGGCCATGGGCCTTGATGTGTAAATCGCTGATTTGCGCAACCAGCGTCATTGCGTCAGTCACAACAGCTCCTTATCAGGCAGAAAAGTGCAGCGCGGCATCCTGCGCCAGCGTCCAGCTTACCGGCTGGCCGGCGTGCCAGGCTTCGCGCGCGTGGCGATCAACCTGGATCGGCGCCGCCAGCCCGATATCAATACTCAGCCGCTGCGCAGCACCGAGAAAGGTGGTGCCGAGGATGAAACCGGGGCGTGCGTAGCGCTGGTCCGCCGCCAGCAGCACATCCTCCGGGCGGCAGAAATGCTGCGGATTGCCGCGCGCATCGACCCCGACACAGTTAATCGCGCCGACAAAATCCGCGACAAACTGTGACGCCGGGCGCTGGTAAATATTTTGCGGCGTATCGATCTGCACCAGACGTCCCTGCTCCATCACCGCAATGCGATCGCCCAGCGCCATCGCTTCCTGCTGATCGTGCGTGACGTACACGGCGGTGATCGCCAGCTGTTTCAGCAGCGCGCCAATCTCCAGCCGCAGCCGGTCGCGCAGGCGCGCATCCAGCGCCGCCAGCGGCTCATCAAACAGCAGCACCTTCGGACGCGCCGCCAGCGCACGCGCCAGCGCTACGCGCTGCTTTTGACCGCCCGACAGCTTGTCGATACTGCGCTGCGCCAGCGCGCTGAGATCCACCAGGGCCAGCATCTCCTGCACGCGCGCGTCGCGTTCGGCGCGCGCCACGCCCTGCACTTTCAGGCCGTAGGCGACGTTCTGCGCCACGTTGAGATGGGGAAACAGCGCGTAGTTCTGGAACACCATGCCCACGTTGCGTTTCTCAATCGGCAGCGCTGTCACGTTACGATCGTCGAACCACACTTCGCCGCCGTCGTCACAGCGCTCCAGGCCACTGATGATGCGCAGCGTGGTGGTTTTGCCACAGCCGGACGGACCGAGCAGCACCAGGGTTTCGCCAGGCTGCACCGTCAGATCGAGCGGCTGCAGCGCCAGCTGGTGATTAAAGTGCCGCGCACAGTGGCGCAGCGTAACGGTTACGGCCGCAGGGTTCATGCCGCCTCCTTATTAGCACGCGTGAGCGTACGGTTGAGCCAGTGATTGACCGCGTTGAGCATCAGCAGCAGCGGCAGAATCAGCAGAATAAAGATCAGCGTGTAGGCCGATCCCACTTCCAGTCGCATTGAGGCATAGCTGTCTGCCAGCCCCACCGGCAGCGTTTTTGTCAGCGGCGTATGCAGCATCCAGGTGATGTTGAACTCACCCACCGACAGGGTGATCACCATAAACGCCCCGGCGAGAATGCCGTTGCGACAGTTGGGCACCACCACGGTAAAAAAGCGCTGCCACAGACTGGCACCCAGACTGGCTGCCGCCTCTTCCAGCCGCGGCATCTCCATCGCCTGCATCACCGCCAGCACCGGGCGCAGCATAAACGGCAAGGTAAATAGCACGTGACCGATGAGAATGAACAGCCAGCTATCGCGCAGGCCGGAGAACTGACCGTACAGCAGGATAATGCCCAGCGCGGTGGCGAGGCCCGGCAGCGCGACCGGCAGCATCAGGCACTCTTCGATGCGCGCCGCCCAGCGCCGCGGCGCTTTTAACAGCCCCCACGCTGCCGGCACGCCGATCAGCAGCGTGATCAGCAGGCAGGCCAGCGCAATCAGCAGCGACAGCCAGAAGGTGTCGGCGTAAAGCTGCCACACCTGGGTCACCCACTTCAGCGTCAGGCCGCTGCGCAGGCCGGTAAAATAGTTGTTGGTCACGCCGGCCAGCATCGACAGCACCACCGGCACGATCATGAACAGCGCGGTGAGCACGGTGACCAGCAGTTGCAGGCTGAACAGTCCGCGACGTCTCATGTCACCTCCTGATGGGCCAGTCGGCGCGCCAGCATCAATGCCAGCCAGGCGACGCCGCCCATCACCACCGACAGCGCGGCGGCGGTGGCGAAATTGGCGTAGTTGGTGAATTCGCCGTAAATGGTCAGCGGCAGCACCGCCAGATCGGTGCCCAGGGTAAACGCGGTACCGAACGCACCCATGCTGGTGGCAAAACAGAGCGCGCCGGTGGAGAGCAGCGCCGGCTGCAGTCCCGGCACAATCACATCCCAGGTGATGCGCCACTGACTGGCGCCCAGCGAACGCGCCGCCTCTTCGAGAGAACGGTCGAGTTTTTCACTCGCCGCCACCAGCGTGATGATGGCGCGCGGCAGTGAAAAATAGAGATAGCCAATAAACAGGCCGGTAAACGAATAGGCCAGCATCCAGCGCTCGTGGAACAGCGCCAGGCTGATTTGCGCCAGCAGTCCCTGACGGCCCGCCAGCATCACCACCAGAAATCCCACCACCACGCCCGGAAAGGCCAGCGGAAACGTCAGCAGCGCCAGCAGCGTGCTGCGTCCGCTGAAGCGCTGGCGTGCCAGAAAGCAGCCGACTGTCGCGGCGATGGCCAGCGTCACCAGCGTGACGGCGAGCGACAGCAGCACGGTGTTCAGCAGGCTGAGCAGGTAGTGCGGCTGCGTCAGTACCGTCCAGTAGCCGCTGTGCCGGGTGCTGCGGTCGTCCTGCATCGCCATCTGCAGCAGCCGGACAAACGGCAGCAGCCAGAAGGCGCAGAAGAACAGCAGCGCCGGCAGCGTCAGCCATAGCCAGCGGCTGCCGGCCAGGCGCGGTGTCCGGCGGCACGAAGCCGCCAGGGTGTCCGTCATCGCCATCAGCGAATCTCACTCAGATAGCGCGCCGAGAAGGCTTTCTGCGCTGCCGCCATCTGTTGATAGTCAACGGTTTGCGCACGCGCATAGTCGCTGTCCGGCAGGAAATATTTCTTCGCTTCTGCGCTCATGGCGCCGGTGCGCACCGGGCGCAGGAACGCGCTGGCCCAGATAGCCTGCCCCTTGTCAGACAGCACATAGTCGATCACTTTTTTGCCGTTCGCAGCGTGCGGTGCATTCTTCACCAGGCTAATGACGTACGGCACCGTTACCGTGCCCTCTTTGGGAATAACAAAGGCGACGTTAGCGTGATCTTTGTAGCGGGCGCGGTAAGCGTTGAAGTCATAATCGAGCAGAATCGGGATCTCACCGGAAATCAGGCGCGCATACGCGGTCTGCTTAGGCACGATAGGCTGATTCGCCTGCAGCTTTTTGAACCAGTTCAGCGCCGGCGTGAAGTCCTGCATGTTGCCGCCCTTCGCCTGGTTGACTGCCACCGCCGCCACGTAACCGACAAAGGCGCTGGCCGGATCGAGATAACCAATCATGCCTTTATATTCCGGCTTCAGCAGGTCGTCCCAGGATTGCGGCACCGGCGCGCCGCCCAGCGCATCGACATTGACCATAAAGCCCATGGTGCCCGAGTGCAGCGCCACCCATTTGCCGTTGCTGTCTTTCATGCCGGCAGGAATGTCATCCCAGTGCGCCGGTTTGTAACTGGCGACCACGCCGGCGCTGTCCGCCTGAATGCCGAAGCTGACGCCGTAATAGACCACGTCGGCCACCGGATTGCCCTGCTCCGCCACCAGCTGCGCCAGCGCCTGGCCGGAGTTTTTGTTGTCCTGCGGCACCTGAATGCCGGTGTCTCTGGCAATCGCTTTGAGCTGAGTGCCCCAGTCGGCCCACTCGGGCGGGCAGTTGTAACAGATGGCGGTTTCCGCCGCCTGCGTCAGGCTGGTAAACAACGCGCTGGCGCTGAGCGCGATGGCGCCGGCGTAAATTTTTACTTTTTTATGCAGCATCATGAGGTTCCCTGGTGGTGGCAATAAACGCGGGGGCAGCAACACTCTCACCGCTCCGCAACTGATGTGGCAGCACGCGGGTGCCGCGGCTGACGTTATGCAACAACATATCGATGGCGCAGGCGCCGAGCCGTTCGGCGGGCTGCGCTACGCTGGCCAGCGACGGGGCCATTTGTGCCCCCATCGCAATCCCGTCAAAGCCCATCACCGCCAGCTGCTGTGGCACAGGCACGCCCGCGCGCGCCGCCGCGCCAATCAGGCTGATGGCCAGCAGGTCGTTGGTGCAGATCACGGCGCTGAGCGGGGTGGCACCGCCGAGCATCGGGGCCAGCAGCGTAAAGTCTGATTGGGTGTGGCTGGCCATCTCAATCACCGGCAGCGCCGTCAGGCCCGCGTGCTGCATGGCATCGCAATAGCCCTGATAGCGCAGGCGCGCACGATCTGACTGCAGCATCGGTCCGGCGACCATGGCAATGCGGCGATGACCAAGCGCCAGCAGCTGTGCGGTGGCTTCGCGCATCGCCTGGCGGTTATCCACGCACACCGCCGGCCAGTGGCTGTGCTGCGGCACGTTATGCGCCAGCACAAACGGCAGGCCAGCCGCCTGCAGCGTGCTGAGCACTGCGCTGTTATCCGCGTCGGCCACCGTCAGGACCAGGCCCGCCACGCGCTGACGCAGCATATGTTCAACGATGGCGGCTTCGCGCTCGGGCTGGTAATCGCTGGTAGCCACCAGCAGGCCATAGCCGGCGTCGCGCGCCTGGCGCTCCATCGCCTGTAACTGGCAGGAGAAGATCGGGTTAAGCAACGAGGGCAGCAGCACGCCGAAGGTGGTGGAGTGCTGCGTGCGCAGCTGGCGCGCGATGTGGTTAGGACGAAAGCCGAGCTGCTCCGACGCCGCCAGCACTCTCTCCAGCGTGTCGCGCCGCAGCAGATGGGGATCGGAAAAGGCGCGCGCGGCCGTGGCGCGTGAAACGCCTGCCAGCTTTGCCACCGTGAGTAAGTCGGACATGTTCGCCTCGTAAAGTGCCGATGAGATCGATCTCATTGGCGCCTAAACTAACGGCGAACTGTGACAGTGACATCGCGAAGGGATGACGAAAAGATGACAGCAGCCTGCACTGCTGTCGGCAGGATTACAGCATCAGGAAGGCGTACCCTTCATTTTGCAGCGACGCGACGGTGGTGCCGCTGGAGAGCGTATGCGTGACGCGGGTATCAATCCAGTCGCGCTCCAGCTGATGGAAGGCCACCGACTGGTCGCAAATGGTCACTTTCACCCCGGCTTTCTTCAGCTCATCAATCAGCTTCAGGTTAGGATTATCGCTGCCGTACGCTTTACGGAACTGATCGTTATTGAGCGCGGCCGGCACCGCATCGCTGTTAATCGACACCACAAAGTTGAGCTGATTCAGCGGCACGCCAGCCGCGTAATAGAGGTTGGTGACGCGTGCCACGCGCTCAAGGCCGAGGTTTGGCTGATGGATATCCCCTTCGCTGCGGTTGATCTGAAACACAATCTTATTGCTCAGCCCGGGCGTGTTGGCCGGGTTGTAATCCGGCGTGTTAACAAAGTGAATTTTACCGTAACCGGCAATCGCCGGCGTGCTCCAGAAATCCGCCGGTTCGGTTTTCTGGTCAGCGAATTTGCCGCTGACTTTATCCACCAGTTCCGGCAGCTGCAGCACATTTCCGCCGACAAAGCCCGCCAGCGCGGCGATAACAATATAGGATGCTGGACGCATGACACTTCTCCTTAACCAAAGACGCGATTACATCTGTAAAAAGGCATAGCCCTGATTTTCCAGCGTCGACACCGTGGTCGGGCTGGATAATGCATGAATCACCGACCGGTCGATCCAGTTGCGCGGATAGTGATGGAACGCCACCGACTGATCGCACACCGAGACTTTAACGCCCAGCTTGTTCAGCGCGCCAATCAGCGCGAGGTTGGGGTTATCGACGCCGTAAAACTGCTTAAAATGCGCGTTATCCAGCGTGGCGGGCGTGGCATCGCCGGTCATCGACACCACAAACTGCAGCTGTTCGGCCGGTACGCCAGCGGCGATGTACAGATTGACCACGCGCGCCACGCGCTCCAGCCCGAGGTTAGGCCGTTTGATATCGCCTTCATTGCGGGTCAGCTGAAATACCACTTTGTTGCTCAGCCCCACCGCCGGTTTAAACGCGGCGTCGGCTTCATAATGAATTTTGCCGTAGCCCGCGACCGCCGGCGTGCTCCAGAACCCGTCCGGATCGGCAGGTTCAGCGGAAAAATGGCCCGCGATACGCTGATACAGGTCATCGCTTTTGATTACGGCGGCACCGACCATCCCACCCACGATGGCAATCAGGGCATAGGAAACAACAGAACGCATAGAAACTCTCCGGCATGCACTGCGCGTTAATTCACAGTCCGTTTGAAAAAGTGCTTTATCTATACCACAGCGCGCGGCGCGCAAAACGCCTGTACTGCCGGGCTGTCCGGCGTTTGGCTGCCAGCAGAAATCATTGCGCCAGCTGATTGAATAAGCCTGTTGATTGAGCCGTGCGGGCGAGTTGAAAAATAGCTGGCCGGAATTACCGGCAGTCACCAGGGAGAGAGATGCACAGCAGATGACAGCACCTCATCGTGCGGGTTAATACTGTCATCGCGCACCGCCAGTTGACCAGTGAGCAAAACCTGACCATTCATTTCTGGGCTGGTGATGCACGGCCAGAGCAGCACGATAAAAATTGCTGATGGATAAAGCGGGCCAACCGGGGATTTTCGGGCGTGTTTTTCAGAGTAAACCTGGAAAAAACCATGCCAGATTCAATTATTTTGAGCAACTTTACGTAACTTTAATTTCATCAGTGCGCTGTGCCTTTTTATTTTGCCTTTTCGCTATTCAATTTTTTGCTACAAATTTCGCGTCAGTCAGCCATTCTTTGCCATCACGTCAATGTGACGGCGGCATTTGCTTGTATCCTCACTGTGGTTAAGATAGAGCCGCGGCAGAAAAGGAAACGCCGCCACAGAACATTGGCATGACTTTCCTGTCCAATGGCAGGAGACTTTTACAGGATCAAGGCATGTTTAACCGGTTGAAAAAATCAGTGCTGGCGGCCCTTATTCCTGCGCTGCTGCTCACGCCTGCGGTCGGTGTCCGCGCCGATCTGAGCGACAATTTGCCCGACATGGGCACCACGGCAGGCTCCACGCTCTCCATTAATCAGGAGCTGCAGATTGGCGACTTCTACGTGCGCCAGCTGCGCGCCAGCGCGCCACTGATCAACGATCCGCTGCTTAATCAGTACATTAATGAACTCGGCCAGCGGCTGGTGGCACACGCCCATTCAGTGCGTACGCCGTTTCACTTTTTCCTGATTCAGAATGACGAGCTCAACGCTTTCGCCTTCTTTGGCGGCAATGTGGTGCTGCACTCGTCGCTGTTCCGCTATACCGATAACGAAAGCCAGCTGGCGTCGGTGATGGCGCACGAAATTTCGCACGTGACGCAGCGCCATCTGGCGCGCGCCATGGAAGAGCAAAAGCGCAGCGCTCCGCTCACCTGGGTCGGCGCGCTGGGTTCGATTCTGCTGGCGCTGGCCAGCCCGCAGGCCGGGATGGCGGCACTGACCGGTACGCTGGCCGGTACGCAGCAGGGCATCATCAGTTTCACCCAGGGCAACGAGCAGGAAGCAGATCGCATCGGCATTCAGGTGCTGCAGCGCGCCGGTTTCGATCCGCAGGCGATGCCCGCGTTTCTGCAAAAGCTGGCCGATCAAAGCCGCTTCTCGTCAAAACCACCGGAAATTCTGCTGACGCACCCGCTGCCCGATAGCCGCCTGGCCGACGCGCGTAACCGCGCCAACCAGATGCGCCCGGTGGTGGTGCAGTCGTCGCAGGATTTCTATATGGCGAAGGTGCGCGCGCTGGGTATGTACGCCACCGGTCGCAATCAGCTGACTGACGATTTGCTGAATGAGTACGCCAAAGGCAACACGCGGGAACAGCAGGCGGCGCAGTACGGCAAAGCGGTGCAGTTCCTGCAGGCGAAAGATTTTGCCAACGCGAAAAAGGTCATCGCGCCGCTGCTGGCGAAGCAGCCGGATAACCTGTGGTTCCTTGATATCATGACCGACATCGACATCGGTCTGAACCAGCCGCAGCAGGCCATCAGCATGCTGAACGCCGCCCGCGGCAGCCAGACCAGTCCGGTGCTGCAGCTTAACCTGGCGAACGCCTACGTCGAGGCGAAGCAGCCAGCCAACGCCAGCCGCATCCTTAACCGCTACACCTTTGCGCATCCTGACGATCTCAACGCATGGGATTTACTGGCGCAGGCCTCAGCCGCGCAGGGGCTGCGCGATGAGGAGCTTTCGGCACGGGCGGAGAGTCTGGCGCTGAACGGCCAGCTCGATCAGGCCATCACCACCCTGAGCAGCGCCAGCGCCCAGGTACCGCTCGGCAGCCTGAAGCAGGCGCGTTACGATGCGCGCATCGACCAGTTCCGCGAGTTACAGCGGCGTTTTAAGCAGTATGCAAAAGGGTAAATAGCCGGTTGCGCGGGTGGATGGCCGGCAGGATTTCGGTGCGCATCAATGGATTACCCAGGATAAAAAAACATGGTCCGTATTTATCACAATCCGCGCTGCAGCAAGAGCCGCGAAACCCTCGCGCTACTGCAGCAACAGGGTATTGAACCGCAGGTGGTGCTGTATCTCGATACGCCGCCGGACATCGACACGCTGAAAACGCTGCTGCAACAGCTGGGCATGCACAGCGCGCGCGAGCTGATGCGTCGTGGCGAGGAAATCTATAAAACGCTGGGGTTGGCCAGTAACGATCTCAGCGAACAACAGCTGTTACAGGCGATGGTGGAGCATCCAAAACTGATCGAGCGGCCGATTGTGATTCATGGCGACCGCGCCCGCATTGGTCGTCCGCCGGAAGCGGTGCTGGAGATTCTCTAAAGCCCCAGCGCCTCTTTCACGAAGGGAATGGTCAGCTTGCGCTGTGCGCTGATCGAGGCGCGATCGAGACGATCAAGCGTGTCAAACAGCGTGCGCATTTCGCGGTCGAGGCGTTTCAGCAGGAAACGCCCAACGTCTTCCGGCAGCTCAAAGCCGCGCAGGCCGGCACGCAGCTGCATCGCCTGCAGTTTGTCCTCGTCGGACAGCGGCTGTAAGCGGTAAATTTGTCCCCAGTCGAGACGTGACGCCAGATCCGGCAGGCCCAGATTGAGCTGACGCGGGGGACGATCGCCGGTGATCAGCAGGCGGGTTTTGCCGGTTTCCAGAATGCGGTTATAGAGATCGAAGATCGCCATCTCCCACTCGGCTTCGCCGGCGATGCACTCAATATTATCAATGCACACCAGCGCCAGATTCTCCATGCCTTCCAGCACTTCCGGCACGAACCAGGTGCGCTTATCGAGCGGCACGTAACCCACCGCTTCGCCGCGCGCGGACATTTCGGCGCAGGCTGCGTGCAGCAAATGGCTGCGGCCGCCGCCTTCGCGTGACCAGAAGTAGAGATAGCTGCCGTGCTGTTGCGCCAGCGCGCTCTGCAGCGCCGCCAGCAGTGACGGATTTTCCCCCGGCCAGAAACTGGCAAAGGTTTCATCATCGGGTAGATAGAGTGGCAGTGAAAGCTGTGCCGGCGTGTTCAGAAGTACCTCAACGGATGAGCGGGCAGAAAACCGGGCAAGTTTATCACGATCCTCCGCAGAGATGAACCGGGCTTCCCTGCCCGCAGGATCCTTTAAAGCTCGCGTTTTTCTTCCGCGTCCAGCACCACTTCTTCCGGACGTAACAGACTGATTACGCGGAAAATCAGCGCCAGGCCAACGCCGACGATGGTGGCCAGTGCCATGCCCTTCAGCTCGGCGGCGCCCACGTGCACTTTCGCGCCGCTGACGCCAATGATCAGGATCACCGAGGTGAGGATCAGATTCTGCGCTTTGTTGTAGTCGACTTTGGATTCAATCAGCACGCGAATACCGGAAGCGCCGATCACGCCATACAGCAGCAGCGACACCCCGCCCATCACCGGCACCGGGATCGCCTGGATGGCGGCCGCCAGTTTACCGACGCAGGAGAGCAGAATAGCGAAGATTGCCGCGCCGCCGATCACCCAGGTGCTGTAAACGCGGGTGATCGCCATGACGCCAATGTTTTCACCGTAGGTGGTATTCGGCGTGGAACCAAAGAAGCCGGAGATCATGGTCGACAGGCCGTTGGCGAACATCGAGCGATGCAGGCCGGGATCGCGAATCAGATCCTTCTTCACGATGTTGGCGGTCACCACCAAATGGCCCACGTGCTCGGCAATTACCACCAGCGCTGCGGGCAGGATGGTCAGCATCGCGGCCCATTCAAAGCGCGGCGTATAGAAGGTCGGCAGCGCAAACCACGGCGCGTTTTCCACCGCGCTCCAGTCAACGATACCCATGGCCGACGACAGCGCGTAGCCGACCAGCACGCCAATCAGGATCGGGATAATGGCGAAGAAGCCACGGAACAGCACCGAGCCGAACACCGTCACCGCCAGCGTCACCAGCGAAATAATGATGGTTTTACTGTCCGCTGTGGTGCCATCAGCGGGCAGCAGCCCGGCCATATTCGCCGCCACGCCAGCCAGTTCGAGACCGATAACCGCCACGATGGCCCCCATCGCCGCCGGTGGGAACATGACATCGAGCCAGCCGGTGCCGGCCTTCTTTACAATCAGCGCCACAATGCAGAACAGCGCGCCGCACAGGATAAAGCCGCCGAGCGCCACTTCATAACCGAGCGGCAGCAGCAGCAGCACCGGCGAGATAAAGGCAAAGCTGGAGCCAAGATAGGCCGGGATTTTGCCTTTACAGATAAACAGATACAGCAGCGTGCCAACACCGTTGAACAGCAGCACGGTGGCCGGGTTGATGTGGAACAGAATCGGCACCAGCACGGTGGCACCGAACATGGCGAACAGGTGCTGCAGGCTGAGCGGAATGGTTTGCAACAGTGGCGGGCGTTCACTAACGCCAATGGCTCTGCGAGTCATCATTTATCCCCTATACGTTTATTTTTATGCTCGTTCGTCAACACCGCACCTTATCGTAGTGGCGCAATTCATTGCGCCTTGTCCGGATGGGCACCATAGCTTGCCCGGCATCAGCGCGATAAATCGCGCCGCTACAAAATGTGCATCCTGTCGATACGGTGTCTGACTGAACGGTATTTTTGCCAAAAAAAAGCCGACTCTCTGGCCGGCTGGTTTATTTATTTGGTTCCGAAAATCTTGTCGCCGGCATCGCCGAGGCCCGGGATGATGTACCCCTTCTCGTTCAGGCCCTGATCGATTGACGCGGTGTACAGCTCAACGTCCGGATGCGCTTTCTCCAGCGCGGCAATGCCTTCCGGCGCGGCCACCAGCACCAGCACTTTAATGCTGTTGCAGCCGGCTTTCTTCAGCAGATCGATGGTGGCGATCATCGAGCCGCCGGTCGCCAGCATCGGGTCAACCACCAGCGCCATACGCTCTTCGATGTTTGACACCAGCTTCTGGAAATAAGGCACCGGCTCCAGCGTCTCTTCGTCACGGTAAACGCCCACCACGCTGATGCGCGCGCTCGGTACGTGTTCCAGCACACCTTCCATCATGCCAAGGCCAGCACGCAGAATCGGGACGACGGTAATTTTTTTGCCTTTGATTTGATCGACGTCGACCGGACCGTTCCAGCCTTCAATGGTCACGCGCTCGGTTTCGAGATCGGCGGTGGCTTCATAGGTCAGTAAGCTGCCCACTTCCGAGGCCAGCTCGCGGAAGCGCTTGGTGCTGATATCATGCTCACGCATCAGGCCCAGTTTATGTTTGACCAGCGGGTGTCTGACTTCCACGATCTTCATGATTATTCTCCCGGAATTGAGTTGAGCTAAAAAAAATCGCCGGATTATACCGCCTTTTTACCGCCGCGCCACCGGTGATTGGTCAGGTAACGTGCACAAATCGCCTGAGAATAAGGATTAGCGAAAAATCAGCACGCTGCAAAGGTGCCCTGAGATGGGACTCGCAAACGTTTGCCTGCGCTGGTAGAATTGTCGCGCTTAATTTTTGCCACCAACCGCAATCGCGTGGGGATTCCGCAGTGACCGACAAAACCTCTCTCAGCTACAAAGACGCCGGTGTTGATATTGATGCTGGTAACGATCTGGTTGACCGTATTAAAGGCGTAGTAAAGAAAACCCGCCGCCCGGAAGTGATGGGTGGACTGGGTGGCTTTGGCGCGCTGTGTGCGCTGCCGCAGAAATACCGCGAGCCGGTGCTGGTCTCCGGAACTGATGGCGTCGGCACCAAGCTGCGTCTGGCGATGGATCTCAAACGCCACGACAGCATCGGCATCGATCTGGTCGCGATGTGCGTGAATGATCTGGTGGTACAGGGCGCTGAGCCGCTGTTCTTCCTCGACTATTACGCCACCGGCAAGCTGGATGTGGATACCGCCTCCGCGGTGATCACCGGTATCGCCGAAGGCTGTCTGCAGTCGGGCTGTGCGCTGGTCGGCGGTGAAACCGCTGAGATGCCGGGCATGTATCACGGCGAAGATTACGACGTGGCCGGTTTCTGCGTCGGCGTGGTGGAAAAGTCCGAGATCATCGACGGCAGCAAAGTGCAGGATGGCGACGTGCTGATCGCGCTGGGCTCCAGCGGTCCGCACTCTAACGGCTACTCGCTGGTGCGTAAAATTCTTGAAGTCAGCCAGACCGATCCCACCACCAAACAGCTGGAAGGCAAACCGCTGGCCGATCACCTGCTGGCGCCGACCCGCATCTACGTGAAAAATATCCTCAGCCTGATTGAGCAGGTGGACGTGCACGCCATTGCCCACCTGACCGGCGGCGGCTTCTGGGAAAACATTCCGCGCGTCCTGCCGGATAACACCCAGGCGGTGATTGACGAGAAAAGCTGGCAGTGGCCGGCGGTATTCAGCTGGCTGCAGCAGGCCGGTAACGTCAGCCGTCACGAGATGTACCGCACCTTTAACTGCGGCGTGGGCATGGTGATTGCGCTGAGCCCGGCCGATGCCGACAAAGCGGTACAGCTGATGACCGCGGCTGGCGAGCAGGCGTGGAAAATTGGCGTGATTAACGCGTCTGATGCCGAAGAGCGTGTGGTTATTAACCCATGAAGAAACTGGTTGTACTGATCTCCGGCAACGGCAGCAATCTTCAGTCCATCCTCGACGCCTGCGAGAGCGGGCGTATTAACGGCAGCGTGGCTGCCGTTTTCAGTAATAAAGCCTCGGCCTATGGTCTGACGCGGGCGCAGCAGGCCAGCGTGCCTGCTCACGCGCTGTCCGCGCAGGATTTCACCGATCGCGACGCCTTTGACCGCCAGCTGATGCAGCAGATCGACGCTTATGCACCGGATCTGGTGGTGCTGGCCGGTTATATGCGCATTCTGAGCCCGGCGTTTGTCGCGCACTATCACGATCGTCTGCTGAATATTCATCCGTCGCTGCTGCCGAAATATCCCGGTTTACATACGCATCGCCAGGCGCTGGCGAACGGGGACGCGGAACACGGTACGTCGGTGCATTTTGTGACTGATGAGCTGGACGGTGGACCGATCATTCTGCAGGCGCGCGTGCCGGTATTTGCTGACGATGACGAAGCTGAGATCAGCGCCCGCGTGCAGCATCAGGAGCACGCGATTTACCCGCTGGTGATCAGCTGGTTTGTCGAAGGACGCTTGCAGATGCGCGCGGGCAAAGCGTGGTTAGATGGCGAACCGCTGCCGCCGGAAGGTTATGCGCACGATTGATTGACCTTGACGCCGTGCGCTTGCAGGAATTGCGCAATAAATTGCGCCGCTACGGGGCTGTGCCGGCTTTTATTACTGCATGATTTCTTTGCACATTTCGTAGCGGCGCGATTCTTCGCGCTAACCTGACAATACTTACCCAAACCGGCCGGTAATATAATCCTCGGTGCGCCGCGCCTGCGGTGCGGTGAAAATCCGGTCGGTTTCATCAAACTCCACCAGCTGCCCGTTATGCATAAACGCGGTGTAATCGGATACGCGCGCTGCCTGCTGCATGTTGTGCGTCACCAGCACCAGCGTGAAATGCTGCTTCAGCGTGGTCATCAACTCTTCAATCACCAGCGTCGAGATCGGATCCAGCGCCGAGGTGGGTTCATCCAGCAGCAGCACTTCCGGCTCGATGGCGATGGCGCGCGCAATCACCAGCCGCTGCTGCTGACCGCTCGACAGCGTTAGCGCATTCTGCCCCAGCTGATCTTTCACTTCGCCCCACAGCGCCGCCGCCCGCAGCGCGCGCTCGCAGGCCTCATTCAGCACGCGACGATCGCGCACGCCCTGCAAGCGCAGACCGTAAACCATATTCTCATAGATCGACTTGGGGAACGGATTGGGGCGCTGGAACACCATGCCGATGCGCCGCCGCAGCGCCGGCAGATCCTGGTTCGCCTGCATCACCGCGTGGCTATCGAGCAGAATCTCACCTTCGATGCGGCAGCCATCAATCACGTCGTTCATGCGATTGAAGCAGCGCAGCAGCGTCGATTTACCGCAGCCGGAGGGCCCAATCAGCGCCGTGATGCGATGCTTCGGGATCTGCAAATCAATGTTATTCAGCGCCTGGCGTTCGCCGTACCACAGCGACAGCTGATTAACGGTGAGCGCAATAGCGTAATCGGGCGTCATGTGTAAACCTTTTTAGTGCGTCATTAACCGGTAGCGCTCGCGCAGCCGATGGCGTAGCACCATCGCCAGCAGGTTAAGCGACAGAATGATCGCCACCAGCAGCAGTGCCGTGGCATACACCAGCGGTCGGTCGGCGTCGATGTTCGGGCTCTGGAAGGCCAGATCGTAAATCTGAAAACCGAGATGCATAAATTTACGGTCAAGATGCAGGTAAGGAAACACCGCATCGACCGGCAGCTCAGGCACCATTTTGACCACGCCCACCAGCATCAGCGGTGCAGTTTCGCCGGCGGCGCGCGCCACCGCCAGAATCAGGCCGGTGAGCATTGCCGGTACCGCCAGCGGCAGCACCACGCGCCACAGGGTTTCTGCCTGAGTCGCGCCCAGCGCCAGCGAGCCCTGACGCAGATTGTCCGGAATACGCGACAGCCCCTCTTCAGTGGCGACGATCACCACCGGCAGCGTCAGCAGCGCCAGCGTCAGCGCCGCCCACAGCAGGCCAGGCGTGCCGAAGGTAGGATTGGGCAGCGAGCGGGAGAAGAACAGCTGATCGAGGGTGCCGCCAATCAGCCAGACAAAAAAGCCGAGGCCAAACACGCCATACACAATCGACGGCACGCCAGCCAGATTCACCACCGCAATGCGCACCAGCCGGGTGAGCGCGTTGCGCCCGGCGTATTCGTGCAGCCAGACGGCGGCCACCACGCCCAGCGGCATGACAATCACCGACATCAGCAGCACCATCAGCACAGTGCCAAAAATCGCCGGCAGCGCGCCATTTTCACTGCCACCCGAGGTGGGCGAGTCACTGACAAACTGCCAGATCTGACTGAGGAAATGCCCGATTTTCTGCCCGAGGCTCAGGCTGTTTGGATACCAGGCGGCCACCACCTGCGCCAGCGGAATCAGATGATCGTCGCCCTGCACGTCGCGCAGCACCAGCGTATCGCGCTGGCTTTCATGCTGCAGATGCGCCAGCTGCTGCGCCAGCGCGCCGAAGCGTTTATGCAGCGCCGCGCTGTTGGCATCCAGTTCTGACTGATCCTGCAGGCTGAAGTGACCACCGCGCCGCTGCTCGTCGGCCTGCTGTTGCAGACTCTCCAGCTGCGCGTTAAGGCGCGCCATTTCAATACGCCGGATGTTGCTCGCCTGGCGCAACTGCTCATGCACCTGCTTCAGCCGCTGCTGCAAAAGTGCATCGCGGTCGCGCGCGGTCAGTACCTCGTTGTCTTCACGCAGCTCCACCAGCCAGCCGTAGGCATTGCCGCCACTGCGTCGCTGTAGCACCAGCACTTCTGCCGGGCGTCGGGTTTGCGCTTCGCCCTGACTGACGATGACGCGGAAATCCGGCGCGGCAAAATCGCGGTTGCCGGTTTTCACTACGTAGCGCCAGCGATCGCCCTGCTGCTGGCGATCCAGCGTTTCACCCAGCACCATCAGCGGTGCCCCCTGCGGCGGCTGGAACTGATACTGATCGACCGGCTGCGGCCAGAACGCCCTGACGCCCTGCCAGCCCAGCAGGCCGATTAATAAGGTAAATGCCAGCAGGCAGACGGCGACCGCACCGGCAGTCAGCCAGCGCCAGCGATCGTTTTGACGCAGCGCGCTCATGCCTGCCCCTCATGCTGACTGTAGCGCTGGCGCAGCCGCTGACGAATCAGTTCCGCCACGGTGTTGATCGCCAGCGTGAATATCAGCAGCAGCAACGCACTGAGAAACAGGATGCGATAATGGGCGCTGCCCGCCGCGGCTTCCGGCATTTCAATGGCGATATTGGCTGACAGCGCGCGCAGCCCGGCAAACAGTCCGCCTTCGCTCACCGGCGTGTTGCCGGTGGCCATCAGCACAATCATGGTTTCCCCCACCGCACGGCCAAAGCCGATCATCAGCGCAGCAAAAATGCCTGCCGACGCGCCCGGCAGCACCACGCGCGTCAGGGTTTGCCACGGTGTCGCGCCCAGCGCCAGCGAGCCCTGCCCCAGCGCCACCGGCACGCTAAACAACGCATCTTCCGCCAGGGTAAAGATCAGCGGCACCAGCGCGAAGCCCATCGCCAGCGCCGCCACCAGCAGGTTACGCTGCTCATAGTGCGCCAGCTGTTCGCCCATCTGCGGCCACCACAGTGTCGGCAGCCACAGCGTCAGTAACGTCACCAGTAACAGCAGCGGCATCAGCAGCAGCACTTCAAAACCGGGCCGCCGCCAGCGCGCCGGCAAACGCGGACTGAGCACGCCGCACACCAGCAGCGTGGCGGCCAGCACCAGCGGCAGCAGCATCACGCCAGGCAGCGCGCGGCTGATGTGCGGCGCCAGCCACACGCCAGCGATCAGGCCAATCACCACGCTCGGCAGCGCGCCCATCATTTCAATGCCCGGCTTGACCCAGCGGCGCAGGCCCGGCGACATAAACCATGCGGTATACATTGCCGCCGCCAGCGCCAGCGGCGTGGCAAACAGCAGCGCCAGCGACGCTGCTTTCAGCGTGCCGATCACCAGCGGCATCAGGCTGAATTTGGCCTGATAGCTGTCGCCGGCGGCGGTGGACTGCCATACCCAGTCCGGCTGCGGATAGTTTTCATACCAGATTTTCTGCCACAGATTGCGCCAGCTGAAATCGGGCCACGGATTATCCAGCGCGAACTGCTGCCACTGTCCGGCACGTTCGACGATCAGGCTATCGCCGCGCGGAGACATTGCTAGCGCACTGATGCCCGCGGCCAGCTGACGCGTGACAATCGGGCCCGCCTGCTTGCTGGCGAACAGGCGCACCACGCCCTGCGCGTCAAAGCTGGCAAAAACGCGCCGCTGCGCCTCAGGCACGATGCCGAGCACACCCGCGCTGTGCGTGAAGGTGTGAATCTGCTGCAGCCGTGGCCCGTGGTCACCGGTGATGGCAAACCATTGCTGAATGCCACGCGCATCCTGAATCAGTAAGCTGCGCCCGCCCGCCAGCAGTTGCAGGCTGCGCGGTTGCTGAGTCAGCGTCTGGGTTTCCCGCAGCTGCGCGCCCTGCGGCGTAATCTGCCACACCCGCAACAGCCGTCCGGTACTGGTGTACAGCAGCGTGCCGTCCGGCGACAACCGCATCAGGTCGGCCTGCTCACCGGGCAATACAATCTGGTCGACGCGTTTCTGGCCGGCAAAGGTCAGCAGGCTGATACCGGCCGGCGTTTGTGCGGCGATGCGCCACTGATGATCGCCCGGCACTGCCAGCGCCATCTGGCTGACCGCGCCCTGCGGCAGATGCAGCGGCCGATCGCCCAGCGGGAAATACCATTCACCGTGCTGGCCGTGGATGAGCGGTTGCATCAGCAACAGATCGCCCTGCATATTGAGCAATACGCTGCTGCCGTCGCTGCTGGTCACCGCCGCCTGCGGCTGGCCGTTCAGCGCCAGCGCGTCGCCCGCTGGCTGGCCGTCGAGCGGAATAAAGCGCGCTTCGTTGCGGCTGATGCGCCAGCCGAGCTGGCCTTCGCTGCCCAGCGCCAGCGCCGGGGCTTTGTCCCACAACTGCTGACTGAGCGTCGGCTGCATGCCCGGCGCGCTGAACAGCGGCATTACCACCCAGATCAGCCAGAAGAACAGCAGTAGCATCAGCAGTAAAATTCCCACACCGCAGGCCGTGACGATGCGGCGCACGAGATGATCGATGGCGCGTCGACGACGGTCACTAAAGTGGACAGGAATACGATTTATGCTCATGCAGGCCAGAGTTACCCTTGAAGTTATGCCGCTATGTTGCCCGTAGCTGATTGATAAGACAACTGTTGAGGTTGGACAAGGCTGCCATACTCTCGCCATAATGGTGGAGGACACTGAGCGGAACCGCAATTTTGCGTTTATTCCGCCGGACATTCCGTCCAGCAACAGCATCACGGAGTCAGAATGGGTCAGGAAAAGCTGTATATAGAAAAAGAACTAAGCTGGTTAACCTTTAACGAACGCGTGCTGCAGGAAGCCGCTGATAAAAGCAATCCGCTCATTGAGCGCATGCGTTTTCTCGGCATCTATTCCAATAACCTGGAAGAGTTTTATAAAGTGCGCTTTGCCGATCTCAAGCGCCGCATTCTGATTGGCGAAGAACAGGGGACGCCCACCACCCTGCGCCATTTGCTGAAAAAGATTCAGCTGCGGGTACAGAAATCGGATCAGGAGTTCGATGCGCTGTATAACGACCTGCTGCTGGAGATGGCGCGCAACCAGATTTTCCTGATCAACGAGCGCCAGCTGTCACCCAATCAGCAGGAGTGGCTGCGCTACTACTTTAAGCATCAGCTGCGCCAGCACGTCACGCCCATTCTGATCAACCACGACACCGACCTGATTGAGTTCCTGAAAGACGACTACACCTATCTGGCGGTGGAGATTATCCGCGGCGAAGAAATCCGTTACGCCCTGCTGGAGATCCCGTCCGATAAAGTGCCGCGCTTTGTGAATCTGCCAGCAGAATCGCCGCGCCGTCGCAAGCCCATGATTCTGCTGGATAACATTCTGCGCTACTGCCTTGATGAGATTTTCAAAGGCTTCTTTGATTACGACGCGCTGAATGCCTATTCAATGAAAATGACGCGCGACGCCGAGTACGACCTGGTCACGGAGATGGAATCCAGCCTGCTGGAGCTGATGTCCTCCAGCCTGAAACAGCGCCTCACCGCTGAGCCGGTGCGCTTTGTCTATCAGCGCGATATGCCCGATGCGATGGTGGAAATGCTGCGCCATAAGCTGTCGATTTCCAGCTACGACTCGATTGTGCCGGGCGGCCGTTATCATAACTTCAAAGATTTTATCGGCTTCCCGAACGTGGGCAAAGCCAATCTGGAAAATCGACCGCTGCCGCAGATTCGTCATATCGGTTTTGATGGCTTCCGCAACGGCTTTGATGCCATCCGCAACCGCGATGTGCTGCTGTACTATCCGTACCACACCTTTGAGCACGTGCTGGAGCTGCTGCGTCAGGCGTCGTTTGACCCGAACGTGCTGGCCATCAAGATCAACATTTACCGCGTGGCCAAGAATTCGCGCATCATGGATGCGATGATCCACGCCGCCTACAACGGTAAAAAGGTCACGGTGGTGGTCGAGTTGCAGGCGCGCTTTGATGAAGAAGCCAACATTCGCTGGGCGAAGCGGCTGACCGAAGCGGGCGTGCACGTGATCTTCTCGGCGCCCGGCCTGAAGATTCACGCCAAGCTGTTCCTAATCTCCCGCCGCGAGGGCGAAGAAGTGGTGCGTTACGCCCACATCGGTACCGGCAACTTCAACGAAAAAACCGCGCGTATTTACACCGACTATTCGCTGCTGACCGCCGATGCGCGCATTACCAATGAAGTCCGGCGCGTATTTAACTTTATCGAAAACCCGTATCGCCCGGTAACGTTCGAACACCTGATGGTGTCGCCGCAAAACTCGCGCGCCATGCTGTATCAGCTGATTGATAACGAGATTGCCAACGCGCAGCAGGGCAATCCTTCCGGCATTACGCTGAAAATCAACAACCTGGTGGACAATGGTCTGGTGGATCGGCTGTATGCCGCCTCATCCGCCGGCGTGAAGATCAACCTGCTGGTGCGCGGCATGTGCTCGCTGATCCCCGATTTGCCGGGCATCAGTGAAAATATTCGCATCACCAGTATCGTTGACCGCTACCTCGAGCACGACCGCGTCTATATTTTTGAAAGCGGCGGCGATAAAAAAGTATTCCTGTCGTCGGCGGACTGGATGACGCGCAACATCGATTATCGTATCGAAGTGGCGGTGTCGGTGCTCGATCCGCGCCTGAAACAGCGCATACTGGATATCATTGCCATTCTGTTAAGTGATACGGTAAAAGCCCGCATCGTAGACAAAGAATTGAGTAACCGTTATGTTCCGCGCGGCAATCGCAAGAAGGTGCGCTCGCAGCTGGCGATTTACGATTACATCAAGAAACTGGAACAACCCGAATAACGCCTATGCCAATCTCCCATAAAAGTACGCCGAAACCGCAGGAATTCGCCGCCATCGATCTCGGCTCGAACAGCTTCCACATGGTGATTGCCCGTGTGGTGGATGGCGCCATGCAGGTGCTGGGACGCCTGAAACAGCGCGTGCACCTCGCCGACGGGCTGGATGCGCAAAATCGCCTGAGCGAAGAAGCGATGGAGCGCGGGCTGAGCTGCCTGGCACTGTTTGCCGAGCGCCTGCAGGGGTTCAGTGCCGCCAACGTCACCATCGTCGGTACGCACACGCTGCGCATCGCCTCCAACGCGGAAGAGTTTCTGCAGCGCGCCGCGGAGGTCATCCCTTATCCGATTGAAGTGATTTCCGGCAATGAAGAGGCGCGCCTGATCTTTATGGGCGTTGAGCACACGCAGCCGGAGAAAGGCCGCAAGCTGGTGATTGATATCGGCGGCGGTTCAACCGAGCTGGTGATCGGCGAAGATTTTGAGCCGCAGCTGGTGGAGAGTCGCCGCATGGGCTGCGTCAGCTTCGCCAACCTCTACTTCCCGAAAGGCGAGATTAGCCAGGAGAATTTCCGCCGCGCCCGGCTGGCCGCCGCGCAAAAGCTGGAAACGCTGGCGTGGCAGTACCGTCTGCAGGGCTGGCAGTATGCGCTGGGCGCGTCCGGCAGTATCAAAGCGGCCTGTGAAGTGCTGCTGGCGATGGGCGAGAAAGAGAAGCGCGTGACGCCGGAAAACATCGACATGCTGGTGAGCGAAGTGCTGAAGCACAAATCCTTTGCTGCACTGAGCCTGCCGGGGCTGTCGGACGAGCGCAAAGCGGTGTTTGTGCCGGGGCTGGCGATTCTGTGTGGCGTGTTTGACGCGCTGGCCATTCGCGAGCTGCGCCTGTCGGATGGCGCGCTACGTGAAGGCGTGCTGTATGAAATGGAGGGCCGCTTCCGTCATCAGGATATCCGCAGCCGTACCGCGCAGAGCCTGGCAAATCATTACGCCATCGACAGCGACCAGGCACGCCGCGTACTGGAAACCACCGAGCAGCTGTACAGCCAGTGGCTGGAGCAGAACCCGAAGCTGGCCAATCCCCAGCTGACGGCGCTGATGAAGTGGGCAGCACTGCTGCATGAAGTCGGGCTGACCATCAACCACAGCGGTATGCAGCGCCATTCGGCCTACATCCTGCAGAACTCCAATATGCCGGGCTTTAATCAGGATCAACAGATGCTGCTGGCCACGCTGGTACGCTTCCACCGTAAAGCGGTGAAGCAGGATGAGATGCCGCGTTTCACCTTGTTTAAGAAGAAACAGTTCCTGCCGATGATCTTCCTGCTGCGGCTCGGCACCCTGCTGAACAATCAGCGCCAGGCCACCACGCGCCCTGACACGCTGAAGCTGAGCACCGACGATGGCCACTGGACGCTGACCTTCCCGGCCGGTTTTCTCAGCCAGAACACGCTGGTTCAGCTGGATCTGGAGCGGGAGCAGGCTTACTGGAATGACGTCACCGGCTGGAAACTGATGCTGGAAGAGGAGTAACGCGGGCTTCAGTCCCGCAATAGCACTATGACAACACGCCCCGATAACTATTTTGCGGAGAAATACGGCCTGACGCCGCCCCACTCCGAAGTGCTGGCCGCGCTGCCAAAACTGGCAGTGGGTAACGCGCTGGACCTCGGCTGCGGCCAGGGCCGCAACAGCCTGCTGCTTAATCAGCACGGTTTTACTGTTACCGCCTGGGACAACAATCCGCAGAGCCTGGAGCGCCTTAACAGCATCATCGCGGAAGAGCAGCTGCAGCAGATACATACCGAACAGTGCGACCTGAATCAGGTGCGTTTCAACGGTGATTATCAGTTTGTGTTTTCTACCGTGGTGATGATGTTCCTGCAGCCGGCGACCATTCCGCAGCTGATCGCCGATATGCAGGCCAGCACGCGCAAGTACGGTTACAACCTGATTGTGGCGGCGATGAGCACCGACGATTATCCCAACACGCAAAACTTCCCGTTTACCTTTAAATCGGGCGAGCTGAGCCATTATTACCGTAACTGGCACATCGTGAAGTACAACGAAGAGGTCGGTGAACTGCATCGCCGCGATGAACACGGTCAGCGCATTAAGTATCGCTTCGCTACCCTACTGGCGCAGAAAGCCAGCTACTGATGTCTGGCAACAAGATGGTCCGGTCGCCATCAATGGCGTAATGCCGTTCGGTGACGAAAACGCAAGCCGCACCCTATCGTAGCGGCGCGATTCATCGCGCAATAAATTGCGCCGCTACGAAAAGTGCTTCGTTTTTGAACCAATTCAAAGGCTAACCGGCATGAGTCACATCATGCGGCTTTCGGTCGCCATCAATGACACCCCTGCTGAGTCGATGACGCACGCTTCGCCCGGCGGCTGATATCGATCAAAGCAACCTTAACCTTTTCTGCTCATTTTTCACGCAGCGGTTGACCTCCCGGTCGGGTTGTGACTAAATGTTGCCACCGCCCAGCCGGGCTTTGACAGGAACCACCCCGCGTGAATAGCGCCATCTCTGCACGAAGACGTCCCAAAACCGGTACCATGACCCGCATCGTTTTGCTGATCAGTTTCTTTATTTTGGTTGGCCGTCTGATTTTCATTATTCCCGGTGCCATTGAGCATCATCAGCAAAAGAAAGCCGCACCTGAACCGGTCACACTGAGCACCAGCGAGACGCGCTAAGGAATTTGCGGGTCATCGTCGCTCTGCCATCACATTGTCCGCCGCGGCAATGCTGCTTGTTACGCCCACTTTACCCGCAACGCGCTACACTTTGACCTGACTTTACAGACACAAAGGACGCGTTATGTCTGCTTCGCACGCACAACAACTATCAGAAACCCGCCAGCGAATTCTGCACCTTCTGCTCAGCGAGCACGATTTAGTCGATGTGCTGCTGGATAAATCCGTCGACCTCAATGCCGCCGAACTGCGCAAAATCACCGGCTGGCGTCAGCAGCTGGAGCATGAACTGCCGCAGCTGCACGCGGCCGACCTGGCGGACATTCTCGAAGCGCTGCCGGAAGAGGAGCGTCTGGCACTGTGGCGGCTGGTGCCCTACGAGCAGCGCGGTCGCGTGCTGGTGGAGGCCTCCGAAACCGTGTGGGCCAGCCTGACGGAAGAGATGACCGACCGCGAAATCCTGCGCGCCATCGAGCCGCTGGATATTGACGATCAGGTCTATCTGGCGCGTTACCTGCCGCGCGATCTCACCGGCCGCCTGCTCACTACGCTCGACCCCAGCCTGCGCGCCCGGCTGCTGGACGTGATTGAGCTGGATCGCGATCGCGTCGGCCAGGTGATGGACTTCAATATCCTGACCGTGCGCTCAGACGTGACGCTGGCGACGGTGCAACGCTTTCTGCGCAAGCGCAAAAGCATGCCGGACGGCACCGATAAAATCTTCATCACCGACGAACACAATCAGCTGCTGGGTGAACTGGCGCTGACCGATATCCTGCTCAACAAACCTAAAACGCTGGTGGCTGAGGTGATGAACGCGCGCCCCACCACTTTCCAGCTGGATGACAAAGCGGAAGAGGCCGCCAGCGCCTTCGAACGCTATAACCTGATTTCTGCTGCGGTAACCGATGCCAAAGGCAAGCTGATTGGTCGTATCACCGTGGAAGATGTGATTGACCTGGTGAACGAAGAGAACGAAAGCAACATCCGTAAGATGGGCGGCATCAGCCAGGGCGAGGACGTGTTTGCACCGGTGCGCAAAGCGGTGAGAAAGCGCTGGACCTGGCTGGCCGTCAACCTGTGTACGGCGTTTATCGCCTCGCGCGTCATTGGCCTATTTGAGGACACCATTTCGCAGCTGGTGGCGCTGGCCACGCTGATGCCGATTGTCGCCGGCATTGGCGGTAACACCGGCAATCAGACCATCACCATGATCGTGCGCGCGCTGGCGCTGCATCAGGTTGAACCCGGCAACTTTTCGTTTCTGATTGCGCGCGAACTCGGCGTGGCGCTGCTTAACGGCCTGTTCTGGGGCGGCATCATGGGCGGCGTGACCTGGCTGATGTACGACAACCTGCAACTGGGCGGCGTGATGATGCTGGCGATGGTGCTGAATCTGCTGCTGGCGGCGCTGATGGGCGTGCTGATTCCGCTGATTATGACCAAACTCAAACGCGACCCGGCGGTCGGCTCCAGCGTGCTGATCACCGCCATCACCGATACCGGCGGCTTCTTTATCTTCCTCGGTCTGGCCACGCTGTTTCTGCTGCACGGCCACTAAAGCGCAGCTACAATCAGCGTTGATCCCTAATCAGCTGGAGAGCAGTGATGTTTAACGTGGATGATTTTGTGCAGGCGAAAACTGGTGGTCCAAAAATGCAGGTGTTGCGCGTTGCGGGCGATACGCTGTGGTGCGCCCGCGTTGACGATCCGATCAAAAAAGAGATCGAGGTGAAGGCCGACAGCGTCAATCTCTATCATGAAGACGGGGATTTCGGCGTCTGTTAACGGCTGCGAGCCCGCGCCGCCCGCGAACCGATGCTGTCGCGGCGCGGCGCTGTTTCAGGGCTTATCCTTCTGTAAATTATCCTGCCCTACCCCGCCGATAAACGGCAGCCGCAGACGCAGCGGGGTGAAATCCAGCCCCAGATTCAGTCCCAGCAGATTTACCTCCACGCCCTCTTCCGCACCCAGCGTGACGCCCAGCACGCCGAGCAGCGACAGCTGCACGCCGCGCCCGGATGGCGGCAGGCCAAGCGGATGCAGCAGCGAACGGAAATCCTTACCGATGGCATTGGCGGGCAAATCAAGCTTCAGCGCCGGCACTTCACGACCGATGTGAGCGAGGAAGGTGTTGCTGTTGGGGCCCGGCCATGCATGATAGGTGTTGGGCCACGGATAGGATTGAATTGCCGCTTCAATCTGCGGGATCATCGCCTGCGCAGCCGCACCGCGATGTGACACCAGCAAACGCGGACGCGCACCGTACCAGTAGCCGTCCGGCAGATTGCTGTTGCGCCGCACTTTATCGCCGCTGCCCCAGCTGATCACCTCATAACGGTTGTAGCGGGTTTCTCCGGCGCGCTTAAAGATAATCCACGGATGCACCGCCACCGCGCCTTTCCAGCCGTAGGTCGGCGCAGCATACACCTGCACAATCGCCTCACTGGCGAAGCGCTGCGGATCCGGTGCCAGCCCGGCCGAATCACGCCGCGCCGTCGCCCAGCCGCCGCGTTCGGTGGTGAACTCACCGCTGCGCGTCGCCTGCGCCAGGCTGGCCGCCAGCGACAGTAACACCACACAGAGAAAAGAGAGTAAAACAGCTTTAACAGGCAACATGCATGGACATCCCGGTGGTGAAAAAACGCTCCCGCCATGATGCGCCGAAACGGCAGCGTCTGTATTCACCAACTATGCGGTGGACAAAAAATGCGTTGCGGTGCCCGGTCAGCTGATTTTTCCTTAGTCAGGCAGGGCGATACCACTGATATCGGCGCTGGCTAACCACATCTGGGTACGATGCGCCTGATCAAGATCGTCGGGTGCCCAGCACCGCCCATGGATGAACCGGAAATAAAAATACGTGACATGGAAAACTCCTTAAGCGTGAAGTGAAGCGGCGCGCGATGTCAGCGCCAGCAGCGCACCGAGCAGCGCACAGGCCGCACCAAACAGATAGACGGCGGCATAGCTGAAGTGACTGGCGATGGCACCGGCAATCGGTCCGGAAATACCATAAGCGATGTCGAGAAAAGCAACGAAGGCACCCATGGCGCTGCCGCGACTGGCTGGCGGCACGCGCTTCAGCGCTTCCACGCCAAGGGCGGGAAAGATCAGCGCACAGCCAAGACCGGTAATCAGCGCGCCGGTGAGTGCCAGCGTTTCGTCAGGCGCAAACCACAGCAGCATCTGCCCCAGCGCCTCCACCAGCAGTGAATAAGCCGCCACGCGGTAGCCACCAATGCGATCCGGCAGATGTCCCAGCACCAGGCGCACGGCGATAAAACCAACGCCAAACGAGGTCATCACCCAGCCGGCCAGCTGCCAGTGGCGCGCGGCGAAGTAGAGCGAGGCGAAGGCCGTCAGGCCGGCCAGTCCGACGCCCTGCAGCATCAGGCCACAGCCTTCACGCCAGATGCGGCCAATCACCCGATAGAACGGCAAACGTGTTCCCCCGACCACGCGATAACCGCTGGCAGCCGTGGCGATGAGCGACGCCAGCAGCGGAGCCGCGATGCAGGCCAGCATTGCCGCCGCTAAGCCGACGTGCTGATACAGCATCATACCGGCAGGGGCACCGAGCGACAGCGCGGCAAACATGGCGATACCGGTCCAGGACATCGACAGACCGGCACGCTGTGGCCCGACCGAGGCGATTGACCAGGCCACGCAGCCGGTGACGAACTGGCTTTCGCCCATGCCCGCCGCCAGCCGTCCGGCAATCACCAGCGCCAGACTGACCGCCGGTGAAAAGCCCGGCAGTGCGGCCAGCCAGTAAAGCACGCCAGCCAGCGCGCACACCGCCGCGCCCTGCAGCGCCGAGCGCTTACCGCCAACGCGATCGGTCACTTGACCGGCGTAACCGCGCGTCAGCACGGTGGCGACAAACTGTATCCCGATCACCAGCCCGACCCACAGGTTGCTGAAACCGAGATGCTGATGGATAAACAGCGGGATTACCGGCAGCGGCAAGCCGACCGCCAGATAACCGCAAAACAGCGCGGCAATCACGCCGGTCGCCGGTCGCGACAAATGCGCAGCTTCAGCCTGCGCGCTTAATGCAGACATAACAGCCTCCATAAATGAACAGACAGCGCGGCAGGCCGCCGCGCTGCGGAAAATCAGGCAAACAAAGGATGGTGATAGCCGCTGGCATTCAGCAGATAGTCGCGCGAAGCGGTGATTTCCGCGTTCAGCTGTGCCACATCGACGTTGAGCAACTGACCATGACGTTTACGCAGTTCACCCGCCACCATCACGGTATCAACATCGGCGCGTTGCACCGCCTGCACCACCGTTGCCGTCACGCTGGTCAGCGGGAAAACGCCGATACCATCGGTGCGCAGCATAATCACGTCGGCCTGTTTACCTGGCGTCAGCGTGCCCGTTTGCTGCTCCAGCCCGGCCGCACGCGCGCCGTTAATCGTTGCCGACTGCAGTACGGCTTCCACGCTAATCGGTGCCGGTACGTCGCTTTCGCCCCGGAAGCGGCGATAGCGCATCGCTGAGCGCTGCTGGTTAAACAGCGCCTGCATTTCACCGAACAGATCGCTGCCGAAGGCGGTATCGAGATCGATACCAAGCGCCGGCGTCATTCCGCGATCGACCGCCTGCTGCCAGGCAAAGCTGTCGTCGTCGAAACCAAACAGCGCATCCGAACGCGGATTCACGGTAATGTTGACGCCCGCGTCCGCCAGCTGCTGCCAGGTGTGCGCCGGTACGCGCGTACAGTGGTTGAAAATGTTGTGCGGACCCAGCAAGCCGGGTTCGGCAAACTCCGCCGGCAGCTGCGCCAGGTCACCAATAAACTCGGTGAGAATGCGCATATCCAGCTCGCGCGCCACGCGCCACCACGCCAGGTTGAGCTGGCCAAACAGGCCAACCTGCACACGGCTGCCGGCGTGATTCCAGCGGCTGGCGAGACGGGCCAGATCGCCCGGCAGATGATCGCTGGAAGCCTGCTTATCCATTGCTGCGCCAACCATGTGCAGCGCACGAATCCCGCTCTCCTGCAGCGCATCGAGCGCCGCATCGGTATGCGCCGGACTGCGTGAACTGTGGCAGGCATCAATCACCGTGGTGATGCCGGCATCCAGGCATGCCAGCGCCGTCAGCCGGGTGCTGAGGTACATATCCAGCGGACGGTAATGCGCGCCGAGCGTTTCTGCCACCACATCGATATAGACAAACAGGTCGTCAACGTTGGGCATCAGGCGGCGCATCGCACCCAGCCACATATGGTGATGCGCATCCACCAGGCCTGGCATCACGATATGGCCGCGGGCATCAATCACCTGCGCATCGTCGGCGGAAAGGTTTTCCCCCACGGCGGCGATACGATCGTCCTCAATCAGCACATCGCCACAGACGAGGTCGGGCACGCTGGCGTCCAGCGTCAGGATAGTGCCGCCTTTAAAAAGGGTGCGCCGTACAGTCATAACATTCTCCTCAAAAGAGATCAGGAATCCGGCGTTCAGTGCCGGTCGCGTTTCGGGGCACACAATAAGTTGCAGCGCATTTTTGATAAAGGTAGGCTCAGGCAAATGATCTTTGCTAAAAATCAAAGATGGAGAACAGGATGAGTTTTGATGGCCGACTATTATCCGGCATGAGCGTGCTGGCAGCCGTGGTTGAAGCCGGCAGCTTCAGCCGCGCCGGTGAGGTGCTGGGGTTATCCGCCTCGGGCGTCAGCCGGGCGATTTCACGACTGGAACAGCGTCTCGGCGTGCGCCTGCTGGATCGCACCACCCGCACCCTGCATCTCACCAGCGAAGGTGCCAGCCTGTATGAGCGGGCGGCGCCGCATCTGGAAGGGATTGAAGAAGCAGCAAACTACGTCTCCGGCGCCGCCGTGACGGTGCGCGGTACGCTGCGCGTGAGCCTCAATCCGCTGTTTTCCCGCTATGTGCTGGCGGCAAAGCTGCCGCTGCTGCGTGCCCGTTATCCGCATCTGGAACTGACGATTTTGCAGCAGCCCGATGTGGGCGATCTGGTGGCAGAAGGTATTGATGTGGCGGTGCGTTTCGGGCCGCAGCCGCCGTCCACTATGACCTCACGCCTGCTGTTACAATCGCGCGTCCTGACGGTGGCCGCCCCGGACTATCTGGCGCGCTGTGGCCGCCCGACGCAGCCGCAGCAGCTGACTGAGCACAATTGTCTGCAATACATCGATCCGCGCAGCAATAAGCCCTTTAGCTGGGAGTTTCATCGTGGCACGCAGCGACTGACGGTCGCCACCCACGGCCATCTGACCACCACCGATCCGGATTTAATGGTACAGGCGTGCGTCGGCGGTGCCGGCGTAGCCCAGGTGCTGGCACTGAGCGTGCAACATCTGATCGCCAGCGGTGAACTGGTCGAACTTTTCCCCGACTGGCCTGACGAAACCTATCCGCTGTTTATCATCCGGCCTTCGCGCCGTCTGGCCCCGGCGGCGGTGGAGGCATTTCTCGGGTTTTGCCTGGAGATTTGTGCGGAACAGTCCTGACGCAAATTACCGATTACCCTCAGCGCGTGTTTGCCGGTAATAGCCCACCAGCTGAACGATGAAGGTGAGCGTCGCGAGTAAAAACAGTATCCCACCCAGGGGAATCGTGCCGAGCAGGAACCAGCCCATGACGCCTAATTCATACAGCAACTGGCCGCGATCTTCTCCCAGGATGTAACAGGGATGCACGTTGCCTTCGTCCAGCTGGCAGCCCGCCAGACTGGCGACATATCCCGCGCCTATCGCGCAGATCAGCGGCAGAAACGCGAGAAAAGCCGTACCGCACAGCATCACAAGATAGAGAATGATGATAGATGTCAGCGAGCGTTTGCCAGGTGGTGCGCGCTTGCCCGCGGCTCTGAAATTAAACAGCACGTTTCCTCCTGAAGCCTCTGCCGTTAACGCCAGATTATTAGCACATCCTTATCCCCTGCGACAGACCGGTAAACAAACGCCCGCGGGGTAGCGGGCGCGTTTTTACTGCGACATGACGCCGGGCGTTAAGGGTTGGCGCGGATAATCACTTTGCCGCGCGCATGGCCGGTCGCCACCTTCTCCAGTGCGGAGCGTGCATCATCCAGCGAAAAGATAGCGTCGGTGATGACCTGTAACTGTCCCGCCTGGAACAGGCTGCTCGCCCGGGCAAGATACGGCGTCGCACTGGCGAAGAAGACAAACTCGCCGTGATGGCCGCCGACGGGCGTGATGCCAAACTCTACCAGCGTGGCAATGCGCCCGCCGGCGCGCAGCACGGACCAGGAGCGGCTCAGCGTTTCGCCGCCGACGCTGTCTATCACCAGGTCGATATCGCGCGTTGTTGCGAAGTCCTGCGTGCGGTAATCAATCACCTCATCGGCGCCCAGACTGGTCACCAGCGCGTGGTTTTTCGCCGATGCCGTGGCGATGACATAAGCGCCCGCCTGATGCGCCAGCTGGACGGCCATGCTGCCGACGCCGCCCGCTGCGGCGTGAATCAGCACGCGCTCGCCGCGCTGCAACTGGCCCACATCGAACAATGCCTGCTGCGCGGAGCCAAACGCGGTAGGCAGCGCCGCGGCCTGTTCGGCGCTCATCGCTGCCGGGACAAGGCATACGTCATCGGCGGCGATCACCAGGCTTTGTGCAAAAGCCCCGCCTGCGCCAGGTGGCGTGCGCCCGAATACGCGATCGCCCGGTTTTAAATGGCTAACGCGCTCGCCAGCTGCTGTAATCACGCCGCAGAAATCCATGCCCGGCACGTAAGGCAGGTCCACCGGGAAAACCTGCTGCATGTGCCCTGAGATGATTTTCACATCCAGCGGGTTAACGCTCGCCGCTTCAACCTGCACCGTCACCTCATCCGGACTGGCGGCGCGTAATTGACGTTCGCCAATCGTCAGCACATCGGCGGTGCCAAACGTATCAATCAATGCTGCTTTCATTATCAACTCTCCGGTCTGATTCAGGCTTGTGGCGGAAACTGGCCAAGCTGGAGGAACAGGCCAAACCAATCCTCCATGTGCCAGGTGGTGATCAGACGGCCGTCCTCCAGCGCATGGAACTCATGCAGACGGAAGCTCACTTTCTTACCAGTCGGCGCGATACCGAAAATTTCGCCGAGATGGGTGCCGCTGATTTCCGCCCGCGCCGCGATGCGGCCCGGTTCCTGAATCATGTCATGCACCACGATCTGCACGTCCGGAAAAGCCTGCGCCAGCATGCGAATGATCGGCTTGATGCCTTCCGGCCCGTGCGCCTGTCCCGGCGCCAGCGGAATGTCTTCCCATGACGGTGCCAGCACGCTATCGACCAGATCGGGGTTGTTGTCGCTGAAGGCCTGATAGAGCGTCTCTACCGCCTGTCGTTCAATTTTGAGCCGTTGTACGTATTCTGCTGCTGGATTCATCGTTATTCACTTTCAGGTGAGGGTTGGTTGTGGAATTTTGCGCAGCGCCCTACAATTCGTCCAACAAATATTCAATATGAGTGATTATTTGCCGTATGGATTTTCATGGCATCGATCTCAATCTGTTAGTGGCTTTTGACGCGCTGATGAACGAGCGCAACGTCACGCGGGCGGCAACCCAGGTGGGCGTCAGCCAGCCGGCGATGAGTGCGGCACTGTCACGGTTACGCACCCTGTTCGGTGACCCGCTGTTCATGCGCAGCGCGGAGGGTTTATTGCCGACTGCGCGTGCGCGCGATCTGTCCGGCCCCATCGCCGGGGCGTTGCGCCAGCTCGAAGCGACGCTGGTGGCAAAGCCCGCGTTTGCAGCGGAAAAAGCGCAAATAAACTTCAAACTGGGCGTGTCGGAGTATCCGGCTTTCGTGTTGCTGCCTTCGTTAATGCAGGCGCTACAGGACGCCGCCCCCGGCGTGTCATTGAATGTGCAGGCGTTTACCAACCGCGATCACGCGGTCGATTTGTTAGATGCCGGCGCGATTGATGTCGCTATCGGCGTCATGCCTACCCACAGCGATAGCCGCATCATCTCCCGGCCGGTATTGCGCGACGAATTCGTCACCATCGTCGCCAGCAACCATCCGGCGGCCAGACGCGGCATGAATATGGAGAGCTACCTGGCGCTGCCGCATATTCTGGTCTCGCCGGAAGGTGAACTGTACGGCCTGGTTGATCAGGTGCTGGCGCAGCAGGGTAAAAAGCGCCGGCTGGGGCTGACGGTCCAGCAAATGTTTACGGTGCCGTCTATCGTGGCGCAAACCCACATGACGGCGACCGTGATGAAGCGCGTGGCGCTGCATGCGCAGGCCAGTCGCCAGCTGGTACTGTTCCCTCCCCCGCTGTCGTTGCCCGAAATGGTGTTCAACCTGATCTGGCACCGGCGCAGCGACGCGCATCCCGCCCAGCAGTGGTTCAGGGAATTTATTGAACAACAGGCGGCGCGGTTGTAGCGAAGGCAGCGGCCTGGTGACCGTTTCAGTTTCCCCTTACAACTGCGGGTTTCAACTCGTTTTCGACCCATTGGCGGAAGCTGGTCTGACCGATGATGGCCGTCGCGCGGGATGCCACGTTGTCCATGCCTTCTTCTTTCGCGCGTAGCATGTTGACATAGCCTTGCGCGAAAGCCGGCGTCAACCCTCTTTCAATCGCGGCTTGTTTGTAGGCTTCGTACGACTGGTGCACATAGCGGACTTCCGATCCAATAACGTCAGAGATGATGGCGGCGAGTTCGGCGTAAGAATGCTCTTCGGGCCCGAGAACCGGCACATCCTGCTGTCCCGACCAGGAACGATCGATCAGCAGCGCAGCGGCGGCAGCGGCGCTATCACATGCGGCGGTGTGCGGCAGTTTCTTGTTGGGATCGATCGGTCCGAACATCTTCCCCTGACGAATGGCATCGACCTGACGCCGCGCGTTATCCATGAAGGCTGGCAGTGCGATGCCACGCACGGCGGCCCCGGTTTCGCGCAACAGATTGACCATCTGGATCGACCCGGTGGCATTGCCCGCGCTGTGCTCCCAGGACGTGTCGCGACCAAGCGTTGTAACTGCAACGACGTGGGCGACGCCGGCCCGGCGCAGCGCGTCAGCGGCGGGTCGGGCAAAATCGATCGTAGCTGCTGCAGGGGTCGGAGCTGGCGTCGGCGGGCATAGCCAAAAGACAGCGTCCGCGCCCCGAAACGCCCGATCAACTATCGCGGCGTCGCCGTGCGAACCCTCCACGATCTCGACGCTTTCGCGTACCGCCTTCGTTAGTTTGCTGGCATCGCGCACGATAAGGCGCAGCGGTTCGCCGGCGTTCAGCAGGAGCTGGACGACATGGGCACCTATGTTGCCGGTGGGCGTGGTAACGACGATCATTCTGCGATCCTCTTAAGGTGAAAAAAAAACAATACCCTGCTGCCCCCAGACGATATACGATTATTCGTCCTTTATTTCTTCGCCATCGTCCGGATTTTCTATGGATCCGTTATCTGACATTCTCGAAATACTCAGACCAGAGAGCTACCTGACTGCGGGACTTGATATCGGTGGTGAATGGGCGATCCGATTTGGAAATCGCCCGGGAACCATTAAATGCCATGTCGTCACAGCCGGTGCCTGCTGGCTGAAGGTAGTGGGCATGGATGCCGCAGTGAGGTTGACTGAGGGCGATTGCCTCATCCTCCCCAGCGGGCGCCCCTTCGTGCTGGCGAGCGACTTAGGAATAGATCCGATTGAGGCGCACGTCGTACTTGCCAACGCGCGCCCGGGGGATGTGATAGTTCACGAAGGCGGAGGCAGCTTCGCCTTTATTGGCACACGCTTCGAGGTAGACACCCGCAAGTCCGGCACACTACTCGGCACACTGCCCCCGCTGATTCATTTACACGAAGCAGAGGACAGAGCGGCAATGCGCTGGTGCATCACGCAGATGATGACAGAAATGCAGAATGGAAGGCCCGGTGGAACGCTCGCCGCACGGCACCTGGCTCATCTGATGCTTTTGCAAGCGTTTCGACTCCACCTTTCACGTCAGGCTGGTGATCGCGTGGGTATTCTGTATGCGCTTGCCGATCCTTGCCTTGGCAGAGCGATCGAAGCGATGCATGCAAAGCCGGGGCATCGATGGACACTTGCAGAACTGGCGGGGCGGGCCGGGCTTTCGAGGTCAATCTTCGCCCAGCGGTTCAGGGAAAGGGTTGGGCAAACGCCTATCGAATACCTGACTCAGTGGCGCATGATGCTTGCAAAGGAGTTACTGACAGGCGGTCGCGAGCCTCTTATAACGATTGCAAACGCCCTGGGCTATGAATCGGAAAACGCGTTCAACACCGCGTTCAAACGCGTGACTGGTTTTTCACCGCGGCGCTACGCTCGGGCGGAAGCTATCGAACGTAACAGCCATTGAGTCGCGCCTGTTCAGGCTATGCTTCGTCCTCGCCTTCGGCAGACTCGCCACGAAACGCTCGCGCCCCTGAGCGACGGCCTTTTTGGCGTTGATCAGTTTTCATGGGCCAGGAGATCTGCTGATGGCGGGAAAGCCGCATAAAACAGGCTTTCCCGGAGAGACCTTTACCGTTAAAGATGGGTTTGGGCTGGATAGTGAATGGGATGGTCTTAATCCGGCCCTCGGTTCTTACCGCCAGTTTCACCGCCAGCCTGTTCAGCTGGCTGGCGATAGCCACCGATCGTCGTCATGATGTTTTTTCTTACAAATAAACACCTTACGGCAACTTTTCGATAGCCCGTGATAGTCCCCGAAGGACCTGATGTTACTCCCACTCAATTATTAACCATAAGATAAAACCAATATAAATCAGTTGATTGAGTGTGATTTAAATCCAAATACCATTGAAAATACCAGAACGGCGAAAAAAATTTTGTTCCTGAGTTAGAGCCAAGGAGCGACATAGCCCAAGCCTCCACAGTTTGAAGCTAGAGGTTACGCCAGTATGCAACTCCCATTATGGCGAAACACATTAGCATAATGCTGGACTGCGAGGGGCAGCGGGAGCCAGTGATGAAGCTGAATTGGCGCGATACAGCACGTTTGAAGCGAGTAATAATCCACACCCATCGATGCCACAATGCTCGTAAGTCTGCGTCAAAAATCAAATGACATCTATACGCAAATGAAGCAAAATCTAACGACAACAAAGCCCAAAATGTGCTATGGCAAGCATTGAGTATGTCATTCGCACTCGGATTGATGAGCATTTAAAGAGGAAGCCGCAAACGTATTGGTATTAATGGGCATATCTGCCCCGGGTGCCATTCTCATGCAATTCATACTAATTGCGGCCGACAAATTTTTTCCCCTTGATATCAATCGTGTGCACCTTTACCGCAGCTTCAGGAAGCCATGAGCGACAGCCTGAAGAATTTCAAAAACATAGGGTCAGAGCCTAGCGTATGGATCGCATACAACAACTCAACTACGAAAAGGATTTCCGCATTGCCTTCTTAGAATCTAAGGGGGACGGTTTTCAACGTTTATTTGAGAAGCTGATGTCGAAGGCACATCCCAACGACTTCATGGCATGTCGGCCTTGGGGCAATGTTGGGGACCGGAAAAACGACGGATATCTGCCTTCCGCTCGAATACTGTTCCAGAGCTATGCCCCTAATGATTTAAGCGCTGCTGAGGCCATCAAGAAGATCAACGAAGACTTCGAAGGGGCCAAGGAGTACTGGGAAGATTATTTCAATGAATGGACCTTCGTCCATAACGCACCGGATGGGCGGCTAGGTCCGCACATTATTGAAGCTTTAGCCAAACTAGCTCAGGACAACCCGCTGATTAAGATAGGACATTGTGGGTACGAGGAAATGCTGGCGAAGTTCCGTCAACTAAAACTTCAGGATCTCGAATCTTGGTTTGGCCCTTCGTTAACAATGGAAGCAAATATAAATCTGGGCTTCGGCGACTTAGCTGCAGTGCTCACTCACATTAGCATCACCCCCATCCCTACTGCGAGCGATGTGAAAGATGTTTCGCGCGGAAAGATCGAAGCAAACCTTCTATCTCAAGCTGTTGCAGACTTCCTGAAGATAGGTATGCAGAAGTCTCCTCTCGTTGCGCAGTTCTTTAATAGCTGGAAGAATCCTTCCTACGGCGAGCAGATCGCACAGGCTTTCAAGAGCAAATATGAGGGGCTGCGGGATGGAACTCCTCAACTTCATCCAGATGAAATATTCGGCCGCTTAGAAGCATGGGCTGGGGGTACTATGAATACCACGCCTGCTCACAAGGCGGCCGTGTTAGCCGTAATGGCTTACTTGTTCGACAAATGCGAAATTTTTGAAGATGCTCAAACTGTGGGGACTGTATGATCCTGCCATCTAAACATCTGCCTCAGGAGCGTGCTCTTCTGACTGTCGGTGCGCGTGTTTTGACGTTCCTCGCTCGTCCAAAAACTGTCTCCGCACTTTGGGATGAATTGAACAGACACGATACAGGCTTAACCGTAACGCCTCGGCGAATCACCTACGACTGGTTTTTGCTCTCCCTCGACCTTCTATATACACTTGGAACCATCGAACTAGAAAGCGGCCTTGTGGCCAGGAGAAGAGCGTGATTCATCACATTTTCAGCACGCTACCTAGCTTCAAAAATCTTGGAGATCTGAAGCCCGGCCTGAATGTGCTGCTCGCTCAAAAAACTGAGGGAGCATCCACCAAGCAAACACGAAATCGTGCCGGCAAAACCAGTTTTGTGGAGTTGGTACATTTTCTGCTCGGTGCCGATGCCGGTCCAGAGTCGATTTTCCGCACCCCGGAGCTGGCCGAACACACCTTCGGCATGGACTTCGATCTGAATTCGGAACGAACGGTCGTCGAGCGCAGTGGTGGTTCCAAAGCCAAAATTTTCGTTACAGCTCCGCCTGCCGCGAAGGTCAAGTTCTCGGCCACCGAGTGGTGTACGTTCCTCGGCGAACAAATGTTTGGCCTGAGCAGCCTTGAAGCTGCAGGCAGCAAGCCGCCTTCATTCCGGTCGCTGTTTGCCTACTTTGTACGCCGACAGGCGAGCGGCGCCTTCATGACGCCAGAAAAACAGGCTACGATGCAGGGAACTGGCGACATGCAGATGGCGCTAATGTTCCTACTCGGACTGGACTGGCAGATTGCCCGAGATTGGCAAGCTGTACGCGATCGGGAAAAGACTCTCGAAGAGCTGAAGAAAGCGGCTGGCAACGGTGCCTTCGGTTCAATCATCGGCAAAGTCGCAGACTTGCGCACAGAGCTAACCATTCAGGAGGCCCGTCTCAAGAAGCTTCATGCGGAAGTTGAGACTTTCCAGGTGTTGCCGGAATACCGGGAGCTGGAAGTCGAGGGCGCAACGCTCACCCGCGAGCTCAACGACTTGGCCAACGCCAACACCATCGACTTCTCGGCTATTCGTGATCTGGAAAACGCCCTCGCCTCCGAGATTCCTCCGGACCATGAAGACCTTCAAGCTGTCTATCAAGAGGCAGGTATCGTGCTTCCCGGCTTGGTTAAACGCCGCTATGAAGACGTGAAGAGCTTTCACGACTCAGTGGTGCGCAATCGCAAGGACTATCTGTCCAGCGAACTCGAAGCTGCCAAGCTGCGTATCGAGCTTCGTGACAGTAAGAAAGCACAGCTCGACCAACGTCGTGGCGAAATCCTTGGAATTCTCAAGAGCCATGGTGCTCTCGAACAGTTTCTCAAGTTGCAAGGAGAACTGGGCCGGCTGGAATCCGAAGTGGAATCGTTGAGGCAACGTTTCGAAGCTGCAGAACAGCTCGAAGGTACCAAGAACGAGCTGGACATAGAGCGCAATCGCCTCACTATTCGACTGCGACGTGACTTTGCTGAGCAGAAAGACCGATTGGCCGAAGCCATCGTCGCCTTTGAGGAAACTTCGCAACGCTTGTATGAATCGGCCGGCAGTATGACGGTCGATGAAACCTCCAACGGACCAATTTTCAAATTTCCGATGCAAGGTGAGCGCAGCAAAGGCATCAAGAATATGCAGATATTCTGCTTCGACATGATGCTTATGCGCTTGTGCGCCAAACGGCAGATGGGACCGGGATTTCTGATCCATGATAGCCATCTGTTTGATGGCGTTGACGGACGTCAAGTCATTAGCGCTTTGCGTCTTGGCTCAGAGATCGCCCAAGAGCTTGGCTTTCAATACATCGTGACGATGAATGAGGACGACGCTTTCAAGGAAACCATCGGTGGCTTCGACCTTAATGACCATGTGCTTCCAACACGTTTGACCGATGCTACGGAGGACGGTGGGCTGTTTGGTATCAGATTTGGATAACTATCGGACTGGTGGTGGTTGAATTCTGAGTATGCGCTTGAATAGCGGGAGTTTCGGAGCTATCGGGAAGCACACATAAAGGCCGCACTACCTCTCTGAAATATGCGAGAAGCAAAAAGGATGATAGGACAAAGAACCCGCTATTCGTTAGCGCAATTCATGGAACTGCAAGAGCCCATAAATTCAATCGTGCTTTTGGGCAAGTACGGGGTGCAACACTTATCCTTGCCCCACGGACAACTGTTATACGGTTTACTGAACACGCTACGTGATCTCGATGACCGCACGCTCATGCTGGCGCTGGCCGAGGTCGTTGCGACAACAGGCGATCTGCGGGCTAGGGTTAATCCTAAGTATCGTTTCGATGAGCGATTGCACGACCTGACGCAGTGCCTACTGCTAGACGGCTACATCATCAAGGACAAGAAGCTGGTTCAAACTGATCCATCGATTACCGATGCGGCGCCCTTAGAGGATGACTTGATCGACGCCTTGCAGAAGTCGGGGGCTCCCCGTGCGCAGGAAATCATCGCCAAGATCAATGACTCGGCTGGCGCGTTCCGGTCGACACCACCCGACTACAACGCGTCGCTCGTGAATGCCCGCGTGGCGCTGGAGACGCTGGCCGGTGACGTGGCTGCCCATAACGCCTCACAGCAGCCGACACCAGCCACCTACAACCCATCGAAGTGGGGCGAAGTGCTTGCGTTCCTGCGAAGCAGCGGCGAGATCACGGTCGAGGAGAAAAAAGGGCTGGCTGGCGTGTTCGGTTTTCTAAGTCCGGGCGCTCACCGCCCGATGGGCATCCCAGAAGATCAGATGACGCGGCTCGGCCGCTCATTCGCGCTCAACATGTGCTGGTTCTTGCTCAAGAACCATCTCCTGCGAATCCAACAGCCTTGAATGTACCGGCTCAATTGAGCAAGGAACGACAACATGCCGTTTGAGATCATACCTTGGGAAGCGATTGTCTAAAACTGCGGATGCACAATTCTCCTCGGAAACGGTGCCAGCATTTCCATCAATACGAGTTTTTCGTATTCCTCACTGCTTCAGCATGCCACTGAGCAGAACTTGCTTCCCGACAACGCTCAGCAGTTATTCAATTTCTTTCAGACCAGCGACTTCGAACTAGATCTTCGGATCGTCTGGCAGGCATCGAACGTCAACCGTTCGCTACGAATAAAGGCGTGATTGTAATTTGCGAACCTAGTTTTGATCCCGACGGCTGGTTAAAAACATATCAGGTAAACGCCCGACTGAATGAAGACCGGGTAGGAAATATTGTTAATGCCTTACCGGGCAGGGTCTTTTCGTTTAAACATGCCACTACAAAGAACATGCAAAACATAGGCATCCCTGCGGTCAGAAATGCCCTTAGTAAGGCTGGAATAGCGGTATTTCCTGAACACAAAAAACGCATCATTAACTAAATCAGGCAGACTAACAGTATTGATTGAGTAGACTCTGTCAACCTTTGTCCTCAACCAGAGGCCCATCATAAGCGGCTGTTACATCGAGAATAAGCTGCATCAATTCCCCGGGTTTAGCTCTGCCTTTAATGTCCTTCATAATCTGACTATGAACGTAATGACGAGAAGGAGTATTCTCATTCAATATATTCTCTATACCCTTGGCATTTGCCGTCTTTAAGTGTTCTCTAATAACCGCCTCGATATCCTTGCGCGCCATTTCAATTTCATCAGGATGAAAATCAAAAACTTCCCCATCAATTATTTCATCAATAACAGACGCATGCCATACAATCCCAACCTGCGGGTCCGCCTTCTCAGTAACACCGACTCTGCCAACATAAATCCCAGCATGAATAGCAGCAATGCGACCAACGTTAATGTGGTGACCAAGAATACTCACATCCCCTGCATTATTATAATAAAATACTGAAGCACCGGACATACCACTGCTTGAAGCACTGTCGATAAGAAACTTTCTCGCGTTTTGCCATTGGAATGCTGGATTCGTAGCTATTGTAGCTCTTTTCCAGACCGGGTTATAAAATTGATCTGTTATATTGTGAGGATAGCCCGGAATGAACACCTCATCAGTAACATTAGCCGAATTCATCCATCGTTTTGCCAGAACATCATCAACGAGATACTGCTGGATTGCATGAATTGTTAAATTATCCTCTTCGTCAAAAAGTGAATATTCAAACTCCATCTTCTCATAGCCAGAATACCCTACAGAGGTATGCAAGCCGTTTACGTCAAAAGGTATTGCGACTACGTCCACTCTTGGCCAGTTATCTGGATGAATATGGTAAAGCGCTTTAGTATCATCGTATAAAGGCAACCTGATATTCCTAACTGTTACCTGACCGAATATGTGATATTTGAAAGACACTAGAATATTATTCGGAACCGCATTATTCTTTTGGTCAAGACATTCCATGGAATCAGTATGGCGACCCGATACATTATGCCATGCTGTTACAACATAGTATTGACCAGCTCTTTTATAGAATACGCCACTCCCTGTTGATAATGTTTGTTCGTTAAAACGCATTGTTAAATGAACTATTGCCGAACTTAAATCAGACATACAACATATCTCCAGAAGATATCAACAAAAAGTGATGAATAAAAAATTTTCAAACCAATCTCATTATATGCATTTACTTAGAATTATCAACCTGCTAAATATAATGTGGAAAAGTCATGAACATCAGGAGGTAATATGACATTAGTTGTTGCAGGTTTCGAGAAAGATGGAAGTATTGTTTTTTGTGGAGACTCTCTCATAACCACTAAATCTCAAGGAATGTCAGTAAAATTGACATCAAGCTTTAGAAAAATAATGCCGCTTGAAATTATTGTACGAGCTCCTGATTTTGATACTAGTGGGGAAATCGTTCGCTATTTTGAAACAGAGTCCTGGCATCGTTGTATGATTGCTTTTGCCGGAAGCACTTTAGTATCTCAACATATAATTAATTCTATACAGGGCCACTTAAGACAAATAAAATATACTTATGACAAAGGGGAGTATGACTATCACTCAGGCACTCAAAAAGGGGCTGGTTACAAGCTAATCATGGGATGTGAAGATAATAATGAAGTTGAAAACACGCTCTGGGATGATGATGTATTTATCGATTGCAGAGAGGCAGCCAATAACCTGTTAAGCAGTGAATTTCTTGTTAGCTTAGTTAAACATTGCATTGAGAAAATAATAACTGAGTTTTACCTTAATACTGATGAAAAATTTGAGAAGGAATGGTTTGCAAGTGATTTCATAGTAGCCTTATCTTGTTATAAAACTGGTAAAAACCATCTCTTTACATTCAAAATGGAATTTGATGATAACTCTGTCAAGCTTGTAACAAGGGAAATTGGCGCAAATGAATTAGCCATTATCGGTATAACACGGTATAACAATGAAATACATCATACCTATCAGGTTAATCAATCATCATTAAGCACCGAAAGTATATTATTTAAAGAAGTCGTAAAAGCTGTTGAGGATAATGAGAGCGCTGATTTGAGGGAAATTGGCAAACCTATTGTTTTTAAAAAGTTTGATAAGCATCGTGAATTACGCGATAAGCAAAAAGAGTACAGAGGGTAAAATATTTCCACAAGATTCACTCAGAAATTTAGAGTTGATATAGTTCTATCCCGGCAATAAAGATTTTCATTATCTCTATTGCCACCTTAAAACTTCATCGCTGTGGTCTATCCCATTGCATGTAATTTCCCAAAAACTTATCACCTAGTACGCTTTTGTCAAAACTGATGCCTTAGAATAAAATGAGGATAGAAGAGAAAAACTGGAATAGTAGCTTATTCCGGACAGCGCAGCGGAACGCCCATCAGGGTGAAAATGGAATCAATGAAGACCTGAGCAACCCGCAGGGTCAGCCGAAATACGCGTGTCCTCTATTTAAGTGGTTCCCCCGGTTCGACACGTACCTTTCCAGCACTCTCACCACCCGCTGCGCTGGGATATCTCGGCATATGAGTTATTATTTCTACCGTCCTTCCTTCCGATCTTGCAACATCTGCAGATTGCTCCAAAAATCCTCATCAGTACCAAATATGTCAGCAAGAACGCGAGCCTCATCATCCGTAAGACAACGCAAACCACAGATAATATCTTCAATATCCTGCTTGCAAACACCAATAGCTTCCGCCAGTTCATCATGAGACATGCTCAGCGGTTTTAAAAACTCCTCTGTCAGCATTTCTCCCACGGTCACAGGCCCGGCAGTATCTGATTTTGTGTAGTATGTAAAAATCTCAGAACGCCCCTGCTCATATGTCAGCTCGCCTGAAATAATACGCGCCTTAACGGACTCGTACAGAGGCGTACCACTGGGGTCCATTCCTTCAAGTCTCAGGGAAGCCTCTGCTTTGCGAAAGCCCTCATGGCGTAACCGTGAATCTGGAGTTCTGGACATATTTTTTCCTTTGAGTTGCAGAAGTAAAGTTCGCTCACTGAAAGCGTCAGCTCGCGCTCCCCCATAAACGGACGCGCTTGATTCAAGATTTATCATTGCCGGATAAGCTATCTTCGACAAAATCATCATGTTCGCGGTTATCCCGACGAGTAGCTGTTTGTTTACGTATCTGAGTCGCCAACTCCCCTCCAATAGTCCGTTGGACACGAGAAGAATCGCTACTTCGCTTCATTTTCTGGTACTCAGCAGCTCCGTTGGCCATGATGCTTCCCATATGGCTTGCCATGCGGCCAGCTCGTGAGAATGAAGCAAACCCCTGACCTCCTCCGCTGGCGCTAACTGAACTGCTCCATGCTGACGAACCACCGGAACTGCCTGAGGGTTGGCCTCCAGAAGTATCTACAGAACCGGTATCTTCCCCGCCGCCAAATCCTCCACCGGAACCGCCTCCACCGCCTGAACCAGATTCCTCGGCCATGGCAGCTTGCGCAGACTCGAACGCTGCCTTTAATGCAGAGGCTCCGCCGCTGACTTGAGCTGGTGCCCCCCATTGCCATTGCTCCAGCACCGCTGATGGCAGTAGCGGCAGCGCCAGTAATCATACCCGCCCCAAATCCACCAATCCCTTGTAAAGAAGCCCCTCCTACAACACCTGATAACAACAGTGGTAGCTTATTCGTTAATACTAACAGGATAATTGACGCCAGAAGCAAAACGATAAGACTATTAAGATCAGGAACATCATCTTTAATAAGAGAAAAGTATTGATCTATAAATGATTGTCCAATCCCAATAATTAATGTCATCGTGAATAATTGAAGGCCAATCGATAAAACAGTTCGTAAGTAATTAATTGCTATATCAGAGGTCCATTTCGAACCACCAAATCCAAGCAATATAACTCCTGCATAACATAACACCCATGCAGAAACCAACATGATTAGCATATTTATCGCTATAAGGGACATCACTACCAAAACGATTATCGCGACTGTTATCATAATAGTGGATATCATTGGCGACCAAATTGATGCGGCTGAACTGACTTTGTTAATAACGCAAACGCCATATCAACTATGCTTGAGGGAGAAATACCAGTACTTATTCCTAAAGCGTTTGCTGCAAGTTGCCTCATTGAATTAATTATGGATTGCGATATGGATGGGCCGTTGATTAAAAGATAATAAAAAAAACCAATGACGGCAAAAAGGCGAACTATTTCAGCAAGTACGCCTGTCAACCCTTCCCCTTGCATTGCCATCATACCAAATGTCCAAACCATACTTATTAATACCAGCCCCCAGAAGAGCCAATTTGCATAGTCAGCAATTACTGTTGTCCATGTACTGGCTACTTGTTGAAACTTATCTAATAAAGAATCAAGTAGTCCGCTACTATCTAATTGACCAGCATAGGCATTTATAGAAAAGAAAATTATGATACCTAAAAAGGTGAGCTAACTTACTATTTTCATGATTACCATTCTCGTTTAGGGCTTGGATTGTTATTACTACGCAATGCACACTTATCGGATCTATGTGCATCAAATTTATTATCCGGCATCGATGAGCAATCGTTATCTTTTTTTTCGCAAGAACATATAATGATTGAAATGATTGTAATAAAAACCATCATAATTTTATTTTTCATTCAGTTGTTCCTCACCAAATTCGCTTCGGGCTTGGTGTGTTCTGCTCAGCTAATACGTTCTCATCAGCAGCTATTTGTTGGGCTTCTTTATCGGCCTGAGCCTGTGCCAGTGTTGCCGCAGCGTTTTGTTGAGCTATCAGAAGCGAGCGGATTTGCAGTAACTGGTTTGTCTGCGCGCTGGCAAGCTGGGTAGCGGCCTGAATAGCTTCCATTTGCCCTTGTGAGCCGGTTGCCTGAGTTTGCAAATCTGCAAGGTTATCAGCATCGCTCTGCAGGGTGTTCTGCTGTTCGTCAATTACCTTAAATAGCGCGTCATTGGCCTTTTTACGTGCCCCTGAACTGTTCTGTTCAGCTTCACGCAATGCGCTAATTTCAGACGAGGTACATTTAACATTGCTGTTAAAGCAAGGTGATGTCCTGTAGTAGTTAACATCCTGATATCGTTTCAGGTACGCATCGAGACTCCCGGCCTGATTCTTGTAGTAATTAAGGGTATCCTGCACCTGCAACAATTTATTAATTGTTGAATTTGCCTAGTCCCAGATATAGGCCGCAGGAGCTACGGTGTTCTGTAGCATGTTTTCATACTGCTGCAGCTGCGTCTGGTACTGCTGGATTTGTTTAGCCACAGCCTGAACGTTGTTAACTGCGCTGATTGTGGTCTGAACCACATTGGTGCCATCAATAACGGGAATTCCGGCCTTCACCGGTAATGCCATGACGGACGCCACGAAAGGAACTATTAAAGCTTTTTTAGCGGCTAAAATCCCTATTTGTGATGAAACCAATCGGAACATTAAATTCATTTTCTCACCTCTTATTCAACAGATTAGTAATCTTTAAAACTCTGTCTGTTAACAGACGCAGGTATATAAGAAACCACACATTTATTTATCCAAGATTTTATCCATAATGTTCCTTAGTTCTTGCCGAGTTGATTCTATTTTCGCAAGCAAGCTTCTTATCAGTGTGGGTGAAAAATCAACTGTTCGAGGATCATTTGCGAGCCATAATTTAAGTAATCCTCCAAGTCTTCCAAGATCAGCGTTTACTCGGCTAAGTTCATTAACCTGTTTTATATCTACGATAGAATCAACCTGATAACCCATTGCAACTCTACGAACAAAACAGGCAACACTTAATCCAGATGCTTCTGCATTTTCTTGGATGAGAACTTTTTCTTCGGGTAAACAATAAACTTTTATTGGCGTACTATTTTTTCTAGTCTGAGTAACTTTCATATAGCTCTCCATACAGGCGGTAGCCTGGTAGCCTCGCAGAGCAGGACGCCCTTGAGCCGCGATGCGGCGAATAGGGAGTGGTAAAGTTGGAACACCGTAGCGGTGGGCCTACTTTACATGTCATGCCCTACAATTGCCGTTGTATATCTGTGCAAGACAATGTGTATTTCAGTGTACAGGATGTGTTTTCTTAGCGTATTAATATAGGATTATTCGAGTAAAGATCTGCAGCAAATGTGTTTTTTGCAAGGAAACTATATTTCTCCCTTTTGAAAATGACCTTTAGTAGTTATAAATGGACGTCCACACTGTATTTATGTTTCGATATATCGTAAGAAGTTTTTTATTTTCTCATACACTTTTTTACTTACCTTGTCTGAGCATGTGCATTGCAGATTTTAGCGGCTAAAATCTGCCTCCCTATGCATAAAGCCCAGGGTGTACCTCATATGTCATAAAATCTACCTCAAGTGTTAATATGCCAAGCGTGTAAGTAATCTCTTCTTCTGGCGTACAACCATCGGCCTTTGGCCGATTCTAGATTTGAAAGCGCCTGCTCAGGCAGGTGATTTCAACGCCTGAATATACTGATTGATCCTGAATAACCTGCAAAGGAGTTAAAAAATCAGGCCTCTGTAGCACACTGGCGGGCCGTTACAGCACATCGCCGGGCCGTAACGACACGCTACCGGGCCGTTGTAGCTCGTTTTATCCTAGAATTTTGTATCTCAATGCCAATCGCTAGAAATTGTTTGCTATCTTCTTTTAATCTCCTCCGATAGTTACGTAATGTCATATTATTAGTACCTTCACCACTGACAGCTAAAATTAATGTATCAATATGCCAGCCGCCTTTAGGATCGTGCTTATGTGTTAATATATGACGTGCAACTGCTTGACTAATACCATGCTGGAGACGAGCAATAGGACCAGGATCATGATGAAAATGCAAATCTCGCTTCAACAACATTACCAGTGCAACACCCAAGCGTACTTTCCATAGGTTACGTTCACCACCAGTTAGAGGATTACGCCTGGTCATTGGTGAGGGTACGACATGGTCAATTAAACCGCCTAGAATGCAATAACCGTTTTTTTCTAAATCTGGTGTTACTATTTCAACAGCCGCCACTCGTAGATCAACGAGTAGTTTTTTAATTCGATCATAACTGTATTGTGCATCGGATAGAGTTCGGCGTACTTTCGCTGGATCTACTAATAACTCGATTCCTCCATCAGAAATTTCTCGACGTTTCTCGGCCACATAGAGCATTGTTTCCACAATATCCGCATGACGTTGTCCTAGTCTTCCGGTAACTCGACAACGACCAAAACTAGTCTCCATCCACTGCCCCTTCAGCGTCAAGGGACGTTGACTTGGTTGGTACAGAATGACTTTAGCCTGCAAAGCAGTACTAGTAGGTGTAACTTTATTACTAGTTATCATTTTCTGCACCACTCCATGAAGACATACATTCTTTAGCTATTTGTTTTTTATTCTTCGATTTGAGTTGCGTTATCCTTAATACTCCCCCCTCATGTCTCTGTAACCAACAATCTGGCGCACGTTCTCCATAATTTACTTTATTTATTCCAAATCTAACAAATTGACCTCGAACATCATCAGAAATACCATACGTCTTCGCTTCTAAGGCGGTCATGCCCGCCAGATAAGATTGCCACCGTATATTATCAACCAGGACGCTACTACCCCTGCTTGCATGCTGTATATCACCAACACCCATCGTGGCAGCGCCTTTGTTTAAATGGTGTAGAAATATAATCGAACATCCAGTATCAGCAGCAATACCTTCTAGTTTTCCGATGACTTTGGACATTGCTGCGCTATTATTCTCATCCTCATGGTGGAAACGGCGAAGAGTATCCAAAATTATTAAACGTCTACCTTTTGAAACTTCATTGATCAAGTTGCTCCAATCCGGCAAGAAAATATTTGGACAATTCCCTACCAAAGGTTCGACCAGTAGCTTATCGGCTACAATCTGCTGCTGACGTGCTGTTAGATATTTTCCCAAAGCATATAAACGATGGTGAACGATGGTTTCAGAGTCCTCCACAGATAAATATGCCACCAACCCAGTCGGATATTCACCAAAGTTTAAAAGATCTACACCACAAGTAATCTGCACAGCCAATTGTAATGCCAGCATTGACTTTCCAACGCCTCCCGGAGAAACAATCGCTCCGATAGTACCAATAGCCAAATTAGGCAAGACGTAATCAATTGGTTGCGGCTTAGCTTCAAATGCTTCCATTATGTTCAATGACATTGCTGTTACCTACCTAAAACATCACCAGGTCTGGCCGCTTTAAACATTGCTGATTTACGATCCGCAATCCACTGTTCTACTTCGGATAACTGCCATGCTACATTTCGGCTAGTAAGTGCTATACGGCGAGGAAACTCGCCTCGCTGTTCAAGGTTATAAATGGTGCGGGCTGACAATGGGATCATTTCCAGAAGTGTTTTTCTGTTAATGAGCGTGCTATGTGCCTTTGTTTGCATCTGCCTTCCTCCTGTTTCCAATCAGGCCTATACAATGCCAAGCATTACCACTTGCTAAAACCTATTCATTGGCTAAAATGGTTGACATGAAAATCATCCCCTGGGAAGGCTGTGACCTCACAGTTGCAGCAGCATTTAATGTATTTGTAGAGCGTAGCTCTCCGTATTCCACATTTTCACGGCGGTATCCCATACTGCGCCTGATACAGGAAGTGATTGACCCTGCAGTAGCTGCTTATAAAAATTCTTTGCCACTAAGCCATAAGGACTACATTTCTGGCGGAGGAGTGGAATTTAGTGAAATAATCAAAAATGTGGGTTTTAATGTGGTAGCACGCGCACAAAGACTTCTTTTGCGTCAATTTATTCTGACTTCAGATAGTCAAAATCCTCTCGATAAATGCTTTATTGCTACAATTGAGTCTCTTATTGAATTAGTCAGTGAGTGCGCATCCAAACGGCCAAAGAAATCATCACCGGCAAAAGGTGTAACTATAAATTCTCAACGTAAACTCGGTTTTTGCGAGTTCTGCGGTAACTAGACTGAATTCTCTAAATTTATTACTGAAATTTCAGAATATGCTGCTAAAGACAATGAATTCCCTTATCATGAAAAGTTGGTTTTTAGCGATCGATATTGCTCTAACCATAGACCCAGATTTACCAATGGCCAGTGGAACCTCCTTTACAGACAAGGAAAACGTTCCCTTGAACAATTCAACAAAGAACTATTAAGACTAAGGCGGCAATGTGCTAAACCAAGCAAAGCTAACGCTAACTCCGGTAATGAATTGGTTGATTATTATTTTTTAGAGTGGACACTAGGCCAAAATTTAACCCCAGTAGATACAGGGGAACTTAGAAATATTGCACGGCTTATGACGGATTCTAAGCTTTCCGACACGAAGAAAATAATACTTTCATTGAAAAAGCAAGGGTTTAACCAATCTGATATCGGAAAATTTTTAGCATTAAATTATCACTTGCCAATGACACGTCAGGCTGTGTCAAAGGCCTTGAATTCTGTGAGGAAAGAATTTTATATTTAGTTAAGCATCAAAAGATCTAATTTATAAGGAGAAAATATATGTGGACTGACCGTTTTGAAAAAGCAATTGATAGTGGTTTTGAGCGAGATCAGTACGGTAGAGATCGCGCAAGAATTATTCACTCAGCATTTTTTCGCAGATTACAAGGAAAAACGCAGGTACTGGGGTTGGGCGAAAGCGATTTTTACAGGACTCGTTTAACGCATTCTTTAGAAGTCGCACAAATAGCCGGTGGGATTTCAGAATTTTTAAAATCTCAATATAAAGATAACGAAACAATTATTGGTCTAATACCTGATCAAAATTTAATTGAATCCATAGGTTTAGTACATGATATTGGCCACCCGCCATTTGGACACGGTGGTGAGGTTGCATTGAATTATGCAATGAGAAACAATGCGGGCTTTGAAGGTAATGCACAGACGTTAAGAATATGTACGAAATTAGGTGAATATTCTGATGGAAATGGTTTGAATCTTACAAGAAGAACTTTACTTGGTATAATAAAATATCCATGTTTTTATAGTGATGTGGTTAATGCAAAAATATACAATGATTCGAAGGGTTTAAACTTAGATTCATATAAACCTCCAAAATGTATATTTGATTGTGATAAGGAGCACGTTGATTGGATTCTTCAACCATTCACTAATGACAGAAAAACTTTCATGTCACCTTCAAAACCTATTGAAGGAAAACACAAAAAACCATTATATAAATCTTTTGATGCAAGCATAATGGAAATTGCTGATGATATTGCATATGGGGTTCATGATTTAGAAGATGCTATCGCTCTTGGGTTAGTTAGCGAAAGAAAATGGCTTACTGAGGTTGTTGCCAGACTTAAGGACTCATTAAGAAAAGCGCCGATGTCAGACAAAATAGATGAATACACCAAATTACTTTTTTCTGGTGAAAATAAAACCAGAAAAAAAGCAATAAGCCAGCTAGTAAACTACTTTGTGACTAATGTTGAAGTAAATAAACAAGACATTTTAAGTCATAACTTATTAGATTATCAGGCTGAATTTCCAAAGATTGTTGGAGAAGAACTTGATATCCTTAAAGAGTTTGTTGTAAATAACGTTATCAAAACGCCGGAGGTACAAACTCTAGAATACAAAGGGCAACAAATGGTCTTAAAATTGTTTGATACAATAGCAAACAATCCATCGCGACTCTTACCTAAAAAATATTTCGAAAAATATAATAATGAAGGGTGTAACTTAAGAGTTATTTG
>NZ_NHZE01000041.1:0-2906 GCF_002207995.1 Pantoea sp. VS1
TTGCCCTTCGCCGCGACTGGATCGACCGAAACATGACAACCCACCTGAGCAGGAGAAATGCCATGAACACACACAACGTCAACGTCAAAACCGCCACGCCAGAATCTCCCAAAACATGGGTAAAACCCGTTCCTTTTTCTGGCAGTAACGGTGCAGCGGCTGACCGCATGGATAACGCAGAGGACGAACGTGAGTACTGGCTGCGCAGAGAGGCCGGGGCCGTACGGGCACCAGAGGAAATCGATGTTCACCGCTATCACGATGCGCTGGGCGTGATGTATCCGCGCCAGTGGGAAACCAGCGATGGATTCAGCTGTGAAAGTTTCATTCTCGATGAAATGTATTGCGGCCGTGTGGCCGTGATTTATGCACGCGTGGGGGCGCGTTACTTCCGCCTGCGTGATTACAACAGTCTGAACCATGCGCAGATCATGACGCGCGTTAAGGAGGCTTTTGACCTGAATCAGAAATGAAAAAAGCAGGCAAAAGCCTGCTCATTCACCGCCGGAACCACGCTTCCAACGAACGTTCCGGCGCTGTCAAACCTACCGGAGATAAATCCATGCAATTCGACCCGCAAATCGTGTCACAGGCGAGAGTATTTGTAAATGCGCTTCGCGAAGGAAAAAGCGCCCGCGTCCCTGCGATGAAGCTGAAGAACTGGCCGAAGTTTATGAAACTGGTTCATGCTGGCCTCAGCATGGCGTGATGTGAAAAAGCCGCCCCTGATCGGGGCGGCTGTAAAAGGAATCGATTCATGTCACAGATAAGTTTTGCGGAATTTTTTGACCAGGCACAGGACGCAGCACCGGTTGTTCAGCATCCTTTACCCGTGCTGCCGGTAAATCTGCCTGCGGCTTCCGCACCCGCGTTAAGCCTGGCAGCGGCGAGAAAAGAGTTTATCAGCGTCTTTCGAAAAACAGGGTACAACCTGCGCCGCTGGGAGGTGTTCAGCGATTTCATTATCCTGGCAGCCAGCGAGCTGGATATCGCGCGGATCAGAACGCCGGAAAGCATTGAACGTTGCCGGAAAATCTGCGAACGCTACAGCGCCGCCGATATACAGAATATGCATGAACTGTTCGCTCTGATGGTATGTGCGCTTGAGGCACAGTTTCATGATTTTCTGGGCGCTATTTTTATGGAGCTGGAGCTGGGCGACGATCGCCGGGGGCAATATTTCACGCCTTACAGCGTCCAGTCGATGATGGCGCGCCTGCTAATGCCTGGTGTGATTGATACCATCCGGCAGGAAGGCATGTTTACCCTGTCAGAGCCGACCTGCGGAGCCGGGGGAATGGTTATCGCTTATGCTGAGTGCCTGATTGAAGCCGGGCTGAACCCCTCCGCTCAGATGTTTGTCAGTTGCATAGATATCGATCCTGTCGCGGCGGATATGGCGTTTATACAGCTTTCCCTGCTGGGCATTGCAGCCGAGGTTGTCACCGGAAACACACTGACGCTTGAGTTTAACCGGGTGCGCTATACACCTGCTTACTATCTTAATGATTTTGAAGAACGGCTTGAAAGCCAGCGCCGGATCAAAGCGATGCTGGCTTTTATCAAAGCAATGTAGACCACGGAAAAGGCAGCAGGAAACGGCATGGCAGGGATGCCGGAATTACGGATTTGTATGGAGTGCATGAGCAATACAGAAATTGCACAATATACGTAATTTCGTATAATGAGGGGATGATGCGAAAGAAGATCAGTTTTATTGACAGCAGTCTTGATGATTTACGGGCGTTCCCGGAAGAGGCCCGCACCGCATCAGGGTATCAGCTTGACCTGGTTCAGCAGGGGCTGGAGCCGGACGACTGGAAGCCGTTTGCTTCGGTTGGTCAGGGAGCACGCGAAATACGCATCCGGGGTAATGACGGCATTTTCCGGATCATGTATGTCGCCAAATTTGAAGAGGCCGTGTATGTGCTGCACTGCTTCCAGAAAAAGACACAGAAGACCAGCCAGAGTGACGTGGAACTTGCCCGGAATCGTTATCGCAGACTGGTAGAGGAGCGTAAAAAATGAACATCCAGACGTTTGACAATGTGTGGGACGCTATCAGCGAAACGCCAGAACAGGCGGAAAATATGAAACTCCGCACGGAGTTAGTGGGCCGCCTGAATAGCTGGATTAAACGTAATGGGCTGAATCAGGCCGCCGCCGCCGCTGCGCTGGGCGTTTCACAGCCCAGGGTGTCCGAGCTGGCAGGCGGTAAAATTAACTGCTTCTCGATTGATAAGCTGGTCAGCATGATGGCACATGCCGGACTGCACATAACCAGTATTGAGATAAGCGAACCAGAGGCAGCGTGAGCTGCCTTTTTGCCCCGCGCAAACTGCCAGGGCGGAAGCCCCTGCGGGGCAGGATAAACCCGGTGCTGACGCACCGGCTATACCCTCTCACCTGACCGTATTCATCCCTTCTTACCACCTGTCGCTATGCTCTCCGGGCTGATTCTGCAACTGCCACTGCCGGGACATGGCCCCCTTCGGCTCCCCGGCAAGCCGGGTCGTCGAGCCCTACTCCGCTAACCGGCAGAGCCGGTAAGCTCCGCCGGATCGCGTTGCGCTCCGGGCCTGCCGGCTAGGGTCTGATGGCAAACGTCCAGGTCAACCCCTGCAGCCGGCTGGCGCCGGCGCGCTCACTGGCCACGAAAAGACGTGGCCGCTGAGGCCCGGTCCGGCCTGCGCCGTCCGGGGTGCGTTCATGCCCGTTTTCGCGCGCGGCGGAGCTGTTCCGGTCAGTCCAGGCGCGGAGGGCCGGTCGTAGCACCGCCGGTTCGTGCAGAAAGGGGTGAAGTGCACGCCGCCAAAAACTTTTTGCCTGGTGCCGCAAAAACTTTTCGTCGTCGCCCCTTTATGCCCTCTCTTCGTCGTTGCTCCTTTGCCCTTCGCCGCGACTGG
>NZ_NHZE01000042.1:0-104745 GCF_002207995.1 Pantoea sp. VS1
ACAGGCTCATCCTTGCGTATTATGACCGGGCAGAAAAGCGTATTATCCGGATCGACTGACCACAAAAAGTGTTACCTGTGTGCCCGGTCTGATCTGTTACCCATGTGCCCGGTCGTACCTCAATGCGCACCCTACAAAATTACACACCATTGTTGCTGGTGCGCAGCAATGCGCACCCGACAAAACCCCATACCATTGTTGCAGGTGCGCGGGCATGTGTTTTTCACCGTTGTGGCAGGGTCGCCATGGATGGCGACCGAAAACGGCGGTTATACCAGCTCGCTGTTTTTAACATCCGCGGACGGTGCCAGCAGGTTTTGATCGAAGGCGCGCAGCGGCTGGCCGTGGCGAACGCGCTGTGGCCAGTCCGGATTGGCCAGCGCGCTTTTGCCCAGCGCCACATAATCTGCGCCCTGATACAACGCCATGCCGGCGCGTTCGGCATCTGACAGCGATCCGTTGATCACCACCGGCAACTGTGGCGCAGCCTGGCGCGCCAGCTGTAGCAGCGACTCTGCCGCGTCCGCGAACGCTGGCTGCAACGCATCGTGCTCGGTCAGATGCAGATAATCGATGCCTGAGTCAGCCAACAGCGCAAACACCTGGCGCGCTCCGGCAGCGCCCTCCTGCCATTTATGCGTAAAATCATTCACTTTCCCCTGGGAAATCCGCACGCCCAGCGTGACGTTGGCACCGATGCGCTGTCGCACCGCGGCAATCACCTCCCGCGTCAGCGTCAGTCTTGCGATAATATCGCCGCCCCAGCGGTCGCTGCGCTGGTTGGTGTAATCGGTAAAGAACTGATCGAGCAGATAACCGTTGGCCGCGTGAATTTCAATGCCGTCAAAACCGGCTGCCTCAATGGCGCGCGCCGCGCTGTCAGCAAAGGCGTCAATCACCTGCTCAATCTGTTCATCACTCATGGCGCGCGGCAACGGGTAAGCGCCGTGGCCATGGTAAAACCGCAGTTGTTCGCCACGTGGCGGGATCGCCGAAGGCGCCAGCGTATCGCGCCGGTAAATATTGCCCTGCGATATCGCACCGGCGTGCATCAGCTGTGCAATGATTTTGCTGCCGTGCTGGTGCACGCTGTCGGTGATGGCCCGCCAGCCGGCGATCTGCTGGCGATTGACCAGCCCGGCCTGAAAAGCGTAAGTCTGTGACCAGGCTTCATCAATGTAGAGACCTTCGGTGATTACTGCGCCAAAGCCACCGCGGGCAAAACGCGTGTAGTACTGCTGCATACGCTCGCCCGGGACCCCATCCACACTGGCGGAGATGCGCGTCATCGGTGCCACCATCAGGCGATTGGTTAAATCGAGGTGGTTAAGCGTACTGCTCTGAAACAGGTGTTTGTCGGTCATTCGGCGCTCTGAAATAAATTATCATCAGGAGCCATTATAGTGAGTCGCCATTGTGGCAAAAATGGCCGATTATGATACGTCTGCTTAACGGAAACCGTTACAATGAACTCCCGGGATATTGATGTTTTTCTGATGGTGTCACAAACCCGCAGCCTGACGCAGGCGGCGCGGCGGCTCGGCACCACCACTATGACCGTGTCGCGCCGGCTGGCCTCACTGGAGGAAGATCTCGGTGTACGGCTGCTGCATCGCACCACGCGCGCCATTGCCCTTACCGATGAAGGCGAAGAGTTTCTTCCCTATGCCAGAACGCTGGCAGAGACCGAACAGAGCGCACGCAACCTGTTCGCGCCCGATAAACAGGGGGCCACCGGCCAGCTACGCATCACTGCGCCTACGGGGTTTGGCCGGCGCACCATCATTCCGCTGCTGCCGTCACTGATGGAGCAAAACCCCGGGCTGCGCGTTGAGTTTCAGCTCAGCGACGATGTCACGGACATTGTCGGGCTGGGCTTTGATGTCGCGATCCGCATCGCCCCGCTGCGCGATTCCCGCCTGGTGGCTCACCGTCTGGCCGACAACCCGCGCCGGCTGTGTGCGGCTCCGGGCTATCTGCAACGCTTCGGCACGCCGCGTCATCTGGCGGATCTGCATCAACACCACTGTCTGCGCCTGTCGAATGTGGTGCAGTGGAGTTTTATGGTGGACGGCCATCTCTCCAGCCTGAGCGTTGACGGGCGCTTCAGCGGCAGCAATGTCGAAGGGGTGCGTGCGCTGTGCGTGGCCGGCAGCGGCATCGCACAGCTTTCCGAGTGGGATGTGCGGGAAGAGCTGGCATCCGGCGAACTGGTGGCGCTGGAGCTGGAGGACGCGCAGCCGCAGATGCTGGGCGTGTGGGCGCTGTTTCCCACCACGCGCCACCTGCCGGCGCGCGTTAGCGTGTTTGTTGCGGCGCTCAGACAGGCGATGCAACAGCAAAGCCGGCCCGGCGAGTAACGCGGGCGTACGAAAAAAGGCGGAGGGGTGAGCTCCGCCTTGTTTCAAGTTCCGGTCAGTGCGCCTGACCGGTCAGTTGCAAAAGGGCAACGATGATTTGCAGGATCACCCGGACCAGGTCCAGGAGTAATCGAACAAGTTCCATCACTTTCCTTCTCCTCTGACAGGAGCGCGCTGTTCAGCTTTCGGGGCCCTGACTCTACCCGCCGACCGCCTAAGCACATCTGTGAGGAGCGCTGAGCGGCACTCATTGTGAAAGCCACAGGCCAGCACCACCTGAAACCTGCCGGGGTTTGACTATCCGCGCCCCTGGAGTCATCAGAAAACAATAAGCATCCGCCGCGCTCAACACCTGTATAACCATACAGTATTTTAGCGAAACTTGAAATCTTTCGCTGCACATTTTATCATTCCTTGTGTGAGGAGTGCTGAGCACCCCGTTCCGAGCGCGGTTACCAGCCGGGTGACGAACATAAAAAAAGGATTTGGCGACATAAGCCAAATCCTTTTTTATTGCCTGCGATGACCCTACTGTGCGGCGCTGATACGCCAGATCGCGTTGCCGGCATCGTCGGCAATCAACACCCCGCCCTGATTATCCGTCGCCAGTCCTACCGGCAAACCGCGTACCTGCTTCTGATCGTCGGTGAGGAATCCTGACACCACCGTCTGCGGTTGCCCGACCGGTTTGCCGTTTTCAAATTTCACCCAAATCACTTTATAGCCGTTGAGCGGCGTGCGGTTCCAGCTGCCGTGTTCACTGATGAAGGCGCCGCCGCGGTACTGCGGCATATTATCCGCGCCATAGAACAGCAGGCCGAGCGGTGCCACGTGTGAGCTCAGCGCATAGTCCGGCTTGATGGCTTTCGCGACCAGATCCGGCCGCTGCGGCTGCGCGCGCTCGTCGACGTGCTGACCAAAGTAGCTGTACGGCCAGCCGTAGAAACCTTTGTCCTGCACGGAGGTCAGGTAATCCGGCACCAGATCCGACCCGATTTCGTCACGCTCGTTGGCGATGGCCCACAGCTTGCCGCTTTGCGGCTCCCACTGCAGACCGGTAGGATTGCGGATGCCGCTGGCATAGATGCGGCTGGCACCGGTTGCGGCGTCCACTTCCCACACCGCCGCGCGCCCATACTCTGCGCCGATGCCGTTCTCGGTGATGTTACTGTTGGAGCCGACACCGACGTACAGTTTGCTGCCGTCCGGACTGGCGAGCAGCGCTTTGGTCCAGTGGTGATTCAGCTCACCGCCCGGCAGCGACGTCACCTCTTCCGGCGGCGTACGGATTTCGGTTTCGCCGGTCTGGTAAGGGAATTTCACCAGGCTGTCGGCGTTAGCCACATACAGCGTATTGCCAATCAGCTGCATGCCAAACGGCGCATTGAGGTTTTCGATAAACCGGTGCTGTTCCCACTTACCGTTAACGTTGCGCAGCAGCGTGATGCGGTTGCCGCCCGGGCCACCTTTGCCGGAAGATTTCTGCACCAGGCTCATGATCAATTCTTTCGGTGCCGTGACCGGGTTTTTCACCCCATTGGCTTCTGCCACCAGAACGTCGCCATTCGGCAGCACATACAGCTGACGCGGGTGCATCAGGCTGGCCGGGATTTTCTCGATCTTCAGGCCGTCGGCCACTTTTGGTGTCTCGCCCTCTTTCCACGCGGTGCCTTCCGGCACCTGCATCGGCGGCATAAAGAAGTTTTTAGCCTGCGGCAGCTGCGGATCAGGCCCGATTTGCCGTTGCGGATCGAGGTCCGATCCGCTGTCGCAGGCGCTCAGCAGTACTGCAATCCCCAGCGCACTCATAACACGAAATTTCATGGGCGACCTCCCTGTAAACGACGCTCGCGCAGCGCCAGCTGCAGATTCGCTATCAGCAACACCACCACCACCAGGGTGGAGAGCGTCACGCCCATCGGCACCACCGCATAGGCATCGCGGCTGTGAATGAATGCGTTGACGATGGCCAGCACGATCGCCAGCAGCGACAGCCAGAAATGGGTCTTCTCTGCGGCAGGTGCGCCACGGAATAAATGAATCAGGCTGATTAGTCGCGGCACAATTGCCAGCACCAGCCCGATGGCTATCAGCCAGCTGGCGGCTTTGGTCCACATGACGATAAAGGTTTGCAGATAGATAATATCAAACAGCCAGGCAGCAAAGAAAAAGCCCAGCGGCAACGGCTCAAGCAGGGTAAACAGCGTCACGCCAACAACCGAGCGTCCCGAGGTATGGTACATCGCACTCTCCCTATCACAGTTTTTCCAGGCGAGAGCGATCCGGCCAGGCATCGCTTCGCACGCCTGAGAAATATTAGTAAAGATAAAGAGTCATGCGCACAGCCCGCACAAAAAGTTAACCGTGCCGACGGAACTGGTTCAGTTCCTGCGCGTCGTGGCTGCAGAACAGTTGCACCTCTTGCGCGTGCTGCAGTGACAGCTCACGCAGCCGCTGCTGATTGCTGTGCCAGGCGGCGCGGTCACTGCACATCAGGCGCTGATAGGCGCGCAGGCCCGGCGTACAGTGGCGCTGGCTGTGGTACATTTCACCGCGATAAAACCAGGCGTCGCCGCCATGCAGCAGCCAGCCGCCCTGATGACGAATCGCCACGCCCGCATGGCCCAGCGTATGTCCCGGCAGCGGCACCAGCAGAATCTCATCGCTGAGATCGTCGACCGCCTTCACCGCATCAAAGCCATACCAGCGCTCGCCGCCGCTGGCGTAACCGCGCCAGCCATCGTGCGCAGTCCACTGCTGCGGGCGAAACCGCTGACGCGCCAGCCAGCTGCTGTCGCCCGCCTGGGTTACGGTATCCAGTTCACGCTGCAGCAGATGAATGCGGGCGGCCGGAAAATCACTGATGCCGCCGGCGTGGTCAAAATCGAGGTGGGTCAGAATAATGTGGCGCACATCCTCCGGGCGAAACCCCAGCAGCTGAATCTGTGCCAGCGCGCTGAGCTGCTCGTTATAGCGAATATTATTCAGCGTGCGGAAAAAGCCCGACAGGCGGCGGTCAGGATGGCGCATGTCCTGCGTGCCCAGACCGGTATCCACGAGGATTAAACCGTGACGGTCAGTTTCCAGCAGTAAGCAGTGGCACACCAGTTCAGCAAACGGACCTTTGCTGAAACCATCGAATAACGCGCCACCGAGCGGGCACATGCAGCCACAGTTGAGGTGATGAATTCGCATTGTTCTCCCCCAAAATAAAATGGCGCGAGCGCGCCGCATTAAATGAATAAATAAAAAAAGTGATTAAACATATATGTGCCATGATGATGGCAATTGCAAATAGTCCAGAATCACTCATTTATCGCTTTATTTATTACTTATTTAATTTCAATGCATTGAAATATTGGATGCAGATTTTTAATCAGCAAAAAAATAACCGCAGCGCAAGGTTATTCACGCTACGGTTATTTAACGCGGTCGGTTAACCGTTATTGATTATCAGGCAACGCGCGCCGCCCACCACAGGCGTAGCTTCAGCCCCCAGCTGCTGGTCCAGCCGCTGCTGGTGCTGACCACCTTGCCCTGATGCAGCACGATGAACGTCGGCGTAGCGCCGATTTGCCAGCGCTGTCCCAGCGCCCCGCTTTCATCATTGACGGCGAATCCCCGTACTCCTTTTTTATCCAGCCAGGTGGCGACGCGCGCATCGCTGCCGGATCGCAGAGCCACACTGACCACCTGGGTGCCGTGCTGACTGAGCGCGGCTACCGTCGGTGTGGTGAGTTTGCACACGCCACACCAGCTGGCCCAGACGTAAACCAGCACCGGTCGCTGCTGGCTCAGCGTCGCCAGGTTCACTTCGCCCTGCAGCGCGCTGAGCGGCTGGCGGGCCACATCCGCGGGCAGCTGCGGTGCACGCAGCCAGTCCATGGCCAGCAGCAGCGCCGCTGCCATCAGCACCAACAGCACGCCTTCACGCAGCCAGCGCGTTACCCGGCTCATGGCTGAGCCTGCAGCGCACCTTTCACCGCGGCTTCCAGCTGTGCATAAGGCACTGCCCCGCTGATCAGCTGATTGCCCACCAGCGTGGCGGGCGTACCCTGCACACCCAGCTGCTGCGCCAGCGTCAGGTTGAGGTTAATGGTGTCGAGGCTGGCGGTGCTCGGCGCCGATAAGCTGATGCCACTTTTGTCGAGCGCGGCGGCGATGCTGGCTTCATCATGGTTGCCTTTCTTTGCCATCAGCCGTTCATGCAGCTTAAGAAAGTTATTCGGCTGCTGCTCCCACACCGTCAGCGCCAGACGCGCCGAACTGAGCGAGCTTTCAGCGCGGTACGGCAGCGGCTTCAGCACCACGGCCACCTGCGGATAGTTGTGCAGCAGTTTTTCGATATCCGCCTCAAACTTTTTGCAAAAGACGCAGTTGTAGTCGGTGAAATAGACCAGCGTCAGTGCCGGTTTTTTGGCACCGATGCGCGGTGAGCCGGCATCGTTAAACAGCGCCGCGCGGTTTTTCTCTACCATCTGCGCAACCACGTTTTGCTGCTGGCGCGCGGCTTCTTTATCAAATGCGTCGGCGGCTTCTGCCAGAATCGCCGGATTTTGCACCAGGGTTTCGCGAATCAGCTGTTTGATGCGCGCCTCCTGCTCAGGGGTAAATGGCGCGGCGGCCAGGGCGGGTGCTGCCAGTAACATCAGCGAAAGTAACAGGGATTTTTTCATCATTTTTTTGCCTCAGAGAGTGTTGAAATCACCGCATCACGACTTAATAACGGCGATAAAATCTGGCCGTGCGGCAGTGCCGGGCCATAAATCTGGTTAAAGGGGATCGCTACGCGATCGCGGCGGCGCAGGAACTCGCCGATGGTCGGATCCGGTTGTGTCCAGTCACCGCGCAGCAGCACCACATCCTCTGCGCCGAGGGCGGCACGCACGTCAGGCTGATTCAGCACCCGTGATTTATTCACTTTGCAGGTGATGCACCAGTCAGCGGTGACATCGACGAATACGCGTTTATCCTGCTCCAGCGCCTGATTAATGGCGGCTTCGGTCAGCGGTTGCCACACCAGCGATTCTTCTTCCGGGGAGAGGCGCGTCAGCAGTAACAGCGCGCCCGCCAGCGTCACGGTAATGAACACCAGACCTGCCTGCGGCAGCGCGCGGCGTGCGATTAACCAGCCCATCAGCGCCAGCAGCAGGATGGCCGCCAGCAGAATGGCGACGGTGCTGCCCCAGTGGGGAATCAGCAGCGTCACCAGCCACAGCGTCGCCAGCATCATCAGCAGCCCCAGCAGCGTGCGCAGATGCAGCATCCAGCGCCCCGGGCGCGGCAGGCAGCGCGCCATACCCGGCAGCGCCGCAACCAGCAGCCACGGCAGACTCATGCCGACGCCGAGCGCGACAAACAGCAGCCACAACTGCGGCAGCGGCGCGGTCAGCGCATAGGCGACGGCGGTGCCAAGAAACGGTGCGCTGCACGGTGTCGCCAGCAGCGTGGCAAAGGCCCCCTGGCCAAAATGCCCTGCCAGACCGGCACCGCCGTGCGTCGCCAGCCTGGTGGTCAGGCCGGAAGGCAGGCGGAAATGCAGCAGATCGAACAGACTGGCGCTGAACAGGAACATCACCAGAACCATCACCAGCAGAAAGCCGCTGCTCTGGAACTGAATGCCCCAGCCCAGCGCCTGACTGCTGAGCCGTAGCACAGTCATCAGCAGCGCCAGCAGCAGGAAAGAGAACAGAATGCCGGCGCTGGACGCGAGAAACTGCTGACGCGTCTGGCGTTGCGTCTGTCCCTGCTGCTGCACCAGACTGCTCAGTTTGATCGCCAGCACCGGCAGCACGCAGGGCATCAGGTTGAGAATCAGCCCGCCAAGCAGCGCCAGCAGCACTACCGACCACAGCGTGGCGTTCCCGGCGGAGGGAGAAAACAGCGGCTGATGACCAAGGGTCAGCTGGCTTTGCTGAGCGATACCGGCGTCAGCGATAACCAGCGACAGCGCTTTACCGCGCAGGTCCGGCGCAGCCTCGCCCCATTCATCGGTCACCGCCACGCGGGCAGTCAGCGTCTCGCCCTGCACGCTGATTTGCGGCGCCGCCAGCATGCTGCCCTGCGGATAATCAAAGAACAGTTCCGGCTGCTGCCAGCCCTGCTGACGCTGCGCCCGGATTTGCAGCGTGCCATCAACGAAGCTGGCATCAAGCTGATCGGTCAGCCCGCTGTCAGCCGGGATCTGCCCCATCGCCTGGGCGAAGTCACGTGCAAAATCCGGACTGGCGGGCTGCGAGAGATCGAGCTGGAACGGAAAATCCGTCAGGATGCAGACGTCGCTACAGGTGGACAGCGTCAGCGTGCCGGCCAGCGTGCCCTGCGGGGCAGATTCGAGCACGATGGGCAGCGTAACGTTGCCTTTGTAGCCCTGCGTGGTGAGGCCGCTGACGTCAAAGCGCGCTGGCACTGGCCACGACCAGCGGGCGTTGACATCCGGCGTTTGCCAGCGGATTTCCGGCGCGACGCCGCCTTCGCCCGGCGAGCGCCAGTAGGTTTTCCAGCCCGGCTGCAGGCGAATATCCAGCAGCAGTTGCAGGTGATCGCCCTGCGGCGCGGCGCGCAGGCGCACTTCGGCGTGGCTGTTTTGCGCATTGCGCAGCCAGCCGGTATCGGCGGCTTGCACGGTCAGCGCGCAGCTCGCCACGAGGAGCAGCAGGCTCCTGATCAAGAATGTCATAATCGTTTCTCCGGTGAATAACAGGGTTTACGCGGTGGATCGCGTGGTGTTATTCCCGGAAGACGCAGAGCGTGAGATGGCGCCGTCGCAGCGGCACAAACAGCGGTTCACGTCGACAGACAGTGGCAGACGAGGTCTGGAAGAGCGTGGCGATCAACGCCAGCAGCAGTACGAGGAATGGCAGCGCGGTATCGAGCAGCGGCGCGCTGCCGCTGAGTGACTTAGCGCCCAGCGCACAGGGTTTATCACTGCTGGCACCGTCATCAGCGGCGGCGCTGTGAGCAGTAATGCTAACGACAGGCTGGGTCGGGAGATTGAAGCTGCGCTGGACGAGACAAAATGCCAGCACCAGACAAACCAGTGCCAGAATCCATTTTGCGCGTTGGGGCGATATCGTCATGCCACAGCCTCAGAGAAAAGTGCGGCCAGTTTATGCAAAAGCAGCAGAAACACCAATCCCTGCTGTGTAAACTTTTGTCTTTATGCCAGCGGGAGCAGGCTGACTGCAGAGAGGGAGAAATTATTCACGTTAATTAACCCCTCCACCCTTGTGGTCATAGCCTAAAGGCTATAAACTCATTTATAGCAAAAAAGCTATGGGATAGCGCTATGTGGGAAATATTAACAACGGATGTTTTTGATGACTGGTTTCTTGCGCAAAATGAAGGTTTACGTGAGGACGTGTTAGCAGTGATGCAAATCCTGGCAGAGATGGGACCAAAACCCGGTCGTCCCTACGTTGATACCTTAAAGGGGTGTCAGTTTCCCAATCTTAAAGAACTGCGTGTGCAGCATGCAGGCATGCCTGTCAGAGCCTTTTTCGCCTTCGATCCAGTGCGCCGTGCGATTGTACTTTGCGCAGGAAATAAGGCTGGCTGTCAGCAGAAACAATTTTACCGCACTATGATTCGCCTGGCTGAAGCGGAATACCGCAAGCATTTAGTGCATATGGAGGGATAATGGGGACCTACAAGCAACTACTGGCAAAACAATCACCTGAAAGTCAGCAGCGCATCGCTGAAAAGGTGGAAAAGCTGCGTCAGGAAATAGCCCTGAGCCAATTGCGTGAAGAGCTAAACCTTTCGCAAACTGAGCTGGCGCGCACCATCGGTGTATCACAACCAACGCTGGCAAAGATGGAAAATCCGGAAAACGATCCGCGCCTGTCAACGCTAAAACGCTACGTCGCCGCGCTTGGTGGGGAACTTCGTATCGATGTTAAACTGCCAAACGGCAAACATTTTGCTTTTCAGCTGTGATTAATCAGCAAGCGCCAGCGGCGGCGTTCGCGCAGCAGGCGTTGATGCAGCCGCTGCAGCTGGGGTAACGTGAGCGCGGCGACCGCTTCTGGCGTAAGCACCGGCAGTCCCTGCTGTTTTCGCAGTGCCTCACTGGCGGCGTCGGCGTTCTGGTGTGGCTGGCACTGCGCCAGTAGCGTCGCCTGCCAGCTCTGCAGCGTTTCATCGTTGATGGCGGCGAGTTCACTCACCATATCGCGCAAAAACGCTTTGCAGTGTTGCAGCAACGTGCGCCAGCCAATGGACGGTGATTGCAGCGCCAGTTGCAGTCCATCCACATCCGCCACGCGCTGGTAGCGCGCTGACACCACATAGCCAATCTGTTGCTCAACCCGCAGGCGCTGAAAGAAGCGTGGTTCAAACATCAGCGCCAGCGCACGCAGCGCCGCGAGGCTGGCATCATCGGCAGCGGGCAGCGGAATAAACAGCAACAAGGCCTGATCGTTCGCCGCACAACGCAGCGCGCTGACGCCGTGCTGTAGCGCAGCCGCGCGCGCCGGCGCAGGCTGCGTCTGCACCACCTCGCTCAGCCAGTGCGCGGCGTGCTGAGTGACGCTTTCGCTGTGGCCGCACCAGGCGGCCTGCCATGCAGGATGCGCAGCCGGGGCCAGCAACTGCTGCGGTAGCGCTTCCAGCAACTGACGAATCACAATACTTTGTGCAGCACGGTGCGGTTGCGGCAGCACCGGCGCATTCAGCGCCGCCAGCACGCCAGGCAGCTGTTGCAGCGCGGGCATTGCATCGTCAGGCAGATCAATCACCAGTTGCCAGACGCCCTGCTGCTGTTGCCAGCGTCCGCTGCCACCGGCATGGCGCAGTGCGGCCAGCCGTGGGCGCAGCTGCTGTTGCCGGCTTAGCGCCGCCTCGTCACTCAGGGTGTGATAAAACGCCGGGCGCACCAGCAGCGTTTCCCGCGGCTGCACCGGATTTGCGCGCAGCAACGGCGCGCAATTTGCCGGGATTTCCGGCAAATGCAGGGCGTCAGCGCACGGATAAAATGACCAGTTAACCGGCGCAATCGGGCCAGCCGCGCTCTGTGGCCATGGTGCGCGCTGCAGGCAGAATCCCTGCGTGGTATAAGGCGCGGCGGACAGCTGTCGCTGCGTCAGCAGCCGCGTGCACGAGGCCTGTGGCAGCGCGGCGATAAAACCGGTGAAATCTGCGGGAACGTCAGCTGACGGCGCCGATCCCAGCGCCCGTCCGCGCAGCTGCGTCAGCGGCGACAACGCAGCGAAATCCTGCTGTGCCAGTTGCAAATAGTGGCGATGCTGCGCTGGCGTGGCGGCGCGCACCGCACGCAGATGCTGCCAGAAGAGCTGTTCAATGCGTCTTGCCGCCGACGCTGACAGCGCTGGCGCACTGAAGCGCAACGCCAGCCAGCTATGATCGGCGTTCTGCCACAGCCATTCACATTGCAGCGATGCGCACAATTGCTCGCTGCGCAGCTGCGCCATCAGGCTGCCAGGGGCTTCATCCTGCCAGAAAGCCGCCAGCAATGTGACATTGTCACGCAAAGCGTTCTCTTCGCCGGTCATAAACAAGCTAAGCCAGAATGACTCTTCATCGGCAAGCTGGATGAGCGTTTCAACTGGCTCCGGCGCGGAAATGGCTGGCAATAAGGAGTGCACCGCACCGCCTGGCTGGCGAACAGCAAACGCCTCGGCCAGCTGCTGTAATTCATCCAGCGATTGCGGTCCGCTCAGCCACAGCTGCTGGTTGGCGGCGACAAAATGCTGCTGATGAAACAGCCGTAGCGCCTGCTGCAGCTCCGTTACGTTGTCACCAAAACACGCCGCACTCCCGACGCGAAAGCGGCGCAGTGCGCTACCGGCCGCGTCGAGCAGCGCTGCTTCACTCAGCGTTTCGGCATGATGCCGTAGCAGCTGAAATTCTGCCTCGATGACCGCCGCTTCCTGCGTAATCGCCGTACCGCTCAGCAGTGGCGCAGCCAGCATATCTGCCAGTCTTGCCACGCCCGCCGCCAGCGCCTGCGCCGGCAGCTGGAAGAACCAGGCGCTGCGGCTGAGTTGCGTGGTGGCATTCACCTGACCACCCTGTTGCTGCAGCCACGGCATCAGGCGCTCATCGCCGGTAAAGCCAGCGCTGCCGCAAAACAGCAGATGTTCCAGCAGATGCGCCAGACCGGGCCAGCGATCGGGTTCGTGCAGGCTGCCTGCGCCGACGCGCACCACCGCCGCGCTTTCCCGCGCGTCGGGCTGGTGCGACAGATGACAGCGCAGACCGTTAGCCAGCGTCAGGCTGCGTTCGCACATCAGGTGACCCGCTGTTTGAAAATCAGCTCAGAGTTGCTGCGGTTGCGGAACTGTAGCTGGGCGATTTTGATATCGCTGCAGCTGGCTTCACGGCGTGCCTCAAGAATTTTTCCATGATGCGGCGACTTGCTGCATACCGGGTCGGTGTTGTCGGCGTCGCCGGTCAGCATGTATGCCTGGCAGCGGCAACCGCCGAAATCTTTCTCTTTCTCATCGCATGAGCGGCACGGTTCCGGCATCCAGTCGAAGCCGCGATAGCGATTGAAGCCAAACGAGTTGTACCAGATATCCTCCAGGCTCTGCTCCAGCACGGAAGGAAACTGCACCGGCAGCTGGCGCGCGCTGTGACAGGGTAACGCCGTACCTTCCGGCGTCACGCTGAGGAATATCGATCCCCAGCCGCCCATACAGGGTTTGGGCCGCTCTTCGTAGTAATCCGGCGTGACGAACAGCAGATTGGTGAGATTGCCGCTGCTGCCCATGCGCTCACGGTAGCGCGCAACCACCGCTTCGGCGCGGGCAATCTGCTCGCGCGTTGGCAGCAGCCCCTGGCGGTTAAGATGTGCCCAGCCGTAGAACTGACAGGTGGCCAGTTCGACATCATCCGCCTCCAGCTCAATACACAGATCGATGATTTTATCGATCTGGTCGATGTTATGGCGATGCAGCACGAAGTTCAGCACCATCGGGTAGCCGTGCTTTTTCACCGCTTTTGCCATCGCCAGCTTCTGCTGAAACGCCTTCTGCGAACCGGCCAGCGCGGCGTTCAGCGTTTCATCACTCGCCTGGAAACTGATCTGGATGTGATCCAGCCCGGCGTCGGCGAAGGCATCGAGCTTTTTCTCCGTCAGGCCAATGCCGGAGGTGATCAGGTTGGTGTAAAAGCCCAGATCGCGCGCGGCGCGAATCAGCTCAGGCAGATCTTTGCGCGTCAGCGGTTCACCACCGGAAAACCCCAGCTGCACGCTGCCCATGGCGCGTGCCTGGCGGAACACCTCAATCCACTGTTCGGTGCTCAGCTCCTGTTCCTGCCGGGAGAAATCCAGCGGGTTCGAGCAGTAAGGGCACTGCAGCGGGCAGCGATAAGTCAGCTCCGCCAGCAGCCACAGCGGCGCATTCACGCCAGATTTATTCGGGTTCACGACACTGGATCCACTTCTGTTCAATGGCCGATTGCAGGAAGTCTTTGACGTCATCATCGACACCGCCCGCCTCCGGAAAACGCGCATTGAGCGTGGCGATAATGGCCGCCACATCCTGCTTGCCGGTCACCAGTTCCAGAATGGCGGCAGCGGTTTCATTCAGCTTCGCCATCCCTTCCGGGTAAAGCACCACGTGGCTGTCCTGCGCGGCTTCCCACTGCAGACGATAGCCGCGGCGAAACGCCGGAATCAGAGTCTCTTTCATGTGATTACACCAGTCTTGTACTGTGCCAGGCGACCTGATCGGTCACCGTGTGGTACGGCGGACGCTGCAGCGCGTATGCCATGGTCATGGCATCCAGCATGGTCCAGAGAATGTCGAGTTTAAACTGCAGGATCTCCAGCATGCGGTTCTGCTGCTCAGCACTGGTAAAGACCTCCAGCGCCAGCGCCAGGCCATGTTCCACATCGCGGTTCGCCTGGCTCAGGCGGCTGCGGAAGTAGAAATAGCCTTCCTCTTTGATCCACGGATAGTGCTGCGGCCAGCTGTCGAGGCGCGACTGATGAATCTGTGGGGCAAACAGCTCGGTGAGCGAGCTGCACGCCGCTTCCTGCCAGTTGGCGCGACGCGCAAAGTTGACATAGGCATCAACGGCAAACCGTACGCCCGGCAACACCAGCTTCTCTGACAGCAAGACTTTGCGATCGAGACCGACCGCTTCTCCCAGCTGCAGCCAGGCTTCGATGCCGCCTTCCTCACCGTTACGGCCGTCGTGATCGAGGATACGCTGTACCCATTTACGGCGCGTTGCCGGATCCGGACAGTTGGCCATGATCGCCGCATCTTTCAGCGGAATATTGGTCTGATAGTAAAAACGGTTTGCCACCCAGCCCTGAATCTGCTCGCGCGTCGCGGCACCGTTGTGCATCGCGATATGGTAAGGATGGTGAATATGGTAATACGCGCCTTTGGCACGCAGCGCCTGTTCAAAGGCTTCGGGTGACAACGCCTCGGTAATGATCACGATGCGGACTCCTGCAAATGAATCGCCATGCCGTCCCAGCTCACTTCTATGCCCTGCTGCGTCAGGAACTGGCGCTGCGGCGAATGCTCGTTGAGGATCGGATTGGTGTTGTTAATGTGAATCAGAATTTTGCGTCTGGCCGGCAGCGCGGCCAGCAGCGCCATCAGCCCCTGCTCTTCCGCCAGCGCCAGATGGCCCATGGCTTTGCCGGTATTTTTGCCGACGCCGGTGGTCAGCAGCTCATCATCCTGCCACACGGTGCCGTCGATCAGCAGGCAGTCGGCTTTTTGCAGCCACGGCATAATCACCGCATCCGGTTCGCCGAGACCCGGCGCATACAGCAGCGTCTGCCCGCTGGCGGTGTTTTCGATAAACAGCGCCACGTTATGTCCCGGCAGCGGACGATCGCGATACGGCGAATACGGTGGCGCATTGCTGAGAATCGGAATGGCGGTGAATTGCAGGCTGGCGCAGACGTCAACGCGAAACGGCTCAAGCGGCGTGAGCGCGCGATGCTGCAGGCCGCCGTTCCAGTGCTGCAGCATGGTAAAAATCGGGAAGCCGCTGGTGAGGTCGGCATGCACTTCCGGCGTGCACCATACCTGATGCGGGCAGCCCTCACGCAGGCTCAGCAGACCGGTGGTGTGATCGATCTGGCTGTCGGTCAAAATAATGCTGCCAATCGCCGTTCCGCGCAGCACGCCGTGTTTCACCAGTTCCGGTGTCCGGGCGATTTGCTGGCTGATGTCCGGCGAAGCGTTGCACAACACCCAATCGGTACCGTTATCGCTGACAATGATTGAGGATTGGGTGCGCGCCTGCGCCTGGAGCGTGCCGTTACGCAGCCCGCTGCAGTTGGCGCAGTTACAGTTCCACTGCGGAAAGCCACCGCCAGCCGCCGAACCGAGGACTTTAATAAACATGTGAAGGACCGAAGCAGGAAAAGAAAATGCCCGCACGAACGGCGGGCAGGACGTCTTAGCGGTTGGAGATGTACAGCGTTACTTCCAGGCCCAGACGCAGGTCAACAAACTCAGGTTTTTTCCACATAATATTCTTCCTCATAGTCTTAAAACGCAGAGCAGGCTCTGCTAAAAACATTGCGGCAGAAACAAGGCTTCCGCCAGCAATGGATAACGCGGGGCGATGTTGCGCCAATGTAGCGAGCAGATCAACCCTGATTGCGTAAGGAAATACACTTACGCCTGCCAGATTTGGTGCAATACCCGCTGCCAGTTGCCCCAGGCAAGTTGTTCCAGCAATGCCTGATCATAGTTGAGACTGCGCATCAGCGCATACAGCCGCGGCAAACCGGTGACATCTTTAAGCTCTGCGGGCACGCTGATGCCGTCAAAATCCGACCCCAGCGCGACGTGATCGCTTCCCATAATAGTCATCAGATGCTCACAGTGTTTAACAATTTCGATCAAGCCGCCATCATCGTCGCGCTTACCGTCGGCGCGCAGAAAGGCGTTGCCGAAATTAATGCCGACCACGCCACCGCTATCGCGTATCGCCCGCAGCTGGTCGTCGGTAAGGTTGCGCGGCTGCGCGCACAGCGCGTGCGCATTCGAGTGACTGGCGACCAGCGGCGCGGATGAGAGCCGGGCCGTGTCCCAGAACGCTTTTTCATTCATGTGCGACACGTCGATCATCATGCGCTGCTGATTCGCCAGCGTGATCAGCCGCTCGCCGTCGGCGGTCAGTCCCGGACCGCTATCCGGCGAACCGGGAAACGCGCCGGTGACGCCAGCGCCAAAGCGATTTTCCAGATTCCAGAACGGACCGATGCTGCGCACGCCCGCCTGCCAGAAGGCGGCAAGGTCGGCGCCGTCGCCGTCAAAACCGTCCGCGCCCTCAATGTGCGCCACCATCGCCAGCACGCCGTCGCGCCGGCAGGCGGCGATATCGGCGGTGCTGAGGCACAGGCGCGCCCGGCCGTCAGAACGGGCAACCAGCGTTTTCAGAATCTCCAGCTGCTGCCACAGGATCTCCAGCGGCTGCCAGGCTTCACCGGCCAGGTGCGGCGCCACTTCGCTGACGTAGCGCTGCGGCGGCACAAACAACGCAAACAATCCACCGGCAAAGCCGCCCTGCTGCATGCGCGGAAAATCGAGGTGTCCTTTTTCGATACCGGTAAAGAAGGCAGCGGCCGGATCGTCGCGATGATGCAACCACAGGTTGAGCAACAGGTCATTATGACCATCAAAGGTTTTGATTAACATTGGGTTATCCGCCACGGATTTGATGCCGCCATGCTACGCGCATCCCGCCTGTTCGCCAAATACCGGCGCACAAAGGGTTACTGTTGTGCCACCTGCAGACCGCGATAAAAGGTCGGCTTTACATCGAGTGGCTGAGCAATCAGGCCATACTTTTGATAAAAGTCGGCGGTTTCCTGCTGCTGTTGTACGGTGTGGTCGTCAATGCTCTGCCAGTGTGACTGACGTCGGGCAAAAGATTTGGCGGCAGCCTCCTGAGGAAAGCCGATGATTTTCGCCAGCCTGGCGGAATACGCCTCAACGTGGCGATTGGCCCAGCGGTCAGCGGCCGCCAGCCGGTTAATATAATCCTGCAGCGCCGCACGTTTACTGGCGTCACTCAGTGCCGCATCGGTGGCGGCGAGGAAGCTGTTGCCGCTGGAGAGCCCCACGCCGTTGATCAGCACGCGCCCGGTATGCGTCACTTCCGCCAGCGCAGTGTAAGGATCCCAGGTTGCCCACGCATCGACGGAGCCACTCGCCAGCGCAATGCGCGCATCGGCAGGCGTGAGAAAGCGCCAGCTGACTGCTTTATCGCTCAGCCCGGCGCTCTCCAGCGCTTTCAGCGCGATAAAATGACCGATCGACCCGCGCCCGGTGGCGATGCGTTTAGCGCGCAGATCCCGCGGCGTTTTGATGGGTGAGTCCGGCGCAACCAGCACCGCCAGCCCGGCCGGGGTGGATTTGCTGACGGCCACCGCTTTAACCTGCGAACCTGCGGCCAGCGAGAACAGCAGCGGCGCATCACCAATAATTCCGGCATCAACCGCCCCGGCATTCAGGGCTTCGGCCAGCGGAGCGGCGGCCGGAAATTCCGCCCATTCGATACGGTAGGAGAGATCGTTGAGCTGCTGCGCTGCTTCCAGCTCGGCGCGCATGTTGCCCTTTTGATCGGCAATGCGCAGGGTAACGCCGTGCGCCGCGACGCTGCCGCTGGCCAATAACAGCATCGTTAAAGTCACTCTTTTCATTATCATTTCTCTGCAGATGAAAAGCCCAGACTACCCTGCGCGTAACAAATGACCGATGCCGATTTCGCATGAGGATTGCCGGAAGGAACATAACGATGCGCGGCTGACGAGGGCGCAAAAAAAAGCCCGCAACACGAGGTGCGGGCAACGTAATACTGGAAGCAATGTGAGCAATGTCGTGCTCTTCTTCGGTAGAGCCACCGTCGAAGCGCAGAAGAATAATAATCATTCCTATTATCATCTGTAAAGCTCTAATTGAGAATTTTTCTCATTTCCACACTAAGGTTGTGCTTACCACCGTTGCCCGCTGGGTAAAAAAAGCGCAGATACGCGGCGGATTTGGGGAGTACGCTTGCTTTGCGATACACTCTCGCTATTGCCCGAGAATCGTTGAGTTCTATGCCAAAATTATTCCCCGCGCTGCTGCTTGGTCTCAGCGTCCTGAGTGCCTCTGCGCTCGCCGCGCCCGCGGACTCTATCCGCCACAGCGGCTTTGTCTATTGCGTAAACGGCACGGTTAACACCTTCAACCCGCAGATGGTCAGCAGCGGGCTGGTGGTCGATACGCTGGCGGCACAGTTGTATGACCGCCTGCTCGACGTCGACCCTTATACCTATCGTCTGATCCCCGATCTGGCGCAGAGCTGGGAAGTGCGCGATAACGGCGCGACTTACCGCTTCCACTTACGCAAAGATGTTTCGTTCCAGCACACCAACTGGTTTACGCCGACGCGCAAAATGAACGCCGACGATGTGGTCTTCAGCTTTGCCCGCATGTTCGATCGCCAGCATCCGTGGCATAACGTCAACGGCGGCAGCTATCCCTACTTCGACAGCCTGCAGTTTGCCGACTCGGTGCAGAGCGTGAAGAAGCTGGATAATGATACGGTAGAGATCCGCCTCAACAGCCCCGACGCCTCGTTCCTGTGGCATATCGCCACCCACTACGCGCCGGTGCTGTCGCAGGAGTACGCCAGCCAGCTGAGCGCGGCAGGCCAGCAGGAACAGCTGGATCGCCAGCCGGTGGGCACCGGCCCGTTCCAGCTGAGTGAGTACCGTACCGGGCAATATCTGCGTCTGGCGCGCAATCCGCACTACTGGAAAGGCGTGCCGCGTCTGCAACAGGTGGTGATCGACCTGGGCGTGGGCGGCACTGGTCGCCTGTCGAAATTGCTGACCGGCGAGTGTGACGTACTGGCCTACCCGGCCGCCAGCCAGCTGTCGATTCTGCGCGACGATCCGCGCCTGCGCATGACGCTGCGTCCTGGCATGAACATCGCCTATCTGGCGTTTAACACCCGCAAACCGCCGCTCGACCGTCCGGAAGTGCGCCACGCGCTGGCGCTGGCGATCAATAACGAACGTCTGATGGAGTCGATTTATTACGGCACGGCGGAAACCGCAGCCTCGATTCTGCCGCGCGCCTCGTGGGCCTACGATAATGATGCGCGCGTGACGGAATACAATCCGGCAAAAGCGCGTGAGGCATTAAAAGCGCTGGGCATTGAGGATTTGCATCTGCGCCTGGTAGTGCCGACCACCTCGATGTCGTGGAACCCCAGCCCGCTCAAAACCGCCGAGCTGTTGCAGGCGGATCTGGCGCAGGTGGGCGTGCGCGTCACCATCGCGCCGGTCGAGGGGCGTTTTCAGGAAGCACAGCTGATGGCCATGAATCACGATTTAACCCTGACCGGCTGGGCCACCGACAGTAACGATCCGGACAGTTTCTTCCGCCCGTTGCTGAGCTGCGCGGCGATTCGTTCGCAGACCAATTACGCGCACTGGTGTTCGCCGGCGTTTGATGAGGCGCTGCAGCGCGCGCTGCTGTCGCAGCAGTTGTCGGCGCGTATCGACAGCTACGATCGCGCCCAGCAGATGCTGGCGCAGGCGCTGCCGGTGCTGCCGCTGGCGTCGTCGCTGCGCCTGCAGGCTTACCGGCACGATATTAAAGGCCTGGTGTTGAGTCCCTTCGGTAACGCCTCGTTCGCCGGGGTTTACCGCGATGAGCACGGCGAGGAGTAAGCATGATCATCTATCTGTTGCGTCGCCTGCTGTTGCTGATCATCACCCTGTTCTTACTCTCGCTGGTGAGTTTCAGCCTGAGCTATTTCACGCCTAACGCGCCGCTGGAAGGCGCCTCGCTGTTCGATGCCTGGTGGTTCTGGTTTAAAGGGCTGCTGCAGTTTGATTTCGGTGTCTCCAGCACCAACGGTCAGGCAATTGATATACAGCTGCGCGAGGTGTTTCCCGCCACGCTGGAACTGTGCGTGCTGGCGTTTATGCTGGCGCTGCTGGTCGGTATTCCGCTCGGCATCTGCGCCGGCGTGATGCGCAATAAATGGCAGGATAAAGCCATCAGCGCGCTGGCGCTGCTCGGCTTCTCAATGCCGGTGTTCTGGCTGGCGCTGCTGTTTACCCTGCTGTTTTCGCTGACGCTGGGCTGGCTGCCGGTTTCCGGTCGTTTCGACCTGCTCTATCCGGTGCAGAACATTACTGGTTTTGCCCTGATTGACGCCTGGCTTAGCCCTTCACCGTGGCGGCATGAGATGCTGGTCAGCGCGCTGACGCACCTGATTCTGCCGGTGATCGTGCTGGCTGTGGCACCGACTACCGAAGTGATTCGCCTGCTGCGCAACAGCACCAGCGACGTGATGGATAAAAATTACGTCAAGGCAGCGGCAACGCGCGGCTTGTCGCGCTTCACCGTGATACGTCGTCACGTGTTGCACAACGCACTGCCGCCGGTGATCCCGCGTCTTGGCCTGCAATTCTCCACCATGCTGACGCTGGCGATGATCACCGAAGTGGTGTTCAACTGGCCCGGACTGGGGCGCTGGCTGATTAACGCCATCCGTCAGCAGGATTACGCGGCGATCTCCGCGGGCGTGATGGTGGTTGGCGGGCTGGTGATTCTGGTCAGCGTACTGTCGGATATTATCGGTGCGGCGCTCAATCCGCTGAAACACAAGGAGTGGTATGCCCTCAGATAACATCTACGCCGAGAAGCGGCTGCCGAGTGCGTTTCGCCTCAGCTGGCAGCGCTTTTATCGCGATACCAGCGCCATGATTGGCCTGTACGGCTTCGGCATCCTGCTGTTTCTCTGCCTGTTCGGCGGGCTGCTGTCCCCTTACGGCATCGACCAGCAGTTTCTCGGCTATCAGTTGTTGCCCCCGTCGTGGTCGCGCTACGGCGATGTCTCCTTCTTTCTCGGCACTGACGATCTCGGGCGCGATGTGCTAAGCCGTTTACTGAGCGGCGTGGCACCGACGGTTGGCTCTGCGCTGCTGGTTACGGTGCTGGCAGCAATCTGCGCGCTGCTGCTGGGCGTGCTGGCGGGGATTACCCACGGTTTGCGCTCGGCGGTGATGAATCACGTGCTGGATACGCTATTGTCGATTCCCTCTCTGCTGCTGGCGATTATCGTGGTGGCCTTTCTTGGCCCGCGGCTGGAGCATGCGATGCTGGCGGTACTGCTGGCGCTGATCCCGCGTCTGGTGCGCGAAATCTACACGGCAGTGCATGACGAGATGGAAAAAGAGTATGTGGTGGCGCTGCGGCTGGATGGCGCGCGCAACCTGAATATTCTGTGGAATGCGGTGCTGCCAAACGTTCTGCCGCTGCTGGTCAGTGAATTTACCCGCTCGCTGTCGATGGCGATCCTCGACATCGCCGCGCTCGGCTTTCTTGACCTCGGCGCGCAGCTGCCCTCGCCCGAATGGGGTGCGATGCTGGGTGACGCGCTGGAGCTGATTTACGTGGCGCCGTGGACGGTGATGCTGCCGGGTGCCGCGCTGATGGTAAGCGTATTGATTGTTAACCTGCTGGGCGATGGCATCCGTCGCGCCGTCGCTGCGGGAGTGGAATAATGCCGTTACTGGACATCCGAAATCTGACCATAGAATTCATGACCGCTGAAGGTCCGGTGAAAGCGGTCGATCGCATCAATCTGACGCTAAACGAGGGCGAAGTGCGTGGCCTGGTGGGCGAATCCGGCTCGGGGAAAAGTCTGGTGGCGAAAGCCATCTGCGGCGTGACCAAAGATAACTGGCGTGTCACCGCCGATCGCATGGTGTTCGATGATATCGATCTGTTGCGCCTGTCGCCGCGCGAACGGCGGCGCATCGTTGGCCATAACGTGTCGATGATTTTTCAGGAGCCGCAATCCTGCCTCGATCCTTCTGAAAGTGTCGGCCGCCAGCTGATGCAGGCCATTCCACGCTGGACCTTTAAAGGCCGCTGGTATCAGCGCCTGTGGTTCTGGCGCAAAGAGCGCGCCATTGAGCTGCTGCACCGCGTCGGCATTAAAGATCACAAAGACATCATGCGCAGCTTCCCGTATGAACTGACCGAAGGCGAATGTCAGAAGGTGATGATCGCCATCGCGCTGGCTAATCAGCCGCGCCTGCTGATTGCTGATGAGCCGACCAATGCCATGGAGCCCACCACGCAGGCGCAGATTTTCCGTCTGCTGAGCCGCCTCAATCAGAATAACAACACCACGATTTTGCTGATCAGCCATGACCTGCGCACCATGAGTCAGTGGGCGGACCGCATCAACGTGATGTACTGCGGACAAACGGTGGAAACCGCGCAGAGTGACGATCTGATGGAAACGCCGCACCATCCGTATACGCAGGCGCTGATCCGCGCCATGCCCGACTTTGGCCGCGCGCTGCCGCATAAAAGCCGCCTGAATACGCTGTCCGGCGCGATACCGTCGCTGGAACACCTGCCGATTGGCTGCCGTCTCGGTCCGCGCTGCCCTTACGCGCAGCGTAAATGCATCGAAACGCCGCGCCTGAGCGGCACTAAAGCGCATCTTTATGCCTGTCACTTCCCGCTGAATATGGAGAGCCAATAATGGAAACCCTGCTGGAAGTGCGCAACCTGAGCAAAACCTACCGCTACCGCACCGGGCTGTTCCGGCGCCAGCATGTTGAAGCGGTGAAAAACGTCAGTTTTACCCTGCGCGAAAAGCAGACGCTGGCCATTATCGGCGAGAACGGTTCGGGCAAATCCACGCTGGCGAAGATGCTGAGCGGCATGGTGGCGCCAAGTGAAGGCGAGATGCTGATCGACGATCACCCGCTTAGCTACGGCGATTACGGCTACCGCAGCCAGCGGATTCGCATGATTTTTCAGGATCCGTCGACGTCGCTCAATCCGCGCCAGCGCGTCAGCCAGATCCTCGATTTTCCGCTGCGGCTGAATACCGATCTTGATGATGAAGCACGCGAAAAGCGCATCATTGCCACGCTGCGTCAGGTCGGGCTGTTGCGCGACCACGCCGGCTACTATCCGCACATGCTGGCCCCCGGACAGAAGCAGCGTCTGGCGCTGGCGCGCGCGCTGATTCTGCAGCCGAAGGTGATTGTCGCCGATGAAGCCCTCGCCTCGCTGGATATGACCATGCGTTCGCAGCTGGTGAACCTGATGCTGGAGCTGCAGGAGAAACACGGCATCGCCTATATTTATGTTACTCAGCATCTTGGCATGATGAAGCACATCAGCGATCAGGTGCTGGTGATGCATCAGGGTGAAGTGGTGGAGCGCGGTGGCACCGCTGACGTGCTGGCCTCGCCGCTGCACGACTTAACCAAACGGCTGATTGCCAGCCATTTTGGCGAAGCGTTAACCGCCGAGGCGTGGCGGCGCGAGCGTTGAGTGCTACGGCCGTAGCGGAAAACGCGGTGCGATTTACCCCATTTGATACAGACGTGCTAGAATCCGCACGTCGATTAACGTCGGTCGCACAATTTTTAATCATCGCGACCGCCAACAACAATGACCATAAGGATTACAGCTATGGGTTTTCTTTCCGGTAAGCGCATTCTGATTACTGGCGTTGCCAGTAAACTTTCCATCGCCTACGGTATTGCGCAGGCGATGCACAAACAGGGCGCAGAACTGGCTTTCACCTACCAGAACGACAAACTGAAAGGTCGCGTGGAAGAGTTCGCTAAAGAACTGGGTTCAGACATTGTTCTGCCGTGCGATGTGGCAGAAGACGAGAGCATCACTGCCCTGTTCACTGAACTGGCAAAAACCTGGCCGAAATTTGACGGCTTTGTTCACTCCATCGGCTTCGCCCCGGGCGACCAGCTGGATGGCGACTACGTGAACGCCGTTACCCGTGAAGGCTTCAAAATCGCGCACGACATCAGCGCCTACAGCTTTGTGGCGATGGCCAAAGAGTGCCGCGCGATGCTGAACCCGAACGCAGCACTGCTGACCCTCTCTTACCTGGGTGCAGAGCGCGCTATCCCGAACTACAACGTGATGGGTCTGGCGAAAGCGTCGCTGGAAGCCAACGTGCGTTACATGGCGAACGCGATGGGTCCGGAAGGCGTGCGTGTTAACGCCGTGTCTGCTGGTCCAATCCGTACCCTGGCCGCATCAGGCATCAAAGATTTCCGTAAGATGCTGGCACACTGCGAAGCGGTAACCCCGATTCGTCGTACCGTTACCATCGAAGACGTAGGTAACTCTGCGGCCTTCCTGTGCTCAGACCTGGCGGGTGGTATCACCGGTGAAGTGGTGCACGTGGATGGCGGCTTCAGCATTGCCGCAATGAACGAGCTGGAACTGAAATAAGTTCTGCGGGCGAGCCAGGTGCTCGCCCTTTTTCTTTTCTCTCCCCGCCTTATAGCCACACGCTATTAATTATTCCCCATCATTCTTTTGCCGTGGACAGCCGTTCAGCGACGATAAGCTAGCCCTTGAGTGGCGATGTGCTTTTCAGATTTGCCCGTTGTGCACTCAGTCCGTTTTTTGCGAAAGGAATGACCATGGAACACCGCCGTTCTCCCGGCCATGACCACTGGTTTTATGAAAGCCAGACTCGCCCGCATACGTCCGCTGCTGCTCCCCTGGTTCCCGAAGCCGCTCATATTGATGACCGTTTTCTGCTCGGCCTGCAGCAGGAAGCCAGTGCACTGCAGCCGTTGCTGCAGCGCTTTCAGCCAGTGCTACAGGTGGCACGCGACCTGAGCCATACCCTGCTGCCTGATGTGGTCAGCACCTCGCTGACCCACACGCTAACGCTGTACGATCGTCTCAGCACCGCACTCACGGTGGCGCAGGTGGCTGGCGTGCAGCGGCTATGTAATCACTACTCGGCGCGGCTTAATCCGCTGCCGGGACCGGATTCTTCGCGCGAAAGCAATAATCGTCTGACGCAAATCACGCAGTATGCGCGCCAGCTGGCGATGCAGCCTGAGCTGATTACCGCCAGCAGCATCAGCGCGCTGGATGCGGTAGGCCTGACTGAACCCGATATCGTTACGCTCAACCAGCTAGTAGGCTACGTCAGCTACCAGGCGCGCGTGGTCGCCGCGCTTCAGGCGATGATGGGCCTGCCGGTGCGCTGGATCCCTGGCGTCACGCCGCCCGCCGACGCCGATGCGGCGCTGTTCAGTCAGGCTGCTGCCTGGCAGCATGCCATCAAGCCGGTTGAGCTGCGCTATGCCAGCGCTGACCAGCTGGCGGCGGTGACCTTTTGTCAGGGTATGGCCGGACTCGACGACGCTGTCTGGCTGCTGGTGCACGATGCCCAGGCGCTGTATGGCTGGGCGACGCTGCGTCAGCGGCTTGAGGCTTATGGTGGGGAAGAAGAACAACTGGCGCAGGCAGTCAGCGCGCGCGTACTGGGCTGCCGACGCCAGTTCGCGCAGCTGGCGAACGGCTGGAGCACGCGTCTGCTGCACGATGTGGATCAGGCCAGCGATGACAGCCTGACGCAGCAGGTGATCGCGCTGAGCGCCCAGCTTACCCGGCTGCCGGAGCGCTTCAGTGCCGCCCATCTGCAGCCGCTGTTAAACGCGGGCTGGGGCAGCGAGCGCCTGTTCACGCTGATGCAAGCGGTGGCATTTGCCAGCTGGCAGGATCGACTGCTGATGGCGCTGGGCGAAGCGCGCTAATCCGCCAGGTGGCGTCGTGCCTCGTCAAAGAAGTGCTGTGACAGCGGCGACGCCCTGCCCGGCTCAGCAATCACCAGCGCCGCCTGACGTCCCATCGGCGCGATATCAATCGGCCGGCGCGCCAGATGGTGCAGCATTTCCGGTAGCAGATGGCCGCAGGGCGACACCATGACGCCCAGGCCCACCTGCGCACTCTGAATCAGCTGCATCACCGAGGCGCTTTCCACAATCACCCGCGGCAGCACGCCGGTTTCACGCAGCTGTCCGTCGAGATAGCGGCGGAAATAGCGCGTGGGCTCGGCGAGACACAGCGGCTGGCTCGCCAGCGTGTGCAGCGACAGCCGCTCATGCTGCAGCAGCGCCGGGAAGTGATCAGGATGGAAAATGGCTTCGACGCCGCGATCGTTGAGCAGCGCGGTCTGGAAATGCAGTTCCCGCAGTGACGTCAGCTCAAAAAAGCCGATACCGCCGTCCACGGTGTGGCTGTTAAGCGCTTCCAGCAGTTGATCGGCGCTCATGGCGGAAACGCGATAGTCGAGCTGCGGATAGCGCGCTTCCACCGCTTTCAGTAACGCCGGCAGCGCCACGCTGCACTGCGGCATCACGCCCAGCCGCAGCGTGCCGTTGACGCCGTGTTTGAGCGACTCCACTTCCAGCTTCAGTCCCTGATACACCGAAACAATTTCGCGCGCCCACGTCAGCACGCGTTCCCCTTCCGGCGTGAAGCCGTCAAAGTTGTTGCTGCGATTGATCAGCGACAGCCCCAGCTCACGCTCAAGGTTTTTAAGCCGCATCGAGAGCGTGGGCTGGCTGACGAAGCTGGCCTCCGCCGCGCGGCCAAAATGGCGCTCGCGCTCCAGATTGCACAAATAAATCAATTGCTTGATGTCGATTTTCTTATCCACCGTCGAATTTTTATCGCGTTATGGTAGCAAAACTCGTCGCGCCTCAACGCGCACTCAGCGAAGAAATTTCTGCGTTGTCAGGCGGATTGATCAGGCGGATAGCGGGTGATGTATACGCGGAGACGCGGCGGGTCGCCACCGGCCGCGCCCCGCATGATTAACGGTACCGCCTGGCATCAGGCGACGCCGAGTGCTGTTTTCACCTCGTTAGCGATCTTCTCGACCTGCGGCCCGTAGATCACCTGCACATCGTGCTCGCTGACGCGATTAACCCCGTTAGCGCCGGTCGACAGCAGCGTTTGATCCACCACTTCTTTCATCTCTTTGACCCGCACGCGCAGGCGTGTGAAGCAGCAATCGACGTCCTCTATATTGGCCTCTCCGCCCAGCCCGCTGATGATCACGCGGGTGCGTTCATCCGCCGCCACCTGCTGCGGTTTGGCTTCCTCTTCGGATTCGCGCCCCGGCGTTTCCACCTGCATCCGGGTAATCACTAGGCGAAAGCCCCAGTAATAAACCGGCGCATAAATGGCGCCCAGCACCAGCGTCCACCACCAGTGGGTTTTGCTGCCGCCGAGAATGCCAAACACCAGCAGATCAATCGCGCCGCCCTGCACGTTACCGATCATCAGGTGCAGCATCGACATCAGCATAAATGACAGGCCGGTCAGCAGCGCGTGCATCACGTACAACACCGGCGAGACGAAGATGAAGCAGAACTCCAGCGGTTCTGTGATGCCGGTGGTAAACGAGGTCAGCGCGCCGGCCAGCACCAGCGCTTTGACCCGCTGTTTATGTTCAGGTTTGGCGGTGTGATAGATGGCCAGCGCGGCGGCGGGCAGACCGAACATCATCACCGGGATTTTGCCCTGGGCGAGAAACTGCGTAGCGGTACGCACGGTGTCGTCCGGAATCGCGCCGGGATGGGTCAGCGAGGTGTTGAAAATATTCAGCGCGCCGACGATGGTCTGGCCGTCCACCGTCGCCATGCCGCCAATCGGCGTAAAGCGCACGGTTTCATTGAGGATGTGATGCAGGCCGGTCGGGATTAGCAGGCGCTCGCAGGCGCCGAGCAAAAAGGCGCCGTACTGACCGCTTTTACCGATCATCTGGCCGACCCACGCAATGCCCTGGCCGATGGTTGGCCAGATAAGCGCCAGCAGCACGCCCGTCAGCGGCAGCACCACCACCGTCACGATGGGCACAAAGCGACGCCCGCCAAAAAAGCTGATCGCCGTGGGTAACTGCTGGGTATAGAAGCGGTTGTGCAACATCACAGTGAGCAGGCCGGCAATCACCCCGCCCAGCACGCTCATGTTGTAGGTAAAAATGCCGAGCATGTCGATGTACTCGGCTGACGTCATCATGGCGCTGGTCTGGTCCATGCCCGCCTGCTGCAGCGCCTCGGGCGTGGTGGTGGCCGCCGTCAGCCCTTTCGCCGCCAGCGTGGCGCTGATCCCCACATTCATGGCGATATAGCCAATCACTGCCGCAAACGCGGCGGTGGGTTTCTCCGCTTTGGCCAGCCCAATTGCGCTGGCGACGGCAAAAAATACCGGCAGGTTGGCAAACAGCGCGCCCGCCACTTTACGAATAAAACCGATGATCAACTGCGGCACCTGCAAACTGGCGAATGCTTCACCGGTGATCGCCGGATTCTGCAACGCGGCGGCCAGACCGAGAAAGATACCGGCGGCAGCAATGACGGAGATCGGCATCATTAAGGCTTTGCCGAATGCGTGAACCTGACTGGCAAGTTGCTTCATGGAGCGCGCCCTTTTGCTAACGTAAAGAGCAATTATTAGCCACTATTTGGCCGCACACTTACCCGCCGGCGCGCGGCAGCGGATAATTTATGATGCCGATCACGCTTTTACCCCTGCCGCGCGATAAACGTTAACTATCGCACCATTAAGTCAATCAATTAGACAACTTTTGCCGTCAGTCGCACACTTCTCACCAACAGAAGTCATATTCTGATAACAATTCATAAACAATAAGCCTGCGACTATCATGAAATTTAAACGTAAGATTCAGCCCTATCGTGCCGCTGCGGGCGGCTGGGGCTCGCTGGAAGCCACCACCCGTTTTGTCCTTGACAGTAAAGCCGCCCTGAAAAACATGCGTAACCTGATGCGCATGAACAAAGCGCGCGGCTTTGACTGCCCGGGCTGTGCCTGGGGCGATGATAACAAGAGCACCTTCAGCTTCTGTGAAAACGGCGCGAAAGCCGTGACCTGGGAAGCGACACGCCGCGTCGTCGAGCCAGAATTTTTTGCCCAGCACAGCGTCAGCACCCTGTATCAGCAGAGCGACTATTTCCTTGAGTATCAGGGCCGTCTGACCCACCCGATGCGCTACAACAGCGCGACCGATCACTATGAGCCGATTAGCTGGGATGACGCCTTTGCGCTGATCGCGCAGCATTTGCAGGCGATGGATCATCCGGATCAGCTGGAGCTGTACACTTCCGGTCGCGCCAGCAATGAAGCCTCGTGGCTGTACCAGCTGTTTGGTCGCGTGCTGGGCACCAACAATTTCCCTGACTGCTCCAACATGTGCCACGAAGCCAGCGGCACCGGACTGAAACGCAGCATTGGCGTCGGTAAAGGCACCATTCGCCTGGACGATTTCGACCATGCTGATGCGATTTTTGTCTTTGGTCAGAACCCCGGCACCAACCATCCGCGCATGCTGCACAGCCTGCGTCACGCCGCCGATCACGGCGCCAGAATCGTGACCTTCAATACCCTGCGTGAGCGCGGCCTGGAACGTTTTGCCGATCCGCAGAAGCCGCTGGAAGTGGTGACGTCGATGGCCGGCAACATCAGTTCCGCCTATTATCAGCCTAACCTCGGCGGCGATATGGCGGCGGTGCGCGGCATGGTCAAAGCGCTACTGGAAGAGCAGCGTAAACGGCTGGCCGCCGGTGAAAAAGGCATATTCGATCAGGCCTTTATTGACGCCAACACCCAGGGCGTTGAGCAGTATCTGGCGGCCGTCGATGAGACCCGCTGGGAACAGATTGTGCAGCAGTCGGGCCTGAGCGAAGCGCAGATTCGCGAAGCCGCCGCCATTTACCAGAGCGCCGAACGGGTGATCATCACCTGGGCGATGGGCATTACTCAGCACAAACACTCGGTCGATACGGTACGGGAAATCGTTAACCTGCAGCTGCTGTTTGGCCAGCTCGGCAAACAAGGCGCGGGTCTGTGTCCGGTGCGCGGCCACAGTAACGTGCAGGGCAACCGCACCATGGGCATCGACGAGAAACCGTCGAAAGCGTTCCTCGATGCACTGGGCGCACATTTTGCTTTTGAACCGCCGCGCGAACACGGTCATAACACGGTTGAAGCGCTCAACGCCATGCTGCGTGATGAAGTCAAAGTGCTGATTGCGCTGGGCGGTAACCTCGCCGCGGCGGCGCCGGACTCACCGGTTACCGAAGAAGCGCTGCAGCATTGTGGTCTGACGGTACACATCAGCACCAAGCTGAACCGCAGCCATCTGGTACCGGGTCACGAAGGCCTGATTCTGCCGACGCTGGGCCGTACCGAGCGCGATCGCCAGGCCAGCGGCAACCAGTTCATCACCGTGGAAGATTCGTTCAGCATGGTGCATGCCTCTGAAGGTGTCGGCATTCCGCTGGCGGAAACGCAGCGTTCGGAAACAGCCATTGTGGCCGGTATCGCGCACGCGACGCTGGGCAGCGACCACATCGACTGGCTTGGCATGGCCGCTGACTACAACGTCATTCGCGATCACATTGCGGCGACCATCCCCGGCTTCGCTGATTTTAACCGTCAGTGTGATATTCCCGGCGGCTTTTACCTCGGTAACGCTGCCGCAGAACTGCGCTTCAATACGCCATCGCGTCAGGCAGAATTCAGCGCGGCGGCACTGCCGACCTCGCTGTTCCCGCAGCTGGGCAATGACGTTGAAGTGCCGTTCACGTTGCAGACGCTGCGCTCGCATGACCAGTACAACACCACCATTTATGGCCTGGATGACCGCTATCGCGGCGTATACGGTCAGCGTGAAGTGGTGTTTATCCATCCGGACGATATGGCGTCCCTTGGTTTCAGCGAAGGGCAGCTTGTTGATATTGAAACCCTGTGGAATGACGGTCTGACGCGTCGCGTCAGCGGCTTTAAGCTGGTGCCGTATAATATTCCGCGCGGTAACCTCGCCGCCTACTATCCGGAGACCAATCCGCTGGTACCGCTCTCCAGCTACGGTGACGGCAGCGGCACGCCCACCTCCAAATCGGTACCGGTGAAGCTGGCGCTGACCGCCGCCGCGCCCACCCAGCGTATCGCCTGAGTTCTGTGCGTTACCAGAAAGTAAAAAGCCGCGTAAAGCGGCTTTTTCGCCTGTTTTAGCCTTGCCGCGCGGACCTGATTCGCGTAAAACTGTCCACCGCTCTTAGGCCACGAAACTAAATATATTATGTTCCAGGATAACCCGCTGCTCGCGCAGCTGAAAGAGAAGCTTCACGCGCAGACCCCGCGCGCCGAAGGTGTTGTGAAAGGCACGGAAAAAGGCTTTGGCTTCCTCGAAGTTGACGCTCAGAAAAGCTACTTCATTCCCCCTCCGCAGATGAAGAAAGTGATGCACGGCGACCGCATTTCCGCCGTGATCCACACTGATAAAGACCGCGAGAGCGCGGAGCCGGAAACCCTGATTGAGCCGTTCCTGACGCGCTTTGTCGGCCGCGTGCAGAAAAAAGATGACCGCCTGTCTATCGTGCCGGATCATCCGCTGCTGAAAGACGCGATTCAGTGCCGTGCGGTGCGTGGCCTGACCCACGATTTCCAGAACGGTGACTGGGCCGTGGCAGAGATGCGCCGCCATCCGCTGAAAGGCGATCGCGGTTTCTATGCCGAACTGACCGAATTTGTTGTCACCGCGGACGATCACCTTGCGCCGTGGTGGGTCACGCTGTCGCGCCACAATCTGGAGCGCGAAGCGCCGGAAGTGGGCTTTGGCGAGATGCTGGACGAACAGTTGCAGCGTGAAGATCTCACCGCGCTGAACTTTGTCACCATCGACAGCGCCAGCACCGAAGATATGGACGATGCGCTGTATGTTGAAGAGCTGGCAGAAGGTAAGCTGGCGCTGACCATCGCCATTGCCGACCCGACCGCTTACGTTGCCGCCGGCAGCGAACTTGACCAGCTGGCCTCCAGACGCGCCTTCACCAACTATCTGCCGGGCTTTAACATCCCGATGCTGCCGCGCGAACTGTCAGATGATGTCTGCTCGCTGCGCCCTAACGTCAGGCGTCCGGCGCTGGTGTGTCGCGTCACTGTACTGCCGGATGGCAGCCTGGCTGACGATGCCCACTTCTTTGCCGCGTGGATCGAATCCAAAGCCAAGCTGGTGTACGACGAAGTGTCGGACTGGCTGGAGAACAGCGGCAGCTGGCAGCCGGAAAATGACACCATCGCGCAGCAGATTCGCCTGCTGCATCGCCTGTGCCTGGCGCGCGGCGAGTGGCGCCAGACGCACGCGCTGGTGTTTAAAGATCGCCCTGACTACCGCTTCGTGCTCGGTGAGAAAGGCGAAGTGCTGGATATTATTGCGGAACCGCGCCGCATCGCTAACCGCATCGTGGAAGAAGCGATGATCCTCGCTAACGTCTGCGCCGCTAAAGTGCTGCAGGAGAAGCTTGGCTTCGGTATCTACAACCTGCACACCGGTTTCGACCAGGCGAACGCGGAACAGGCGGCTGGCGTGCTGGCTGGTCACGGTATCACGGTTGATCCGCAGGCCATTACCACGCTGGAAGGCTTCCGTCAGCTGCGTCGTCAGCTTGATGCGCAGCCAACCCAGTATCTCGACAGCCGCATTCGTCGTTTCCAGAGTTTCGCCGAAATCAGCACCGAACCGGGCCCGCATTTTGGCCTCGGCCTCGACGCCTACGCGACCTGGACGTCTCCGATTCGTAAATTCGGCGACATGATCAACCATCGTCTGCTGAAGGCTATTGTGCGCGGCGAAAGCATTGCGCGGCCACAGGATGACGTGACCCTGATCATGAGTGAGCGTCGCCGTCTCAACCGCATGGCCGAGCGCGATGTCGGTGACTGGCTGTACGCACGCTTCCTCGCGCCGTTTGCCGGCACTGACCGCAAATTCAGCGCGGAGATCATCGACGTTTCGCGCGGCGGTATGCGCGTGCGCCTGCTGGAGAACGGTGCGGTCGCCTTTATCCCTGCCCCGTTCATTCACGCCGTGCGTGACGAACTGGTGTGCTCGCAGGAGAGCGGCACCGTGCAGATCAAAGGTGAAGTGGCCTACCGCGTGACCGATGTGATTGATGTGACCATCGCCGAAGTGCGCATGGAAACACGCAGCGTGGTGGCCCGTCCGGCCGCCTGAGCATGAAATCGTGCGGGATAACAGCCGTTATCCCGCATTTTTCCCCGCCTGCCTGAACAGTTGTTAAATTTGTTTCCCGCTTCACACTTCTGATTCGATTCCCTGTCGTTAACAATTCATTACATTACTTTTAACTTGTTGTATTCCGATCGCCTTTTTCCCGGTCCCTACAAGGAGTTAACTCATGAACAACGTCAGAACCGGATTGATCTGGTTAGCGGTGGCGTTAATTGGTGCGGCTGCGTTCGCCATGCTGGCGCTCAGTCGCGGCGAGCACGTTAATGCCGTCTGGCTGGTGATCGCCTCCGTCGCCTGCTATAGCATCGCGTATCGCTTCTACAGCCTGTTTATCGCCAGGCGCATTTTTGAGCTGGACGACCGGCGTCGCACGCCGGCAGAGCGCTTCAATGACGGGCTGGACTATGTTCCCACCAACAAGTGGGTGCTGTTTGGCCACCACTTTGCCGCGATCGCCGGTGCCGGTCCGCTGGTCGGGCCGATCCTGGCGGCGCAGATGGGTTTTCTGCCCGGCACCATCTGGATTCTGGTCGGCGTGATGCTGGCCGGCGCGGTGCAGGATTTTCTGGTGCTATTTATCTCCACGCGCCGCGACGGTCGTTCGCTGGGTGAGATGGCGCGCCAGGAACTGGGCTCGTTCGCCGGCGTGGTCACCATGCTCGGTGCGCTCGGTGTGATGATCATTATTCTCTCCGCGCTGGCGCTGGTGGTGGTGAAAGCGCTGGCTAACAGTCCGTGGGGGCTGTTTACCATCGCCGCCACCATTCCGATTGCCCTGTTCATGGGCGTGTATATGCGCTTTCTGCGCCCGGGTAAAATCGCCGAAGTGTCGATCATCGGCTTTGTGCTGATGATGGCGGCGATCATTTACGGCGGTGACGTGGCGGCCGATCCGTACTGGGGACCGATTTTTACCCTGAAAGGCACCGAGCTGACGTGGGTGCTGGTGATCTACGGTTTTGTTGCCTCGTCGCTGCCGGTGTGGCTGCTGCTGGCGCCGCGTGATTACCTCTCCACCTTCCTGAAAATCGGCGTAATCATCGGGCTGGCGGTGGGCATTCTGTTCGCCATGCCGGAACTGAAGATGCCGGCGGTGACGCGCTTTATCGACGGCACGGGGCCGGTGTTCTCCGGCGCGCTGTTCCCGTTCCTGTTTATCACCATTGCCTGCGGCGCGATCTCCGGCTTCCACGCGCTGGTGTCGAGCGGTACGACGCCAAAACTGGTGGAGCGCGAAAGCCATATTCGCTTCATCGGCTATGGCGCCATGCTAATGGAGTCCTTTGTGGCGATCATGGCGCTGATTTGTGCCTCGGTGCTCGATCCTGGCGTCTACTTTGCCATGAACTCACCGGCGGCGCTGATTGGCACCACGGTGGAGAACGCATCTCAGGTAATTAATGGCTGGGGCTTTGTGGTGACGCCGGAGATGCTGAGCGGTATCGCCGGCGAAGTGGGCGAAAGCACCATTCTCTCCCGCGCCGGTGGCGCACCGACGTTTGCCGTCGGGATGGCGCATATCATCACCGAGGTGTTTAACAGCCGCGCGATGATGGCGTTCTGGTATCACTTCGCCATTCTGTTTGAGGCGCTGTTTATCCTCACCGCCGTGGATGCCGGTACCCGCGCCTGCCGTTTTATGGTGCAGGATCTGGTCGGGACCGTGGTGCCTTCGCTGGCTAACAACCGCTCGTGGCTCGGGAACATGGCCGGTACCACCGTGGCCGTGGCGGGCTGGGGTTTCTTCGTGTATCAGGGCGTGGTCGATCCGCTCGGCGGCATCAACACCCTGTGGCCGCTGTTTGGCATCGGTAACCAGATGCTGGCGTCGATGGCGCTGATCCTCGGTACCGTGGTGCTGTTCAAAATGAAAAAGCAGCGTTACGCCTGGGTGACGATTGTGCCCACCGCCTGGCTGTTTATCACCTCCATGACCGCTGGCTGGCAGAAAATTTTCCATGAAAAACCGTCAATTGGTTTCCTCGCGCAGGCCAGTAAGTTCCGTAAAGGTCTCGATGAGGGCGTGATTATCGCACCGGCGAAAACCGTGGCCGACATGCAAACCATCGTGTTCAGCAACCAGATCAACGCGGCGCTGTGCGGCTTTTTCATGCTGGTCGCGGTAACCATGCTGATTGCGGCGTTCTTCGTGATCCGGCGCGCGCTGCGCAGTTCAGTGCCGACCACCCATGAGTCGGACGTGTCACTGCGTCAGGAGGTGCGCAATGTCTGAGGCCATTTTACGCTGGAAAAAGCCGCACGCGGGCTGGCAAATTCAGCAGTGCTTACCGCTCGCTGCCCGCGCCCCTGCCGCGCCGCGCTCACGCTGGCAGCGTCTGTGGCAGGGATTACAGCAGAGCTTCCGGTTAATGGTGGGCGTGCACGACTATCAAACTTATCTGAAGCATATGCGCGAAAAACATCCGGAACAGCCCCCCATGGATGAGCGCGCCTTCCATCGTTACTGCCTGGAGGCGCGTTTTCCCAGCCAGGCGGGTAAACTCGGCAAGTGCCCGTGCTAACCTTTCAGCCCCGGAATTCGGGGCTTTTTCGTGCCATTCTTTAATAAAAACAAAAATATATTCAGTTTGCATCTTGTGCTGGCGCAGGAGGTTGAATACTGTTGCTAAAATAATGAGATACCCCTGCTGCGCATTCCTCCGGAGGAAGTTTCCATGACCGATGAACAAGGGCAAACGTTGCTATATACCTTGTTTGGCACAACCAGCCCTCATTGGCGTTTAACTTCAGATAGCGATGCGCTGCATTTTGCCGAAGATGAAAATGCCAATACCAATATGGCGGTGCCCCTGACGCCGGCTCAGGCCAGTCTGCTGCGTGCCATGACGGTAATTACTTCCAGCATCAACCTGACTCTTTCACTGCACGGCTCGCCAGTGCCGATGCACTTTGTCGGCCGTAAAGTGAATCAGTCCACCTGGGCCGGTACCGCATCCGCCTGGGGCGATACCTCGTCGGTGGCGCGCGATTTAACCCTTGGCCTCTCCTTCGCCGAACAGGTGGTGTCTGAAGCGAATTCGGTGATCGTCATCCTCGATCAGCGCGGCAACATTCAGCGTTTTAACCGCCTGAGCGAAGAGTACACCGGCCTGAAAGAGCAGGAAGTAATTGGCCGCAATGTGTTTCAGCTGTTTATGACCAAGCAGGAAGCGCAGGCGTCGCGCCGCAATATCGCCGGCTTCTTTCGCGACGGCAACTCCTACGAAGTGGAGCGCTGGGTTAAAACCCGAAAAGGTCAGCGACTGTTTCTGTTTCGTAATAAGTTCGTCCACAGCGGTAGCGGAAAAAATGAAATTTTCCTCATCTGTTCCGGAACCGACATCACAGAAGAGCGTCGGGCGCAGGAGCGCTTACGCGTTATGGCCAATACCGACACGGTGACCGGCCTGCCGAATCGCAACGCTATCCATCAGCAAATTAGCCTGGCACTGGAGCTGGCTAACGGCAGCCAGACCGGCGTGGTTTACCTCGATCTCGACAATTTTAAAAAGGTAAACGATGCCTACGGCCATATGTTTGGCGACCAGCTGCTGCAGGCGGTGTCGCTGGCGATCCTCAGCTGTCTTGGCAAGGACCAGACGCTGGCGCGCCTCGGCGGTGATGAATTTGTGGTACTGGCTGAGCACACCAGTCAGGCGGCGCTGGAGGCGATGGCCTCACGCATTCTGGAGCGGCTGCGTCAGCCGTTCCGTATCGGACTGATCGAAGTCTACAGCGGCTGCTCGATTGGTATCGCCCTCGCCCCGCTGCATGGTGAAGATCGCGAAAGTCTGATTCGTAACGCCGATACCGCGATGTACCACGCTAAAGAGAACGGGCGCGGCAAATTCTGCGTGTTCGCCAGCGAGATGAACCAGCGCGTATTTGAATATCTGTGGCTGGATACCAATCTGCGCAAAGCGCTGGAGCAGGATCATCTGGTGGTGCACTATCAGCCGAAGATCGATCGCGACGGTGAAGTGCGCAGTGCCGAGGCGCTGGTGCGCTGGAATTCACCTGAACGCGGCCTGGTGCCGCCTGGCGATTTCATCTCTTACGCGGAAGAGTCCGGACTGATTGTGCCGCTCGGGCGCTGGGTGATGCTGAACGTGCTGCAGCAAATCGTTAAATGGCGCAGCGAAGGCATTTACCTGCGCGTCGCAGTGAACGTTTCCGCCAAGCAGCTGATCGACCAGAGCATTTACAGTGACCTGAAACAGGCGCTGAGCGAAGCGGGCATCAGTGAGTGCCCGATAGACATCGAGCTGACGGAAAGCTGCCTGATCGAGAACGAGGCCGGTGCGCTGAAGCTGATGAAACAGTTTCAGGAGTTAGGCGCACAGGTGCATCTGGATGATTTCGGCACGGGCTACTCCTCGCTCTCCCAGCTGGCGCGCGTGCCGATCGATGCGATTAAGCTGGATCAAAGTTTTGTGCGCAATATCAACAAGCAACCGGTATCGCAGTCGCTGGTGCGCGCGATCGTTGCCGTGGCGAAAGCCCTGGATTTACAGGTCATTGCCGAAGGCATCGAAACCAAAGCCGAAGAGAAGTTTGTGCTGACCAACGGTGTCGATGGGCGTCAGGGTTATTATTATGCGAAACCAATGCCCGCAGAGCAGCTCGGGCATTGGCTGGCTAAGCATCCTGCCCGCGTTTAACGTCTTAGCGTACTGCTAACCGGCTTTGCGCAGTGATGCGCTGTGACGATTTTGCAGCTGTACCAGACGTTCCATGTAGGCAATATCTTTCGGTTCCAGCGTGAAAGCATAGTCGACCCAATCCTCAGTAATATCCATCAGTTCTGCCCGTGACAGCTGCAGCACGCGCTGTCGCGCTTTCAGCATGGCACGGACTCCATTCAGTTTTGGCCGCAGCGTATCGATGAAGGTACGAGTGGTGCGGTAGCTGTCACCGGGCTGGAACACTTTGTCGACCAGACCACGGGTTTCATACCACTCTGCGCTGTGCGACTCCCCTTCACAGATCAGCTCTTCGGCCAGCTTCATCCCGGAGCGGCGTGCCACCAGTGAGTAGCCGCCCATGCCGGGGAACAGGTTGAAAGCAATTTCCGGGAAGCCCATACGCGCACTGTTCTGCGCCAGAATGAAGTGGTGCGCCAGCGCTGCTTCAAAACCGCCGCCTAAGGCACTGCCCTCAATCATCGCCAGCGTCACTGCGCCGGTGTCAAAACCGCGGGCCGCCGAATGGATGCAGTCAACACAGGCGCGGGCGTAGGCGCGCAGTGCTTCACGGCGGTTGTTGCGAATGCATTCGACAAAGAAACGCAAATCGCCCCCGGCGTTAAACATCTGCGGCACCAGCGATCCGGTCACCCAGAAATCAATCGGCAGACCGGAACGCTGGGCGGCGTAGCTCAGGTTCATGATCTCCTCGATTAATTCGTGGTTGAAACTGGGGCGCGGCTGAGCACGCAGCATCATCCACATGGTGTGTCGACCTTCCTCATAATAGGCGGCGAGCTGGGTGGTTTGGCCGACTTCGGTAAACAGGCGGCAGGTTGGTTGGTTAATTACTGTCATCGTCTCATCCTCTATTTATGTGATGCGTTAAACGCCACATCAGCGTAATGCAGAGTGAGGCCAGACCAAATGAGAGTTTGATTTATAACGTAAAATCCAGAGAGATCCCCGAGCCCCTGCCTGAGGAAAGATTAGCGGGCTTACTTAATGACGGCGCAGCAGCCGGCAAGCGCATAAAAACGCTTAACGCATGGTGAATAAACGAAGCATCCACAGTCCTCGTCTCGTCCGGGCACGCAATCCCTTTAAATAAAAAAGGCACCCGCCGGTGCCTTGAGACAACATCACGCGCTCAGCCTTGCCCGTACCAGGCGTTCTTCCCGTGCTTGCGCAGATAGTGCAGGTCAAGCAGGGTCTGAGCGATAGGCGGCAGCTCCGCGCGCAGCTGCTCAGTGTGCAGCGCCATATAGGCCACCTCTTCCAGCACCACCGCACTGTGCACCGCACTATGTGCGTCTTTCCCCCAGGCAAACGGCCCGTGGGAGTTCACCAGCGCAGCAGGAATCGCGCCGGGCTCGATGCCGCGCTGCGCAAAGGTTTCAATGATGACCTGGCCGGTGTGCCATTCATATTCCTGCTCAATCTCTGCCCGATGCATCGCGCGGGTGCAGGGAATGGTGCCATAGAAATCGTCAGCGTGCGTGGTGCCCCATGCAGGGATGTCCCTGCCCGCCTGCGCCCAGATGGTGGCGTGGCGCGAATGCGTGTGCACGATGCCGCCAATCTCCGGCCACGCCAGATACAGTGCGCGGTGTGTCGCGGTATCCGAGGATGGCCGCAGCTGGCCCTCCACGACATTGCCGCTTTCCAGCTCGACCACCACCATGTCGTCGCGCTGCATCTGCTCATATTTAACGCCCGAGGGTTTGATCACCAGCAGCCCGCGCTCGCGGTCTACCGCACTGACATTGCCCCACGTAAAGGTCACCAGGTTGTAACGCGGCAGGTCAAGATTGGCCTCCAGAACCTGCTGTTTAAGCGCTTCCAGCATTGTGTTTACTCCGCCATACAGTCATCACTGAATTGTGCGGAGCCACCGGTAAAAACGTTATGGAGGGAATGGCTGGATTAGCAGCGGAAAGTGGCTAAAGCGGGTAAAGTGTGGGGTTTGATACGGGATCCGGATGGGGACACCACGTCGGGATTTCAGAGTTTTCTTTCTGCATACACATCCGCTTACGCCTAGAATTATCTCAAGCCTGCGGCGGTACCAAAATGGTCTTTGCCAGCAGCGTGAACAACGCGCGCAAAGGGCTGCGCGCCAGCGTGCAGGCTGAAGGAAAAGCACCGCCTGAGTGTATCGGGCGAACAACTTCAGGGCGTAACATCTATACTTAACGAGTTGCCTCTGAGCAAACCATCAAGGAGATGTCCATGACTACAACAATGAAACGCGTGACGGTTGCCGTGCTGGCAACGACGTTAGTGGTGGCCCTGAGCGGCTGTTCCAACTGGTCAAAACGTGACCGCAACACGGCGATTGGCGCCGGTGCCGGTGCCATTGGTGGATCGGTGCTCACCAACGGCAGCGCGCTGGGCACCGTCGGTGGCGCTGCGGTGGGCGGCATTATTGGCCATCAGGTTGATTAATAATAATATTGTAGCAGGCTACGCAGCGCATCTACGTCACATCGGGCCACCTTGCGTGGCCCGCTTTCATTAACCGCCCGCCAGTTTAACCTTCATACCTTTGGCTTCCAGCAGCGTTTTAAGCAAATCACGCTTATCGCCCTGAATCTCAATCACGCCCTCTTTCAGCGCCCCGCCGCAGCCGCACTTCTTCTTAAGCTCGGCCGCCAGCTTTGCCAGCGCATCATCATCGAGATCAATGCCGGTGATCAGGCACACGCCTTTACCTTTACGCCCGCTGGTCTGGCGCTGAATGCGCACGATGCCATCGCCTTTCGGTCGCTGCGGTTTCTCTTCGCTATGCGTAATACGGCCGGTTTCGGTGGAATAAACCAGCGGATTGTCCTGAGCCATTAGCCCTCCTGTAAACTGTGCAGGATTTGCTGCAGCGTCTGCGCCGGATCGGCAGATTGGGTGATCGGTCGCCCAATCACCATGTAATCCACACCGGCCTGTTGTGCCTGCTGCGGCGTCATGATGCGACGCTGATCGCCGGCCTCGCTACCCGCCGGGCGAATACCCGGCGTGACCAGCGCGAAATCCTGCCCGATAACCTGTTTGAAGTGCGCGGCTTCCTGCGCCGAGCACACCACACCATCAAGACCACACTCGCGCGTCAGTCGAGCCAGACGCTCAGCCTGTTGCGCCGGCGATAAGGTGATGCCAAGACCTTTGAGATCGTCTTCATCCATGCTGGTCAGCACCGTCACCGCAATCAGCAAGGGCGCATCACTGCCAAACGGCAGTAGCGCTTCGCGCGCCGCATTCATCATCCGCGCCCCGCCGCTGGCATGCACGTTGACCATCCACACACCGAGATCTGCTGCCGCTGCGACCGCATGTGCCGTCGTGTTCGGGATGTCATGAAATTTGAGATCGAGGAATACCTCAAAACCGCGCGCCTGCAACGTCTTCACCAGCGACGGTCCAAACAGGGTAAACATCTCTTTACCCACTTTCAGACGGCACTGGCCCGGATCGATACGGTCAACGAACTGCAGTGCGCTATTGAGATCATGATAGTCGAGTGCCACCAGAATCGGTGAGTGAGTAACAGGCATAACGTTTCCTCAGAGGCTGGCACCCGCAGGCGCGATGGACAAACGGCAAGCATTCTACCCGTGCAACCCGGCCACGACAACGTTGCGACGGCGATTGCCTTGCTGATTGACGAGGTGGTGCACAGTGCTGAAGCGTCGATGATAATTATTCTGTTAGTATGTTGTAACTACTATGCGTTATGAATAATCCCCGAACACGGCCAGCTTACTGGCCGTCGAGTCCGCGAATCGGTTTAACGGAAGACCAGGCGCGGCACGATGGACAGTGCCAGTAGAGGGCGTGCGCGGTGAAGCCGCACTTCTGACAGCGGTAGCGTGGTTTAGTACGAATCTGTTCGCCAACCATGTCGCGCAGCACCATCAGACTCTCTTTGGCGCGGCCATCTTCTGCCTCATGCAGGTGGAAATCCATCAGACGATGGAACACGCGCATGGTGGGATGGCGCTGCAGCTGACGGTTAATGTAAAGCTGAGCCGCTTCCGGCCCCTGCTGCTGCTCCAGAATGTCCGCCAGATAGAGTTCCGCCGCGGCACCGGTGTTCTCTTCAACGCAGCGTTGCAGGAACTGCGCCCAGCTGTCAGGCTGCTCCAGTCGCTGATAGCAGGTTTCCAGCATCGGCAGCGTTTCGCTCACCAGTTCTTTGTCCTGCTCCAGCACGCGCTGCAGCCGCTGCGCCGCTTTCGCGTATTCGCCCTGCTCCATCAGGATACGTCCCATCATGATGGAAACGCGCGCGCTTTGGTGGTCGGCCGCTTCACCCTTTTTCAGCAGGTTCATGGCACGATCGAGGTCGTCACTGCTCAGCGCCTGCAGCGCCAGCTCGCAGTAGAAATGGGCGATTTCGCCCTTTTGCTTATCCTTGCCGAGTTTTACCAGCCGCTCCGCCACCTCGATGGCTTTCTGCCAGTCGCTGGTCGCCTGATGAATCAGCAGCAGTTGCTGTAGCGCGCTGATGCGAAAATCAGTTTCATCGATCAGCTGACTGAACATGTCTTCGGCGCGATCGTACAAGCCGGCAGCCATGTAATCGCGTCCCAGCTGCTGAATGGCCAGCAAACGCTGATCGTAGGTCAGCGACGCGCTTTCCATTAACGACTGGTGAATGCGGATGGCGCGGTCGACTTCGCCGCGCGAACGGAACAGATTACCGAGCGTCAGGTGGGCTTCAACGGTACCGCTGTCCTCTTTCAACATATCGAGGAACAGATCGACCGCTTTATCCTGCTGATTAGAAAGAAGAAAGTTGACCCCTGCCACGTATTCGCGTGACAGACGGTTAGCTTCCTGTTGCTTATCCTGTTGCGCACTGCGGCGGCCCATATACCAGCCGTACGCCGCCGCGACAGGAAGAAGCAGAAACAGCAATTCAAGCATCGAACATTAATCCCGACGCACTGCAGTGGAGGTGCTATTTACCGCAGCAGATTGTTCATTTTGCGCCTGCATACGTTTCAGTTTGCGCTGTGCATGCGCCAGCGAAACACGAATGCGCAGCCAGAACAGGCCACAGATCGCCCAGCCCAGCAAAAATCCGGCACCAAACAGGCAGGCCAGCAAGGTTGAAATGCGGAATTCGCCCTGCGCCAGCAGATAGTTGAAGGTGACAATCTGGTCATTATGCGCTCCGAGCGTGACGGAGATGATGAAAATGACCAAAACCACGAGAAAAATCAGCAAATATTTCACAATGCGTCCTGTCGTGAGGTTATCCGGTAGAGTATGCCAAAAAAGTGCCGCCGTTGCTGCTTATCCGCGCAGCAGTTAGTGCCCTTTCTGCAAGTACAATCAATCATATGGGGGCAAAGGGAGAAATTACAATCCGTCATCGCGCCCGGCAATCTCACGCTGCTCTTCAGGTGGCACGCTGAGCGGGCCACAAAAGCGCTGCGCCAGCCAGGTTGCCAGCGTCACCAGCAGCCACGAGATCAGCGTCGCGACCACCAGATCGCGCGGCCAGTGCATGCCCAGTACCAGCCGGCTGCCCATGACCAGCGTCGCCCAGACAAACAGCACCACCACCGTAACGACATGCCGGCGCGGCCATAACAGGCCAATCACCAGCAGCGCCCAGCTGGCGGCAAACATGGTATGGCCAGACGGAAAAGCAAAGCCCGTCTCAAACGCCCAGTGATTTTTTAACCAGGCGGGCAGCTTTGTGTCATTGGCGAGCAAGGCGGACACCATTTCGCCGCGCTGCTGCCGTTTCAGCTGATAAAACTGCTGTTCGTTGACGCCGTGGCTGTGCTCAAGCCAGACCACATACGGCCGCGGCTCCTGCACCTGCTCTTTAATAAAGGTTTTGGTCGACTGACCAGCAAGAATCGCGCCGTTCATGATAATCAACAACAGAATGGCCGGCCGGAGGCGAAAGCGCAGGCACCACAGTACCCATCCGCTCAGAATCAGGCTGGTCAGCGTGCCCCACGGACTGGTGACGGTTTCGGTGATCCAGAACAGCACGCGCAACAGATGCCCGCTCTCCCCCGGTTGCCACTGCCAGCCGGAAAGCCATACGCCCAGCGGCATCAGCAATAATAAAAACGCGCCCAGCGTGGTGCGTTGCACAATTTTTAACATCTTGTCCCTTTATTGTTTCCCGACCTGACAGGCGTATTGCATAACTTTAGTTGAAAAAAGAATAACATACCCGTTGCGGCTTAGATAATTGTGCTTTATCACTACAATCACTCTGACTGATTAGCGGCCCTGGTTCAGGTTGTGGCACAATATCGGCAGTTTCGTCGGGCCAGTCTGGCCCGTGCGTTATCATGATGATAGCGCATCCTCTGAAGGTTCTGGAGAGTCACATGCAGCTGAAACGGGTAGCAGAAGCCAAACTGCCCACGCCATGGGGAGATTTCCTGATGGTTGGTTTTGAAGAACTGGCAACCGGCCACGACCACGTCGCGCTGGTTTATGGTGATATTAGCGATCATAATCCGGTGCTGGCGCGCGTCCACTCCGAATGTCTTACCGGCGATGCGCTGTTCAGCCTGCGCTGCGACTGCGGCTTCCAGCTGGAGGCAGCGCTGACCGCCATTGCGGAAGAAGGACGCGGCGTGCTGCTGTACCATCGTCAGGAAGGCCGCAACATCGGGCTGCTGAACAAAATTCGCGCCTATGCGTTGCAGGACAAAGGCTACGACACGGTGGAAGCGAACCACCAGCTGGGCTTTGCCGCCGATGAGCGTGACTTCACCCTGTGCGCCGACATGTTTAAACTGCTGGGCATCAATGAAGTGCGTTTGCTGACCAACAATCCGCGCAAAGTGGAGATCCTGTCAGAAGCGGGTATCAATATCGTTGAGCGCGTGCCGCTGATCGTTGGCCGTAACCCGAAAAATGCGCACTATCTCGATACGAAAGCCGAGAAGATGGGACATCTGCTGCCGAAATCGTAACGCGGCGGTGCGCCCTCGCGTCATGCACTTTCAGCGTCAATAATAAAGCCGGGCATGCCCGGCTTTGTTTTTAGTTGAGCATATTGCGTATCACATAATGCAGGATGCCGTCGTTCTGGTAATAGGTCAGCTCATTACCGGTATCGATACGACAACGAGTATCCAGCGTCTGCTGACTGCCGTCAGCCCGCGTCAGCGTCACCGGGACGCTGCAGCCGGGCTGCAGCTGTGCCAGATTTGCCACGTCGATACGCTCTTCCCCGGTCAGCTGCAGCGTCTTACGCGTTACGCCCGCCGGGAACTCCAGCGGTAAAATGCCCATGCCGATCAGGTTAGAGCGGTGAATACGCTCGAACGATTCGGCAATCACCACGCGCACGCCCTGCAGGCGCGGACCTTTCGCCGCCCAGTCGCGGCTGGAGCCGGAGCCGTACTCTTTCCCGGCGATAACCGCCAGCGGCACGCCCTCCTCCTGATACTTCATCGCCGCATCGTAGATAGCCAGCTGTTCCTGGCTCGGATAGTGCCGGGTATAACCGCCCTCGACGCCAGGCACCATTTCGTTGCGAATACGGATGTTGGCAAACGTACCGCGCATCATGACTTCGTGGTTGCCGCGTCGTGAACCATACGAGTTGAAGTCGTTACGCTCAACGCCGTGCGCCAGCAGATAACGCCCCGCCGGACTTTCCGCTTTAATGCTGCCAGCCGGGGAGATATGGTCGGTCGTCACCGAATCACCGAGCATCGCCAGGATGCGCGCGCCGTGAATGTCCTGCACCGGCTGGGGTGTTTTTTCCATATCGTCAAAGAACGGAGACAGACGAATATAGGTGGAGCCTTCGTCCCAGTCATAGGTGGCGGCTTCGCTGACTTTGATCTGCTGCCACTCAGGCGTGCCGTCGAACACCTCGGCGTACTCTTTATGGAACATGTCGCTGGTAACTTTCTGCACCGATGCGGCAATCTCTTCCGGCGATGGCCAGATGTCCTTCAGATAGACGTCTTTGCCCTGCTGATCCTGACCGATCGGATCAGTCTGCAGGTTGATCTTCATGTTGCCCGCCAGCGCATACGCCACCACCAGCGGCGGAGACGCCAGCCAGTTGGTTTTTACCAGCGGATGGATACGCCCTTCGAAGTTGCGGTTACCGGACAACACGGCACCCACCGTCAAATCGCCCTCTTTGATCGCGCTTTCGATCTCATCCGGCAGCGGGCCGGAGTTACCGATGCAGGTGGTGCAGCCGTAACCCACCAGGTTAAAGCCCAGCTCATCAAGATACGGGGTCAGCTGCGCCACGGCGAGATAGTCGGACACCACTTTTGATCCTGGTGCCAGCGAGGCTTTTACCCAGGGTTTACGCATTAGTCCGCGCTCGACGGCTTTTTTCGCCAGCAGGCCAGCCGCCATTAAGACGCTGGGGTTCGAGGTGTTGGTACAGGACGTAATCGCGGAGATCACCACGGCACCATCATCCAGCTGGATGCGGTCGCCGGTTTCACTGTCCAGATAGCTGACCGTTTTGTGCGGCTTCTGCGCGTGATTCACTTCCAGCTCGTTACTGGCGTCAAAGGCCGCCGGTACGTCGCCGAGGGAGACGCGATCCTGCGGACGCTTCGGACCGGCGAGGCTCGACTCTACTTCAGCCATATCCAGCGCCAGCGTGCTGGTGAAGATGGGTTCATCGCCCGGTTTACGCCACAGCCCCTGCTGTTTTGCATAGGCTTCCACCAGCTCAACCTGCTGCGCATCGCGCCCGGTGAGCGTCATGTAGCTGAGCGTGACTTCATCAATCGGGAAGAAACCGCAGGTTGCGCCATATTCTGGCGCCATGTTGGCGATGGTTGCGCGATCCGCCAGCGGCAGATCGGCCAGTCCGTCACCGTAGAATTCGACAAACTTACCGACCACCCCGTGCTTGCGCAGCATCTGCGTCACGGTTAATACCAGGTCGGTGGCGGTGATACCGGGGCGCAGTTTGCCGGTCAGCTTGAAACCCACCACATCGGGAATCAGCATTGAAACCGGCTGGCCCAGCATGGCGGCCTCAGCTTCAATGCCGCCTACGCCCCAGCCAAGCACGCCCAGGGCGTTAATCATGGTGGTATGGGAATCGGTGCCGACCAGCGTATCCGGATAAGCCACTGCTTTGCCGTCCAGCGTTTCATGCCAGATGGCTTTACCGAGGTACTCCAGATTGACCTGATGACAGATACCGGTGCCCGGCGGCACGACGCGGAAACGGTTAAAGGCTTTTTGCCCCCAGCGCAGGAAAACGTAGCGTTCGTGGTTGCGTTCCATCTCCAGGCGCACGTTTTCTTCAAACGCATCGTCATCGCCAAAGTGGTCGACCGTGACCGAGTGGTCAATCACCAGATCGACCGGTGACAGCGGGTTAACTTTCGCCACATCACCGCCCAGCCGCTTAACGGCTTCACGCATCGCCGCCAGGTCAACCACGGCCGGTACGCCGGTGAAATCCTGCATTAATACGCGTGCCGGACGATAAGCAATTTCGCGATCGGCATGTGCAGTTTGCTGCCACGCCACCAGCGCCTGAATATCTGCTGCCGTTACGGAATCTTCATCCTGCCAGCGCAGCAGGTTTTCCAGCAGAACCTTGAGGGATTTTGGTAAGCGATCGATATCACCGACCTGCTGAGCGGCTTTCGGCAAGCTGTAGTAATGATATTTTTTTGCCCCTACTTCCAGCGCATCCTGACTCTGCTCACGTAACGTTAACGACATAACTCCTCCTTTTATGGGCTCTTCTGCTAAACCTCAGAGAGTGCAAGGTTTAGCTTAAAGATAGACCACATTTTCGTTAACGTTTTGATAACAACACGAATTGACACACAAAACCGCAACGAAAAATGCCCTGACAAAAGTCAGGGCATTCAGAAAGCGTTAACTGGCAGGATTAGCGAATTACAGGACGGCCCAGACGGCCGCAGCCCAAAAGGCCATTGAGAAGGCATAAACGCTGAGCCATGAAAAAGTTGTGGTATTCATCTGTCACTCCTCCCGGATCGCGGGCAACAAAAAGCCATCGTCTTCAGCGTTGTACTGATGACACCGTTTTTTTAGATGCTGAGTGTTAAAGGACGGGCTTTTAACGTGCCCACCGGAGAGTCCGGTAAAATGCGCGACAGTATGTCTTAATAAGAATTGGACGCAGACTGCGTTATTTAGACTTCGGATCCATGAATGATTCAATAAAGCTGCGCTGCTGTTCACTCAGTTCCCATGAAGCCGGGATTGCCACTTGCGGTTCAGCAGGCGCGTCTTTGGCTTTGCACACCGGTGCTTTAGGCTGACGCGCAGCGACCGGATATTTACGACTGAGTGTATTTGCCCACATGGCTTAACCCCACATACGCCAAATCATTAACGCCACCACTACCCAGAACAGTGCTGAAGCAGCGAAGACAGTCAACCAGGCTTTGCGACGGATGTTACCTGAACGCTCTACCTTGGTGCTTTTAGCCCGGAAGTCCGGTTGTACAGTTAATCTCGTAGTCATAGTTTTTGATAATCACTCTCAATAAAACGATTGATAACAACGATGAAGATTTAGGACGAATCCTAAACTTGTTAAGTCCAAAAATCCAGTTATTTTTATTGAGCACAACGATTAACGCTATTTATCAAAACCGCCAAAACTGATGAGATAAATTTAAGCACGCTGCAAACTATTAATTTAATAGTTACATTGTAAATTTGGCTTAAACCAAATTTAGATCCACTCTAAATTTGAGTTTAATTTAACGAGCCAGTTAAAAAGCCCTTTCTCATCAGCTCTTAACTGGAGTATGGGAATATTCCTGGCAGTCCGCAAAGCGGCAAAGTAAAAATTGTGTACTGATTCGCATTTAATAAATAACAATGAAAAAACATGTGACGCATGTTTCATTTACAAAAAAATAATGGAATTTTTTGAGGTTCTGCTGGTGCTAAGCGGCGGGAAGTGTGCGGGAAGTCGCTGGACATCCCGCAAAAATAATGAGTTAGGTGATTACCTGAAAGGAAGCTTGATATCGCGGAACATCGCTTCGATATCTTCGTTTGAGCGCAGCGCCACAGCGGCGTCCACCACGTCTCGCGTCAGATGCGGTGCGAAGCGCTGAATGAAATCATACATATAGCTGCGCAGGAAGGTGCTGCGGCGGAAACCAATCTTGGTAGTGCTATTGGTGAAGATTTCTGAAGCTTCAATGCGCACCAAATCCGGATCGGAAACCGGGTCCACCGCCATGCTGGCAATCACCCCAACCCCCAGGCCTAAACGCACATAGGTTTTGATCACGTCGGCATCGGTTGCGGTGAAAACAATACGCGGCGTTAAACCGGCACGGTTAAACGCAGTATCCAGTTCTGAGCGGCCGGTAAAACCGAAGGTGTAAGTTACCAGCGGGAAATCAGCCAGCTCCTCAATCGACACATTGGATTTCCCCGCCAGCGGATGATCCGGCGTGACCACAATGGCGCGGTTCCAGTGATAGCACGGCAGCATAATCAAGTCGTCGTACAGGTGCAGCGCTTCGGTGGCAATGGCGAAATCGGCATTGCCTTTGGAGACCGCCTCAGCAATTTGTGTGGGCGAGCCCTGATGCATATGCAGGGAAACGCGCGGATAGCGTTCGATAAAGCCTTTGATTACGCCAGGCAGTGCATAGCGCGCCTGAGTGTGGGTCGTGGCCACGTACAGCGATCCTTTATCTGGCCAGGTGTGTTCACCGGCAACCGATTTGATCGCATCCACTTTGGACAAAACTTCGCGGGCAATACGGATAATTTCTTCGCCCGCTGGCGTCACCTGCGTCAGATGTTTGCCGCTGCGGGCAAAAATCTGCACGCCCAGCTCATCTTCCAGCATGCGCACCTGCTTACTGATGCCCGGTTGCGAGGTATACAGCCCCTCTGCCGTGGAGGAGACATTGAGGTTGTGGTTAACGACTTCAACGATGTAACGCAACTGCTGCAATTTCATAGTTATATCTTCCCGATAGCGACAGAGGTGCATTCCCTGCAGGCGTGTATCCGCCCTGATGGCGTAATAATGAGGGAAAGCGAGTCAGCAAAATGCAATAAGCTATAACTACTATATCAGTTAACGTAAGAATGTAGAACGATTAGCTATAAGGATGGGAAAAAGGCCAGCGAACGCTGGCCTTCAGGGAGATTACTTCTTCGCTTCCTGCCACTTACCGTCGATATAGAAAACCGACCAGCCGGTCGCTTTGCCCTCTTTTTCTGAGGCAACATACTGCTGTTTGGTCTTACGGCTAAAACGCACCAGCGTTTTATTGCCTTCCGGATCCACTGCCGGCGCTTCGGCCAGATATTTCAGTTTCTCCGGCAGACGGTCAGCAAAGCGCTGCAACTCTTCAACCAGCGGCGCACGGGTTTCGCGCGATTTCGGGAAGGTGTTAGCGGCCAGGAACACGCCCGCAGCTCCGTCACGCAGCACAAAATACGCATCCGATTTCTCGCACGGCAGCTCCGGCAGCGGTACCGGATCTTCTTTCGGCGGCGCGACTTCGCCGTTACGCAGAATCTTACGGGTATTTTTACACTCGTCGTTGGTACAGGCCATGTACTTACCAAAACGCCCCATCTTCAGGTGCATTTCAGAGCCACATTTTTCGCACTCAACAATCGGACCGTCATAACCTTTAATACGGAATTCACCCTGCTCGATTTCATAACCGTCACACTCCGGGTTATTACCACAGACGTGCAGTTTACGGCCGTTGTCGATCAGGTAGCTGTCCATCGCGGTGCCGCACTTCTGGCAGCGACGACGGGCGCGCAGCGCGTTGGTTTCGGCATCATCGCCTTCCAGCACGTTAAGCACTTCGTTTTCCGGGATCAGGTTAATGGTTTGCTTGCAGCGCTCTTTCGGCGGTAGTGCATAACCGGAACAGCCGAGGAACACGCCGGTGCTGGCGGTGCGAATCCCCATTTTACGTCCGCAGGTTGGGCAGTCGATGGAGGTCAGCACCATCTGGTTCGGCTGCATACCGCCCTCTTCCGGATCTTTCTCCGCCTGCTCCAGCTGCTGGCTGAAATCACTGAAGAATGAATCCAGCACCGCTTTCCATTGCGCTTCGTTATTCGCAACCTGGTCGAGACTGTCTTCCATGTGCGCGGTGAAATCATAATTCATCAGCTCACGGAAGTTCTCTTCCAAACGATCGGTAACAATCTCCCCCATCTTCTCGGCGTAGAAACGGCGGTTTTCCACCCGCACGTAACCGCGATCCTGAATAGTTGAAATGATCGAAGCATAGGTAGACGGACGGCCAATGCCACGCTTCTCCAGCTCGCGTACCAGCGAAGCTTCGCTGAAGCGCGCCGGTGGCTTGGTAAAGTGCTGGCCAGGCAGCAGGGATTTCAGATCCAGCGTGTCGCCTACGTTCACCGGCGGCAGCGTCAAATCTTCATCATTTTTACGCAGCGCCGGCATCACTTTGGTCCAGCCGTCGAAACGCAGCGTACGCCCTTTCGCTTTCAGTTTGAAATCTGCCGCGCCGACGGTCAGCGTGGTGGAATCATATTGCGCGGGCACCATCTGGCAGGCCACGAACTGGCGCCAGATCAGCTGATACAGCTTCTGCGCATCCGCTTCCATATCCTTCAGCTGCTCGGCGGCAACGTTGACATCAGAAGGACGAATCGCTTCGTGCGCTTCCTGTGAATTCTCTTTGCTGGCATAGGTGTTGGGCGCATCCGGCAGGTAGTTCTTGCCGAATTTTTTCTCCACGTAGCCACGCGCCATCGCCACCGCATCCTGACTCAGGTTGGTGGAATCGGTACGCATATAGGTGATGTGACCCGCTTCATACAGACGCTGCGCCATCATCATGGTTTTCTTCACGCCAAAACCAAGGCGGGTGCTCGCCGCCTGCTGCAGCGTCGAGGTAATAAACGGCGCCGACGGTTTACTGCTGGTCGGCTTGTCTTCACGATCCAGAACGGCGTAACGCGCCTTTTCCAGGATGGCCACGGCCGCTTCGGTTTGCTCGCGGTTCACCGGGCGGAACGCTTTGTCGCCCTGATGCGTCACCCTGACCGCCAGCGCATCGCCTTTCGGCGTCGACAGATCGGCGTCAATTTCCCAGTACTCTTCCGGTACGAAGGCTTTGATTTCGCGCTCGCGCTCCACCACCAGGCGCACGGCAACCGACTGCACGCGTCCGGCCGACAGGCCACGGGCAATTTTTTTCCACAGCAGCGGCGAGACCATATAGCCCACCACGCGGTCCATAAAACGACGCGCCTGCTGCGCATTTACGCGCTCAATATTCAGTTCGCCCGGCTTCTCGAACGCCTGACGAATCGCATTTTTGGTGATTTCGTTAAACACCACGCGGCTGAAGCGTTTGTCATCGCCGCCGATCACTTCCCGCAGGTGCCAGGCAATGGCTTCCCCTTCGCGGTCAAGGTCGGTTGCGAGATAGATGTGGTCGGCATCGGCAGCCAGGTTCTTCAGTTCGGAGACAACTTTTTCCTTGCCGGGCAGAATCTGATAGTCCGCTTCCCAGCCGTGCCACGGGTCAACGCCCATGCGATTAACCAGCGCGGCCTTTTCATCTTTCTTTACTTTCTTGCCGGTTTTCGCCTTTTCCCCGTCGGCACTTTTACGGGCCGTTGAACCACTGGTCGGCAAATCACGGATATGACCGACGCTGGATTTCACCACGTAGTCATTACCGAGGTATTTATTGATTGTTTTGGCCTTTGCCGGGGACTCAACGATGACGAGTGCTTTACCCATATGTACCTTTACCTAATTGAAACGTCCTGATAAACGGGAGAGGATTGGCAGCCCCAAAACCCAATGGGTTCAATATTGCTGCTGACTTTTTGCTTTTCAAGCCAGCGGGGACAATCTCTGGTCAGATTGCATCGGCATTTGCAACTTGATGATTAAGAGCGAGTTTTCCGTCTGACGGTATCACACATCCTGGTGTGATCTCCCTGAAAGCTGAATCGCCCACACTCTACCTGATAAAATCTGTTACGCAACTTAATTAGCATTCTGTTTAATTTCTCGCCAGTTTTCTGACCGAACGCTGATTTGCTGAACGCACCGACAGGCAAGTAATATAGAAGGAGAAAATTCGCTGTCAAAAAAGAGGTGAAAAATGTCAGCAGAAACGGAATCCATTTCACGCCAGGCGCTACTGGAAATCGCTAATCAGCTCCTTCAGCAGCACGATGAATATTTTGCCGGGATGGAAGCCACTGAGGTGATTCAGCAGGGCGAGGTTCTGGTGTTTCGCGGCCCGTGGTTCCTCGACGATGAAGGGTTGCCGACCGCCAAAACCACGGCGGTGTTTAACGTGTTTAAGCACCTTGCCGTGGTGCTCTCCGCACAGTATCACCTGGCATAAAAAAACCCGGCCTGCGCCGGGTTGGTTCACAACAGCGGTTTATCACCGCGCTGCCAGATTTTCAGAATCAGCCGCTCGGCTGCCACGCTGGCACTGTGGGTCACGCGATCAATCATTTTTTTCTTGCGCGCGAAGTGCACGCCCAGCACGCTAAAACGGTCCATGCGCGCAATGATCAGCGCATCGCTGGTACCAATCTCATCAATCAGCCCCAGATCCAGCGCCTGACGGCCATACCAGTGTTCGCCCGTCGCCACTTTGTCCAGATCCAGCGCCGGACGCATCTGATGCACAAAATCTTTAAACAGCTGATGGGTTTCATTCAGGTCTTCCTGAAACTTCTCCCGCCCTTCCTCGGTATTCTCACCAAACAGCGTCAGCGTACGTTTGTACTGGCCGGCAGTGTGCAGCTCCACATCAATGTCGTTACGCTTCAGCAGCCGGTTAAAGTTAGGGATTTGCGCCACCACGCCGATAGAACCAATGATGGAGAACGGCGCCGCCACGATGCGATCCGCAACGCAGGCCATCATGTAGCCACCGCTGGCGGCAACTTTATCCACCACCGCGGTCAGCTGCAGCCCCGCATCACGCAGACGTTGTAGCTGCGACGCGGCCAGGCCATAACCGTGCACCACGCCACCGGGACTTTCCAGCCGCAGCAGCACTTCATCACCCGGCTGCGCCACCGCCAGCACGGCGGAGATCTCTTCGCGCAGCGAGCTGACTTCACCGGCGTCCATACTGCCTTTGAACTCCAGCACATAGAGCGTCGGCTTCGCCGCTTCAGTTACACCGGCTTTGGCATTGCGCTTTTCGGCTTTGGCTTTCTGTTTCTCTTCTTTCTTATGCTGCTTCAGCCACACTTTTTGCGCCTGCGGCTTCATCTTCGCCAGCTGCAGGTCCTCTTTCATCTCACGATAGGCTTCGTCGAGATGGGTTAAGCGCAGCTGACCGCCGCTGTGACGTTTACGCAGCGCGGCATTGAGCACAATCAGTACAATAGCTGCGATCGCCACCACGACGGTGACGGCCTTGGCCAGAAATAATCCATAGCTGGAGAGTAAATCCATTCTGCCGCCTTATTAAACAGTGAATTACAGTCAAACCCTGAGTTTACCCGCTTTGATGCCGTTCGTCGCCTGAAATGCCGGCAGGCGGCACAGAATGCGCGTTGCGGCGATTGCACCTTGCGGCAAATTGAGGCATAAAGCCAAAAAACCCTCTGACCTGCAAAGGACATCGCTGTGCATTATCAACCGAAAAGCGACCTGCTGGACAATCGCATCATTCTCGTGACCGGCGCTTCCGACGGCATCGGCCGCGAAGCCGCCCTGACCTATGCGCGCTACGGTGCGCGCGTGATTCTGCTCGGCCGCAACGCCACCACGCTGCAGCAAACCGCTGAGGCGATTAATCAGCTCAATAAACAGCCCGCCGCTACGCTGCTGCTGGATCTGGCGCACGCCACACCGGAAAGCTGTCAGCAGCTGGCACAACAGGTTGCCGCGCTGGTGCCGCGGCTGGATGGCGTGCTGCATAACGCTGGCATTCTCGGTGAGATCGTGCCGCTGGCGGAACTCGATCCGGCGGTCTGGCAGCAGGTGATGCAAATCAACCTCGACGCCACCTTCTATTTAACGCAGGCGCTGCTGCCGCTGCTGCTGAAATCCGACGCCGGTTCGCTGGTGTTCACCACCTCCAGCGTGGGCCGCACCGGCCGCGCAGGCTGGGGCGCGTATGCCGTGTCGAAATTCGCCACCGAGGGCATGATGCAGGTGCTGGCTGATGAGTATAAAAACCGCCATCTGCGGGTGAACTGCATCAATCCCGGCGGCACGCGCACCAAAATGCGCGCCAGCGCCTTCCCGGAGGAGAATGCCAGCCTGCTGAAAACCCCGGCCGACCTGATGCCGCTCTACCTCTATCTGATGGGCGATGACAGCCGCCGTAAAACCGGCATCAGCTACGATGCACAACCGGGGCGCAAGCCGGGACCGGCCAGCGCATGAGCGATCGTCACCAGCAACGCCAGCAGCGGCTGAAAGAGCAGGTTGACGCCCGCATCGCCGCCGCCACCGAAACGCGCGGCATCCTGATGGTGTTTACCGGCAACGGCAAAGGTAAAACCACCGCCGCTTTTGGCACCGCGCTGCGCGCCTGTGGCCACGGTAAAAATGTGGCTGCCGTGCAGTTTATTAAGGGCGAATGGCCTAACGGCGAACGCAATCTGCTGGCGCAGCACGGCGTGGAATTTCAGGTCATGGCCACCGGCTTTACCTGGGAGACGCAAAACCGTGCCAGCGATACGGCCGCCTGCCAGCAGGTGTGGCAACACGCCAGACGCATGCTGCAAGACGCGTCGCTGGATCTGGTGATACTCGATGAAATCACCTACATGGTGAGTATGGATTATCTCGATCTGGATGAGCTGGTCACTGCACTGCAGCAGCGTCCGCCGCAGCAAAGTGTGATCATAACCGGGCGCGGCTGTCACCGCACGCTACTGGAACTGGCGGATACCGTCAGTGAGATGCGTCCGGTCAAACACGCGTTTGATGCCGGTATTCAGGCACAGCAGGGAATCGACTGGTAAAAACGGACGCCGCAGGCGCGGCGTCAGGGAGCATCAGGAACCGCGTTTGGTGTTGTTGCGACGCGGGCTGTTATTGCTTACCGCGCTATGACGTTTCACCGCCCGGCGGATTTGGTTCGCTTTGGTGCGGCGACGATCTTTCTCGACCGCCACTTTGGTCACCGTCTCTTCCGGCAGTCCCACCAGCTTACGCAGGTAGTTGACCGCCGGCAGTTCCATCTCCATCCAGCCGCCGCGCGGCAGACCTTTTGGCAGCTGAATATCGCCGTAGCGCACGCGCATCAGACGGCTTACCTGCACGCCAACCGCTTCCCACAGACGACGCACCTCACGGTTACGCCCTTCCGTCAGGGTGACGTTGTACCATTGGTTAATGCCTTCGCCGCCGGCGAATTTGATGGTTTTAAACGCTGCCGGACCGTCTTCCAGCTGCACGCCCTTGCTCAGCTGACGCACTTTTTCGTCATCCACTTCACCAAATACGCGCACTGCGTATTCACGCTCAACTTCGCGGCTTGGGTGCATCAGGCGGTTGGCCAGCTCACCGTCGGTGGTGAACAACATCAGACCGCAGGTGTTCACGTCCAGACGGCCGACGGCAATCCAGCGTGAACCGCGCAGGCGCGGCAGGCGATCAAATACCGTTGGGCGCCCTTCCGGATCGTTGCGCGTGCACAGCTCACCTTCCGGTTTGTAATACGCCAGTACGCGACACACCTCGGTGGCCGATTCAGCAATCGATACCAGATGGCCATCAATACGAATTTTCAGGGTTTTGTCATTTTCGATGCGATCGCCCAGCGTCGCCAGTTTGCCATCGACGCTGATGCGTCCGGCTGAAATCATTGCTTCGATTTCACGGCGCGAACCGTGTCCGGCGCGCGCTAATACTTTTTGTAATTTCTCGCTCATGGAGCTGCCTCGTTGTCGCCTTCCCAGGCGTCGTGGTAATGAAGAGGTAAGATACCGGCGTTACCAGGTCCCGTATCAGAATCTGTGACCGCTTCGCGCCAGGTGCCAGCGCGGCCGGCCGGAGATTTTACACCAGCTACAGTTTCGTTAACACCTTTTCCTTTTCTGCCGATAATAAAGCGCCTGTGATCCGGAGGCTGAATCGGGCAGTAAGGTCATTGATTCAGATTTCTGATTAATTTGCGTAACGAGCGTCAGGATAGCCTGCGCAACCCGCTGAAATTACGTCGTTTTGCCTGAGACCGTTTATTTATTTAATGTTGCGCCGATTAGTGCCGCAATAGATTAAAGAGACTCACCAGTCTGTTACCCGCAGTGTTCCCGGCCAGGCTGCAGTTGTGCAAACAGAAAATCGGCGCAAAACACCAAAATCAGCACAAAGAACTGAATAGTGGTGTTAGTAAAGCTTATTGCAGCCAGCAACCCTAGCCATACAGCGGATTGGCGCTGCAGGTTGGATTAAGTCTGTATTTTCGTTTTTATTTGATAAAGATTAAATATGATGAATTGTTCTGCCGCGAAAACTGTGTAAAATTTAATCCTGAATTCGGCTAAGCAGTATCAGAAATTATTTTAATTACTTTTTACAAGCTTTCAAACAACAAGCCATTAACAAATAATGGTACAGCTGGCCTGATAATATAATCCGGCGCGCTCAGGAAATGGCGCGCTAATCGTTTCACGGATTGAATTTAATTTGTCTGTCGAAAGTCTTCACCAGGGATTTTGCTGACGGACATTAAATGAAGACCGCCATCATGAGAACCTCCCTGCTTTGGCCGGCGCTTGCAGCGCTGGCACTGAGCGGCTGTTCCGTGGGCCATACTGAGTACAGTCGTACGGCGCTGCAGCACGTGGATATGAGCGTGACCGGCATCCCGACGGTACTGGGTCTGGGCATCCTCGGTACAACCATTCCGTTAACGCCGGAATACAGTCTGACTGCCGCGCACGTGGCCAAAACCGCCGTGCAGCGCGTGAAGGCTTATCACCCCTATTGCGACGTCGCAATTATTTATCATAAAAACAATCCGGATACGCTGGCGAAATTCCGCAGCAGCGCGGTGGGCGAGCCAATTAAAATGTATGGCTACAGTTTTATTTCCGCGATGCCGGTGGAGTCGAGCGGCGTTAATCTGGCGCGTACCGCCATTAATAATCGCTGGAATAAAAAGCCCTGTATGGCAATGGCTTCCGATGCCGGTGTCGTTCAGGGGATGTCGGGCGGCGCTGTCTATAATGCCGACCAGACCATCAGCGGAGTGATTGTGGGTTACAGCCATGAAATTGCTAACGTACGCAGCAAAAAAGTCATCTTAAAAGATGTCTCGCTGTACATTCCGTACGGCGATTTCAAACGCTGGCTGGAAGCCAATATCGGCCAGACGCCACAAACAGCGCCCGGCCCGGCGTAATTACAGGAACGGGCGGGTATCGCCTGCCCCTTCACGCACGATGACGGGCGCATCGCTGGTGAGATCGATCACGGTGGTTGGCTGCTGGCCCAGCGTGCCGCCATCGATAATTAAATCCACCAGCTTGCCGATGCTGTGCTGGATCTCTTCCGGATCGGATTCAGTGAAATCATTGCCTGGCAGCATCAGTGAGGTCGACATCATCGGCTCATTGAGGCGTTCCAGCAGCGCCAGCGCCACCGGATTTGACGGTACGCGCAGGCCGATGGTTTTACGTTTGTCGTTCATCAGACGACGCGGCACTTCTTTGGTGGCCTTCAGAATGAAGGTGTAATTGCCTGGCGTGTTGTTTTTCAGAATGCGAAACGCGCTGTTATCCACCTGCGAATAGGTCGACAGCTCTGAGAGATCGCGGCACATCAGGGTAAAGTTATGGTTACCATCGAGCTGACGAATGCGGCAGATACGCTCCATGGCATTCTTCTCTTCCAGACGGCATCCCAGCGCGTAGCCGGAATCGGTCGGATAGACAATAACGCTGCCTTTGTTGAGATAATCCACCGCCTGATTAACCAGACGCGGCTGCGGATTTTCCGGATGAATGTGAAAAAGTTGACTCATAAAAACCTCATATCACCCATCAACGTGCGATCTGACTGGCGCTAAAGCGGGAAAACGCTCCCAGACCGGCTCCACGCCGCCCGGCAGCCATAGCTTGCGCCCCAGTTCAATCCACGGACAGGGTTGGTGAAAATCGGACCCCTGCGAGGCCGCCAGCTGGTTATCGCGCGCATAGCTCGCCAGCTGGGTACGTTCATTCGGTGCCTGCTGACACTGTGCCACTTCCATCGCATCGCCGCCTTCTGCGGCAAAATGCGCAATCAGTCGCTTCAGCCATTTGGCCGACAGCCCGTAGCGCGCAGGATGGGCCAGCACCGCCACGCCACCAGAATGATGAATAGCATCAATGGCTTGTTTAATTGTACACCATTGTGGCGGCACGTAGCCGGTTTTGCCGCGCGCCAGATAGTTTTTAAATACCTGCGCCATGTTATCGGCTTTGCCCAGCTCTACCAGATAGCGGGCAAAATGCCCGCGGGTGATCACCCCGCCCTGCGCCAGACGCTGAGCGCCGGCCAGTGCGTCAGGAATGCGCGCGCGCTCCAGCCGTTCAGCAATCAACTCTGCACGTGCCATACGGCACTGGTGCTGCTGCGCCAGAAAAGCGGTTAACGCCGGATGCTGCGTATCAACGTTGAGCCCGACAATATGAATTTCGTGGTTTTCCCACAGCGTCGACGCTTCCACACCGGCCAGTACCCGCAGCGGTAGCTGAAGCTGCTGCACCGCCGCCTGCGCTTCAGCAACGCCCGCCACGCTGTCGTGATCGGTAATCGCCAGCACGCCGACATGCATCTCAACGGCGCGCTGCACCAGCGCGGTCGGCGTCAGCAAACCGTCGGAAGCCTGGGTATGGCTGTGTAAATCATAAAGTGGAAAACGGGCGATATCTGACAAGGTCACTCCAGCGACTGCATTAAACCGGCTGGCATGATAACGATTTTGCCCGTAACTGAAAAAGGGTATTGACTTTTTTCAGCCGAACCAGTTAACTAGTACACAAGTTCACACGTAACGGGTATTTAATCATGGCTCTTATCGGTACGCATGTTAATGGTTGGTGGCGCGATGATCCCTTTCACGGGCGACGTCGTCATGCACATTTTGCGTAACCGCAGTGCAGATACCTGAGCCCGCCACCGAGCGGGCTTTTTTTTGAGCGAAATTCAGAGAATCCATTATGGCTAATGCGAAACCTACATTGAAGTTGATTACCGGTACCGCGCCCTACCGCGAAGATCCGGCCGCAGTGTTTCATCAATTATGCGGCGCACGTCCGGCAACTCTGCTGCTTGAATCTGCCGATATCGACAGCAAGCAGAACCTGAAAAGCCTGCTGATTGTCGACAGCGCGCTGCGCATCAGCGCCCTGGGCAATGTTGTTACCCTGCAGGCGCTGTCGGAAAACGGCCGCGCGCTGCTGCCGCTGCTGGACGAAGCGCTGCCGCCCGAGGTGCGCATCGCCGTGCGCCCGGACGGACGTGAGCTGCATTTCACGCCGGTTGAGGGTCTGCACGATGAAGACTCCCGCCTGAAGGCGCTGTCGGTGTTTGATGCACTGCGTCTGATTCCGCATCTGGTGAACAGCCCGGCCGAAGAACGTGAAGCCATGCTGCTGGGCGGCCTGTTTGCCTACGATCTGGTGGCGGGATTTGAAGATCTGCCGCCGCTGCGCAATGACCAAAGCTGCCCGGACTACTGTTTCTACCTGGCCGAAACGTTACTGGTGATCGATCATCAGCAGCGCAGTGCCCGTCTGCAGGCCAGCCTGTTTGCGCCGTCGACCAGCGAGTTTCAGCGTCTGCAGAGCCGTATTGAACAGCTGCACGGTCAGATGACGCAGCCAGCGCCAGCGCTGCCGGTGCAGCGCGTCGAGCAGATGACGCTGAGCACCAGCCAGAGCGATGAGGCTTACTGCAATGTAGTGAGCGAACTGCAGCAGGCCATTCGCATCGGCGAAATTTTCCAGGTGGTACCGTCGCGCCGCTTCTCGCTGCCGTGCCCGTCACCGCTGGCGGCTTACGATACGCTGAAAAACAGCAATCCCAGTCCCTACATGTTCTTTATGCAGGATCAGGACTTTGCGCTGTTCGGCGCTTCGCCGGAGAGCTCGCTGAAGTATGACGCCAGCTCGCGCCAGATCGAAATCTACCCGATTGCCGGTACGCGTCCGCGCGGTCGCCATGCGGATGGCTCGCTGGATCGCGACCTGGACAGCCGTATTGAACTGGAAATGCGCACCGATCATAAAGAGCTGGCTGAGCACCTGATGCTGGTGGATCTGGCGCGCAACGACCTGGCACGTATCTGTGTGCCCGGCAGCCGTTACGTGGCGGATTTAACCAAAGTGGACCGCTACTCGTTTGTGATGCATCTGGTATCCCGCGTGGTAGGCACGCTGCGTAACGATCTTGATGTGCTGCACGCCTATCGCGCCTGCATGAACATGGGCACGCTAAGTGGCGCACCGAAAGTGCGCGCGATGCAGCTGATTGCGGAAAAAGAAGGCACGCGGCGCGGCAGCTACGGCGGCGCGGTCGGCTACTTCACCGCCAGCGGCGACCTTGATACCTGCATCGTCATCCGCTCCGCCTGGGTGGAAGGTGGCGTTGCCACCGTGCAGGCCGGTGCCGGCGTGGTGCTGGATTCTCAGCCTCAGGCTGAAGCGGATGAGAGCCGCAACAAAGCTCGCGCGGTATTGCGCGCCATCGCTACTGCCCATCACTGCAAGGAGATTTTCTGATGGCCGATATCCTGCTGCTCGATAATATCGACTCCTTTACCTACAACCTCGTTGATCAGCTGCGTACCTTTGGCCACAACGTGGTGATTTACCGCAACAACGTCCCGGCAGAAGTGCTGATCGACCGCCTGCAGCAGATGGAAAACCCGGTGCTGATGCTCTCACCCGGCCCTGGCGCACCGAAAGATGCGGGCTGCATGCCGCAGCTGTTACAGGCGCTGCGCGGTCAGCTGCCGATCATTGGTATCTGTCTCGGCCATCAGGCCATTGTCGAAGCTTACGGCGGGCACGTCGGCCAGGCGGGCGAAATTCTGCACGGCAAAGCTTCCGCCATTACCCATGATGGCGAGGCGATGTTTACCGGCCTCAGCAACCCGCTGCCGGTGGCGCGTTACCACTCGCTGGTGGGCAGCAATACGCCGGCGGAACTGACGGTCAATGCCAGCTACAACGGCATGGTGATGGCGGTGCGTCACGAAACGGACCGCGTGTGCGGCTTCCAGTTCCATCCCGAGTCGATTCTCACCACGCAGGGCGCACGTCTGCTGGAGCAAACACTGGCCTGGGCGCTGGCGAAATAACAGGGAGATGATGATGCAAACTATTCTGGAAAAACTGTATCAGGCGCAAACGCTGAGCCAGGCCGAGAGCCACCAGCTGTTCAGCGCGATTATTACCGGACAGCTCGAGCCGACGCAGCTGGCAGCGGCGCTGATCGCCATGAAAGTGCGTGGCGAGCGCCCGGAAGAAATCGCCGGTGCCGCCTCCGCGCTGCTGGCCGATGCCAGACCGTTCCCGCGTCCGGACTATACTTTTGCCGATATCGTTGGCACCGGCGGTGATGGCAGCAACAGCATTAATATTTCCACGGCCAGCGCCTTTGTCGCCGCCACCTGCGGGCTGAAAGTGGCCAAGCACGGCAACCGCAGCGTCTCCAGCAAATCCGGATCTTCCGATCTGCTGGCCGCTTTCGGTATCAATCTCGACATGCCGGCACAGCAGGCACGGCAGGCGCTGGACGATCTCAACGTCTGCTTCCTGTTTGCGCCGCAGTATCACAGCGGTTTCCGCCACGCGATGCCGGTGCGCCAGCAGCTTAAAACCCGCACGCTGTTTAACGTGCTGGGTCCGCTGATCAACCCGGCGCGCCCACCGCTGGCGGTGATTGGAGTCTACAGTCCGGAACTGGTGCTGCCCATCGCCCAGACGCTGAAAGTGCTGGGCTACCAGCGTGCTGCTGTGGTGCACGGTGGCGGCATGGATGAAGTAGCGCTGCACAGTGCGACCCAGGTCGCTGAGCTGCGTGACGGTGAGATCACCAGTTACCAGCTGACGCCGGAAGACTTTGGCTTCAGCTTCCAGCCGAAAGAGGCGCTGGCCGGCGGCACACCGGAAGAAAACCGTGACATTCTGACGCGTTTGCTCCAGGGTAAAGGCCAGCCCGCCCACGAGCAGGCCGTTGCGGTAAATGTCGCAATGTTGCTGAAAGTATTCGGAAATGAAGATTTGCGCGATAACGCTGAGCGCGCCATGGCTGCCATTCGCAGCGGTCAGGCGTACGAGCGCGTTGTGGCACTGGCAGCGAGAGGATGAAATGAGTATCAAGGGCACCGTATTAGAGAAAATTGTGCAGGATAAAGCCCTGTGGGTTGAAGCACGTAAATCGCAGCAGCCGCTGGCCTCCTTCCAGAACGATCTGCAGCCGGCGGAGCGTCATTTTTACGAGGCGCTGCGTGGCACGCGCACCGTCTTCATTCTGGAGTGTAAAAAAGCCTCCCCGTCGAAAGGGCTGATTCGCGCCGATTTTGATCCCGCGACTATCGCCGGGATCTATCGCCATTACGCCTCTGCGGTGTCAGTGCTGACCGATGAGAAATATTTCCAGGGCAGCTTTGATTTCCTGCCGGTGGTCAGCGCCGCCATCACGCTGCCGGTGCTGTGCAAAGACTTTATTATTGATTCCTACCAGATTTACCTGGCGCGCCATTATCAGGCCGATGCCATTCTGCTGATGCTGTCAGTACTGGATGATGAGCAGTACCGTCAACTGGCTGCGGTGGCGCACAGCCTGAAAATGGGGGTGCTAACCGAAGTCAGTAATGAAGAAGAGCTGGAGCGCGCTATCGCGCTGGAAGCTAAAGTGGTCGGCATCAACAACCGCGATCTGCGTGATTTGTCGATTGACCTGAATCGCACGCGTCAGCTGGCCCCGCGTCTCAGCCATGGCGTCACCGTGATCAGCGAGTCCGGCATCCATAATTACGCCCAGGTGCGCGAGCTGAGCCATTTTGCCAACGGCTTTTTAATTGGCTCGGCGCTGATGGAAGAGCACGACCTCGACGCCGGTGTGCGCCGCGTGCTGCTGGGCGATAACAAGGTGTGCGGCCTGACCCGCCCGGAAGATGCGCAGGCCGCGCATCAGGCTGGTGCGCTGTATGGCGGCGTGATCTTTGCCGCCGGTTCGCCGCGCCAGGTTAACGAGGCGCAGGCACAGGCGGTGATCGCCGCCGCACCGCTGAAGTATGTCGGCGTGTTCCGCAATCAGGCTATCAGTGACGTTGTCACGTTAGCTACGCGTTTATCGCTTGCGGCCGTCCAGCTGCACGGCGACGAAGACAGAGCCTACGTTGCGGAACTGCGCCAGGCGCTGCCGACCAGCGTGCGCATCTGGAAGGCACTGAGCATTCAAGATCGGTTGCCGCCACGCGACTGGCCGCACGTTGATCGCTACGTGCTGGATAATGGCCAGGGTGGCAGCGGTCAGCGCTTTGACTGGTCGCTGCTGCAGGGTGAAGACCTGGCTGATGTGCTGCTGGCCGGTGGCCTGAGCGCCGATAACTGCGTCGAAGCCGCTCAGCTCGGCTGTGCCGGCCTCGACTTCAACTCCGGCGTAGAGTCCGCGCCGGGCATTAAAGATGCCAGTAAAGTCGCGGCGGTATTCCGCACGCTGCGCGCCTATTAATTGCATCTGCCCGCCTGCGGGCGGGCCGGATAAGGAAGAGGACACGATGACGACATTACTTAATCCCTACTTTGGCGAATTCGGCGGCCAGTATGTGCCGCAGATTTTGATGCCAGCACTGCGTCAGCTGGAAACGGCCTTTGTTGAAGCACAGCGCGATCCGACGTTTCAGGCAGAATTTACTGACCTGCTGAAAAACTACGCCGGTCGCCCGACGGCCCTGACGCTGTGCAGCAACCTGACCAAAGGCAGCAAAACCCGCCTGTACCTGAAGCGCGAAGATCTGCTGCACGGCGGCGCGCACAAAACTAACCAGGTGCTGGGCCAGGCGCTGCTGGCAAAACGCATGGGCAAAAACGAGATCATCGCGGAAACCGGCGCCGGTCAGCACGGCGTGGCGTCGGCACTGGCGTGTGCCCTGCTCGGCATGAAATGCCGTATTTACATGGGCGCAAAAGACGTTGAGCGTCAGTCACCCAACGTGTTCCGTATGCGGCTGATGGGCGCAGAGGTGATTCCGGTACACAGCGGCTCGGCCACGCTGAAAGATGCCTGTAACGAGGCGCTGCGCGACTGGTCCGGCAGCTACGAAACCGCGCACTACATGCTCGGCACTGCCGCAGGTCCGCATCCGTTCCCGACCATTGTGCGTGAATTCCAGCGCATGATTGGCGAAGAGACCAAAGCGCAGATTCTGGAAAAAGAGGGTCGCCTGCCGGATGCGGTACTGGCGTGCGTCGGCGGCGGTTCTAACGCCATCGGCATGTTTGCGGATTTCATCGAAGAGAGCAGCGTGCGCCTGATCGGCGTGGAGCCTGCGGGTCACGGTATTGACACCGGTGAGCACGGTGCGCCGCTCAAGCACGGTCGCGTCGGCATCTATTTCGGCATGAAGGCGCCGATGATGCAGACCGAAGAGGGACAGATCGAAGAGTCCTACTCTATCTCTGCCGGTCTCGATTTCCCGTCGGTCGGTCCGCAGCATGCGCACCTGAACAGCACCGGCCGCGCTGACTACGTGTCAATCACGGATGATGAAGCGCTGGAGGCCTTTAAGACGCTGTGTCGTGCCGAAGGCATCATTCCGGCACTGGAGTCATCGCACGCGCTGGCGTATGCGCTAAAGATGATTCGCGAAAACCCGGACAAAGAGCAGCTGCTGGTGGTGAACCTTTCCGGCCGCGGCGACAAAGACATCTTTACCGTTCACGATATTCTGAAAGCTAAGGGAGAGATCTGATGGAGCGTTATAATCAGCTGTTTCAACGTCTGTCCGCGAAACAGGAAGGCGCGTTTGTGCCCTTCGTCACCCTTGGCGATCCGTCGCCAGCGCTGTCGCTGAAAATTATTGATGCGCTGGTCGCGGGCGGTGCGGATGCGCTGGAGCTGGGCATTCCGTTCTCCGATCCGCTGGCCGATGGACCGACGATTCAGGGCGCTACGCTGCGCGCCTTTGCCGCCGGCACCACCGTGGCGCAGTGTTTTGAAATGCTCGCCACCGTGCGCCAGAAATACCCCGATCTGCCGATTGGCCTGCTGATGTACGCCAACCTGGTGTTCAGCAGAGGTATCGACAACTTCTACGCGCAGTGCGCTGCGGTGGGCGTTGACTCGGTGCTGGTGGCTGACGTGCCGGTGGAAGAGTCGGCCCCGTTCCGCCAGGCGGCGATGCGTCACAACATTGCGCCGATCTTTATCTGTCCGCCCAACGCGGATGACGATCTGCTGCGCGAAATCGCCTCGCACGGCCGGGGCTACACCTATCTGCTGTCACGCGCCGGCGTTACCGGTGCGGAAAATCGCGCCAGCCTGCCGCTGCACCATCTGATCGAGAAGCTGCGCGAATATCATGCTGCGCCGCCGCTGCAGGGCTTCGGCATCTCTGAACCGGGTCAGGTGAAAGAGGCCGTTGCCGCCGGAGCCGCCGGAGCCATCTCCGGCTCGGCTATCGTGAAAATCATTGAGCGTAATCAGAACGACCCAACGGCGCTGCTCAGCGAACTGCAAACGTTCGTCAGCGATCTCAAAGCGGCTACCCGCTGAGTTGGCACGGCCCTGCACAGGCTGCAGGGCCCTTCTTGCTTCTTACCCCCTTTTTCTCCCCTGCGACAAACTTTTTCATCGCGCCTGAGTTGCCGAAATGCGAGGCACGGCCCACACTTAAGCGTGCCGTCACGTTACGGTGCACCACCATCTATGACAGGGAGATAACCAATGAAATTGTTCAAAGTCGTTGCGGGGTTTTTAGTGGCTGCAGTGATGGCGCTCACCTTAAGTGCCTGTGCACCAACAGCAACAAAGGAAGGGACCGGCGGTTACATCGATGACACGGTCATTACCACCAAAGTGAAGGCTCAGCTGCTGAATGACGAGGCGCTGAAATCGACAGAAATAAACGTTGAGACCTTCAAAGGGAAAGTACAGCTGAGCGGCTTTGTCAGCTCGCCGCAGATGGCCAACCGTGCGGTTGCGGTAACGCGTAACGTGGCGGGGGTAAAATCCGTCGTCAACAATATGCAGATTAAGTAACTAAACGGGCGACCTGCGGGTCGCCCTTTTTCTTTCTGGTGTAAAAATCAGAAACGGTAGCCCGCGCCAAAGAAGAACACCCATGGATCGATGCGGGTATTGATATTCTGCTGTTCGCCCGCCGCTTTGAATTTCACTTCGGTATCGATGTCCATGTACCACAATGACGCGTTGAGCATCCAGTCGCGGTTGATCTGATAATCCAGCCCGACCTGACCCGCCACGCCCCAGGAGTCTTTCACGCTCAAATCGCTCAGCTGCGCATCCTGCCCGGTCTGGTTGAACTTCGCATCGTAGAAGGTGGTGTAGTTGATCCCGACGCCAACGTAAGGGCGCAGCGCGCTTTGGCTGTCGAAAAAGTAGTACTGCGCCATCAGGGTGGGCGGCAGCTGACGCACGGTAGCGAGGTTGCCGGTCGGGCCAAGTCCCACTTTGTGGCGGAACGGCGTGGCCGCCAGCAGCTCAACGCCGATATTGTCGGTCGCCATCCAGGTAAACGTCAGACCCAGCTGGGTATCATTACTGACGCTGAAGCCGCCCATACCCAGCACATTATCAGAGCCTTCGGTCGGACGAACGGTCGCGCTACCGGCGCGCACAAAAAAATCACCGGCCTGGTGAGCCAGTGCCAGTTGCGGGATCGCCAGCGCCAGCAGCAGCGCGCATTTAGCCAGTTTCATAATCACTCCTTTGCCGGAAAACAGGGTATTGAGGTTAATCGCGGCACAAGATTTACCCCTTTTTTGCGAAAAGATCATCAGCATCAATTCACATTAATCACTTATAAAACAATGAATTGATTCAGATCAATTTTGCCTTTACAAGCGGACATAAAAATCCTGTTGCCGCCATGACACGGCGTGATTATGTTGCTATTCCCCTTTTGTGATTTTGGTTCGAAGCCTCAGGAGTGGCGGGCGATCAGATGAGCGATTTACTTAACCCCTGTATGACCTGTGGCGCCTGCTGCGCCCATTTTCGCGTTTCTTTTTACTGGGCCGAAGCCGACGACGGCGGTGGCGCGGTGCCGGTTGAACTGACAGAACCCCTGAGCCTGCTGATGCGCAACATGCGCGGCACCAACGATCGTGTCCCGCGCTGCGTGGCGCTGCAGGGTGAAATTGGCGGCTGTGTTTCCTGTGGGATTTATGCGCAGCGGCCGTCACCGTGCCGGGAGTTCGCCATGTCCGGCGAAAATGGCGTGCCAAATGACGCCTGCGATCGCGCCCGGGCGCGCTATGGTTTACCCGCGCTTTTTCACCCTTCTTTACCTGAGATGACAGAAAGTTATGGGATTCCGGGTGCCAGCCTGCCTGCAGAACATGTACAATCGCCGGGTTAATTAACCCGGTTCCTTCAAGGAGTGTACATGTCTATCACGGCAAGCTCGTTATACCGTGACACAGGAAATTTTCTGCGCCATCAGCTGGTCACCATCGTGCTGATGGCGTTGCTGACCTCGTTTATTACCGTGATTGTTGGCCACGCCCTGACGCCGGGCGAGGATCAGTTATCCCTGCTCAGCCAGACCGACAGCAGCGCCTCTTCGCTGTTTGAAATCGTCCAGAACATGTCACCGGATCAGCAACGCATTCTGCTGCGCGCCTCTGCCGCCGGCACTTTTGCTGCCCTGATTGGCAACACGCTGCTGCTGGGCGGCATGCTGTGCCTGCTGCCGATGGTATCCAGTGGACAGCGCGTCAGCGCGCTGCGCGCGATTGGCGCCTCTGCGCCGCTGCTGCCGAAACTGCTGGTGCAGACCTTCCTGATCACCCTGCTGATTCAGCTGGGCTTTATGGTACTGATGGTGCCGGGTGTGATTCTGGCGATTCTGCTGTCGCTGGCGCCGGTGATGCTGGCAAGTGAAAAAATGGGCATTTTCAGTGCGATGCGCGCCAGTATGCGTCTGGCCTGGAAGAACATTAAGGTGATCGCCCCGGCGATTATTTTGTGGCTGCTGGCGAAAATTGCGCTGATGTTCTTCTTCTCTTCGCTGACCGTGCTGCCTGCCAATATCGCCTCGGTGGTGCTCAACGCGCTGGGCAACCTGGTATCAGCCATTCTGATTATCTATTTGTACCGGCTGTATATGCTGTTACGTTAAGCGTTATGGCGCCCGCGGCGGCGCCGTAACTCAACGCTCCTGCCCCTGACTGGAAACGCTATGAAGCAGTTACTCGATTTTCTTCCCCTGGTAGTTTTCTTTATTTTCTACAAGCTGTACGACATTTTTGTCGCCTCCGGCGCGCTAGTGGTGGCGACCGGTATTGCGCTGGTGGTCAGCTGGGTGCTGTACCGCAAGCTGGAAAAAATGACCATTTTCACCTTTGTGCTGGTTGCGGTGTTCGGCACCCTGACCTATGTGTTCCACAACGATGAATTCATCAAATGGAAAGTCACGGTGATTTACTCGCTGTTCGCGCTGGCGCTGCTGTACAGCCAGTGGTTTATGCAGCAACCGCTGATCCAGACCATGCTTGGCAAAGAGCTGCAGCTGCCGGGTGCGGTATGGCGTCGGCTGAATATCGCCTGGGCCCTGTTCTTCCTGGCCTGCGGCCTGGCGAATATTTATGTCGCGTTTTGGTTATCCCAGGCGTTTTGGGTTAACTTTAAAGTGTTCGGTCTTACCGGCCTGACCCTGCTGTTTACGCTGTTAAGCGGCCTGTACATCTGGCGACAGATGCCGCAACAAGAACAAAAATAATCGATGCAGCCCGGTCTCCGCCGGGCTTGTCTTCACCTGCAGAAGAACTGAGCAATGGACGAAAAACATAAGTTGCCGCAAGGCGAGATGGTCTCGCGTACCCTGGCGATGCCGGCAGATACCAATGCCAACGGTGATATCTTCGGCGGCTGGCTGATGTCGCAGATGGATATGGGCGGCGCGATACTGGCTAAAGAGATTGCCAAAGGCCGCGTGGTAACGGTGCGCGTGGACGGTATGACCTTCCTCAAGCCCGTCGCCGTCGGCGATGTGGTGAGCTGCTACGCGCGCTGCATCCGCACCGGCAATAGCTCGATGACCATTAACGTGGAAGTGTGGATTAAAAAAGTGTCGTCCGAACCGATCGGCCAGACTTACTGCGCCACCGAAGCGGTGTTTGTTTATGTGGCGGTCGATAACAGCGGGAAATCCCGTCCACTGCCGGAAGGCCAGGCCAATCTGAGCAATTAAGCGTATAAAAAAGCGGCCCGGAATGGCCGCTTTTTGTTTGCCTGTCTGGCTTTACTCGATGTTCGCGCCGCCGTTAATGCGGAACACGATGTTCATCGTCAGCCCTTTGCCCGGCCGTCCTGGCTGATAGCGCCACTTCTTCATCGCCTGCTTCACTTCGCGCTCAAACATGTTGCGCGGCTCGGCGGACAAAATCTCGACATTATCGACGCGCCCATCGCTGTCCACGTCAAACTTCACCCGCACCCGCCCTTCAACGCGCAGCGCGAACGCACGCGCCGGATATGCCGGCTTGCTGACGCTCATTGCTTTCGGTCCATCCGACACCGTCTGCGTTGGGGCCGGGTTACTCTTCGGTGCCGTAGAGGGGCGCGTTTGCGCGGCTGGCGCGTCCTGTTTAAACGGATTCTCCTGCGGCTTCACCTGCTGACGCGGTTTCGGCTCTGCCTTCTTCTCCACCTTTGGCTTCGGTTTCGGTTTTGGCTTCGGTTTAGGTTCCGGCTTAGGGATCGGCACCGGCTCGGCTTTTGGTGGCTCTGGCGCGACTTCCGGCTCGGGTTCCGGCTCGGGCGGCGGCGGCGGGGTTACAGCTGCCGGTGCCGGTTCAGGCTGCACTTCGGGGGCCACCATGCTAATGCTGATAGGCTGAGACGCTTTAGGAACCTCAATGGTCTGATGAAATGAAGCATAAAGAATGCCGGCGATTACCGAACCGTGAAGGAGCACGGATAAAATCACGGACACAGGCGTTCGGGTTGGAAAAGGCGTAGTCAACGTCGTCATATCAGTCATGTTCATTGAGTGAAGCGCTGATTTTAAATGCAAATAGCAATCAGTTTCAATAAGCACGCTACTGAAGCCCAAAAGAAAGGCGCTTTTTAACCCTGCCTGCGTTGCAGCGCGCGCCCATTATCTTTCGTTTGCACTCTGTTTAGCGATCACTTAACGTGTCTCGCAAATTCGGCAAGTCTAACGGGAGTATCCCATCGTGCTTTACGTCATTTATGCGGAAGATACCGCAGATTCACTGGAAAAACGTAACTCTGTGCGCCCGGCACACCTGGCGCGTCTGCAGCTGCTGCAGGATGAGGGGCGTCTGATTGTCGCCGGTCCTCTGCCTGCCGTCGACAGTAATGAGCCGGGCCCGGCTGGTTTCACCGGTTCTGTGATTGTTGCCGAGTTCTCATCGCTGGAAACGGCCCAGTCATGGGCCAATGACGATCCGTATATCGCCGCTGGCGTGTACGACAAAGTCACGGTTAAACCGTTTAAACGGGTGTTCTGATGCAGTGGCAGCCCCTTCTGTTGTTAGTGCTGGTGCTGCTACTGATTGGTCGTGCGCTGTGGCTGTGGCGCCGTCAGGGCTGGCGTCAGGCGCGCCAGCACATCGTCATGCTGGTAGTACTGGCGGCGGCCCTGCAGATAGTGAATGTTTCACTGGTATTACGCGGCCACTGACGACCGCGTTCATTGCTCAGGTATTCTGCGTGATAAACAGGATGGAGCGGCGCTGCTGCTGCGCTACCTGATGACGAATCGCATGGATGCGCTTATAACGACGTGACTGCCCTTCCAGCCAGCGGGCACGACGGCGATGCGCCTGGCGTAACATTCTCCAGCGGGCCACTTCATTTCTGCTGCGTCTCATCACATCCTCTCTGACTGGCTAAACCCGCGACGCATTATAGTGATCTGGCTAAAAATGCCAAATCGAAACCTTCATCGAAACGTCATCAACGATTAAAGGTTTCGCTGGCGCAGATCAACACGTAAACTTTGCCCATCAAAGCGCGAACGGGACGTCCACTTTATGACCACATTTTATACCCTTATCAGCTGGTTGCTGCTGTTTGGCTACTGGCTGCTGATTGCCGGGGTTACGCTGCGCATCCTGATGAAGCGGCGTGCGGTGACCTCAGCGATGGCCTGGCTGCTGATCATCTACATTCTGCCGCTGGTGGGTATTATTGCCTATCTGTCGTTTGGCGAACTGCATTTAGGTAAACGTCGCGCAGAACGCGCCCGCACCATGTGGCCCTCGACCGCCAAATGGCTCAACGACCTGAAACAGTGTCGTCACATTTTCGCGACTGAACACAGCGACGTGGCGCGTTCCCTGTTCGAGCTGTGCCGTCATCGTCAGGGCATTGCCGGCGTTAAAGGCAATCAGCTGCAGCTGCTGACCAGCGCCGATGACGTGATGCAGGCGCTGATCCGCGATATTCAGCTGGCGCGCCATAATATTGAGATGGTGTTTTACATCTGGCAGCCGGGTGGTCTGGCTGATGATGTGGCGGAATCGCTGATGGCTGCCTCACGGCGCGGCGTGCACTGCCGCCTGATGCTGGACTCCGCCGGCAGCGTGGCGTTCTTCCGCAGTCCGTGGGTGGGCATGATGCGCAACGCCGGTATTGATGTGGTCGAGGCATTGCAGGTTAGCCTGTGGCGTGTATTCCTGCGCCGCATGGATTTGCGTCAGCACCGCAAAGTGGTGCTGATCGATAACTATATTGCCTATACCGGTAGCATGAATCTGGTGGATCCGCGCTTCTTTAAACAGGATGCTGGCGTGGGTCAGTGGATTGATTTGATGGCGCGCATGGAGGGCCCGGTGGCCACCACCATGGGCATCGTCTACGCCTGCGACTGGGAAATCGAAACCGGCAAACGCATTCTGCCGCCGGCGCCGGACGGCAATGTGATGCCGTTTGAGCAGGAGAGCGGTCACACCATTCAGGTGATCGCCTCAGGTCCGGGCTTCCCGGAGGACATGATTCATCAGGCGCTGCTGACGGCGGTGTATTCGGCGCGCGAGCAGCTGATCATGACCACGCCCTACTTCGTGCCGAGCGACGACTTACTGCACGCCATCTGTACCGCCGCGCTGCGTGGCGTTGAGGTGAGCATTGTTGTACCGCGCCACAATGACTCACTGCTGGTCGGCTGGGCCAGCCGCGCCTTCTTCACTGAACTGCTGGAAGCCGGGGTGAAAATCTATCAATTTGAAGATGGCCTGTTGCACACCAAGAGCGTGCTGGTGGACGGTCAGCTCAGCCTGGTGGGCACGGTGAACCTGGATATGCGCAGCCTGTGGCTTAACTTCGAGATCACGCTGGTGGTGGATGATGATGGCTTTGGTAGCGATCTCGCCACCGTCCAGGATGATTATATCGCCCGTTCGCGTCTGCTGGACGGCGCGCGCTGGGCAAAACGTGCCTGGTGGCAGCGCATCGTCGAACGACTGTTTTACTTCTTTAGCCCTTTACTGTAAAACGAGCGAAAATATTACCGCCTCAGGGCAAGCAGGAATGACCATGGATTTAAATAATCGCCTTACTGAAGATGAAACGCTGGAACAGGCTTACGATATTTTTCTTGAGCTGGCAGGCGATAACCTCGATCCGGCAGACATCATTCTGTTCAATCTGCAATTTGAAGAGCGCGGCGGCGCCGAGCTGTTTGATCCATCCGAAGACTGGCAGGAACATGTGGATTTCGATCTCAACCCTGACTTCTTCTCAGAAGTGGTGATCGGCCTTGGTGAAGCGGACGGCGAACCGATTACCGATGTGTTCGCGCGCATCCTGCTGTGCCGCGAGAAAGACCATAAGCTGTGTCATATTCTGTGGCGTGATTGATTGTAAGCCTTGCGGGACAAGGCTTGCGGTATTTTTGCACCCATGAATGTTCCGAAGATAATTTTTTTATTTTTTTTTTCAAATGGCCACCAACCCGTGGCCAGAATGTTTACTTAACTGCCCCACCCAAGCACTGATATTGCTTCGTAACACTTCCGTTTAACAACTGTCCAAAACCGTTACGTTGCCCTTCCGTACGCGCATGTGGCGTCAGCTCTTCAGCGCTTTCATAGCCCCACTTACTACAAACCCGAGTCGCAATGCCAACCGCATCACCCCAGCGGGCTTTGCTGCCGTCATCCATTAGCGGCAAATTTTCAGAGTTAACATATCCGACTGTGACTACCCCACCAGCGCGATCAGCGTTTACGACTTCTACTGGTTTACCAGTCGATGTCGCGCAGCCCGTCAAAACCATTACAGTTCCCAAAAGTACTAATAATTTTTTCATTGGCTAAAGACCCATTGCTTGTGAATGATGTGAAAGAGGCAAATCTTACACATGTATTAAACAATGGATTCGCTTTATTAGGAATATTCTTAGTTGGCAATTTACTCAATCGATCACCGATGGAGGGGCGAAAACTTAGCGACGCAGTGGGCGTGCCTGCCGCCATGTGAATGTCTGTATTTCCGCTTCGGATAACGCCAGTATGGCTTCAGGTGATTTCGCTGCCGTTATCGGGCCGCTGACTGGAGCTTTTGCTGGTGTGGATTCCCTTCTTGCCATCCGCTGCGGTGTTTCCAAACGTCTAATTCGGGGGCGCCGCAGTGCGGCCGTCCCGCCTGCAAGGCTTTCAATGGCTTCGGCGTGATCCTGGGCGGCCTGCCGATTGAGCAGGAACAGCTCAACCTCGCACAAATATTCTTTGCGGCAAAACCGGATCGGGTTGCTCATGGCCGGTGCCTGTTAGCGGCGGAACGGCACTGGTTTTTGCCATGCAAAATCAGCGGCAGCCAGCGCATCGGCAGCGCGACGTTTACGGGCACATGCACGTGATGTTTTATGATGCACGGCACGGCGTGCAGCGCTTTGAGTTGGGTTATCGCTTCCGGTCGACGCTGCTTCGTCCAACGTGCGGTCTGCAGCACGTAGAGAGTTGGCCAGCATCATTTCGGCGATCGTATGGCTGCGTTTTTGGTTTACGGTCATCGCTTTGTCCTCAGACTGTGAATTAGTGCCGGTTTGTGTCACGGCTTGCCGGCTGCCGTTGTGGAGTCTGTTTCGCTGCAGACCCACCGTCTCCCTCGAGGAACTCGTTAACGGCTCCGAAGAGCCGTACAGCGTTATGCGCCAATAGTCACTGCGTCATCAGTCAGGCGACGAATATCAAGCCAGGTACGGCTGCGGATCGCGGTACTGTTGGTCTGAAACATGGAAACCAGTTGTGTGCCGGTGCCGGCAAGAGAGTCCTGTGCCGAGCTGTCAACCATCTCGATCGTGCCCGAAGTACTGTTGTCCAGATCAGTCGCTGGCGCTGTCATGACAATTTTACGTGGGTTAATCGCGATGATTTTTTCAACATTGGCCGGAGACACATGCAACGTCACCCCGAGGCGGAAAAGACCAGCAGCCATCTCATTGAAACCGTCACTAAACGCTGCCGAAACTGGCAACACCAGTACCGTTCCGGCGATTTTGTTTTTCTCGGCATGTTTTTGCATAACGGCGGCAACGGTATTCGCACTGGCTGCCACTGCATTTTCCAGTAGGCCTGCCGGTCGGGCATCGTCCGCTGCGTTGGCATCAAGCAGGGTTGCATCAATTACCGGGCCTGCTGTATCGGCCAGTGCCTGGGCAATCTGTGCGTTGGTTTCAGCGGACACGGAGCGCGTTAGCTCATCCGTAAGCACGGTGATCACGGAAATTTTATAAGGGGTGAGGCGTTCTGCCGCAGGCAGGGTGCTGCCAGCAATAACCTGCGTCGCTTTGCCCTGAGCTACAAAACTCGCACCTGAAGCGCTGATTCCAACGGCGAGATCACCGAAACCCCGTACGTTGGCGCCACCATTTTGAAGCAACGGCAGCACGCTATCGGCGATAACGGCCTGGGCCAAGTTCTGCGCAGCAACGGTGCTGATGACTTCCGGAAAACCGTCGGTACCCAAGCCTGGTACTGCAGCTTTTTCGATAAATTCGAGTGCGACAGGATCGTTTTTCAACATCGCTTTAGCGTCTTGCAATGCGTTCACTGCCAAATAGCGCGCCGCACGGATTCCTGTCTGAGCCTTCAGAAGCGTATCTGCTTTCATTTTTGTCGAACCTCTTCGCTTTGCGGCGCGCCGTCCGTGCGGTTTGCCTGGTTATTTTTACCGGCGTATTTGCCAGCATTAAAAAATCATTTTTGCCTAATGCGGGCTGCCAGTTCGGCCATTTTTTGCTGGACCGGATCGCCTGCCACGGCAGCTTGTTGCTGCTTGTCACGCCCAACTCCACCGGTTTTCACAACAGCAGGCTTTGCCCCGGTTTTGCTGACTGCATCTTTCCGCTGAGCGTAGAACCACGGCATCAGTCCCATCGCGATACGTTCTTGGGCAACTGTAAGCATCAGCTGCCCAGTCATTGCCTGAAGCAGCGCTTCCAGCGGGTCGAGTGGGATTACCGCCTTTTCCGTTCCACTGGCATCCGCGGAAATCACTGCAGCTTTACCACCTCGCAGATCTTCAACACGTGCCACCATGTCAGGAGCAGCCGCATAACTCTTGGCTTTTACCGCGGCAACGCTTTGTGAATATCCGGCGGCGATCGCTGCTGGAACTGGCTGCAAACCTTTTGCTAAAGCCTGCGCCATTTGTTCACGTTTACCTCTTAAAGGCGCCGTTTTCATTGGTTAAACCTTAGTTAAACTCTAAACACATTCCGCGCGTGCGAACGGTGGCGGTTTCCAGGACTTCCGCCCTGATTATTTCGCCGCAACCCCCCGGGTCGACCGGCCTTTTCCTCTCGATATAGTTGCAAATACAATCATTTCTGTAGCAACTACTGCTGTGCAACGAGTCGGTCGAAGTGGTCAACGCAATTGGTACCCATTGCCGCGCATAATTCGCGCAGGTGCGCCCTGATAAGCGGCCGGTTGTGGGCCTCTGCTGCACGATCACCTCGATAGCTGCCGTTTGGCATGCGCTCATTTGTGAACGCTGGTTGCAGCCTACGTAGCCAGGACATCGCCTCATCAACAATCTCACGCGCCTGGCTGATGTGGGCGCGTGGCCCCAAGATGTCACCGCCATTCAGATGATGTGTGATCGCAATTTGAGCGGCACACAATACAAAGCTGCTGGTGTAATAGCGGTCATACCAGTCAGCCTTCACGACTGCTGCTCCGCTTCAAGCGCCGTAACACGGCTCGACAGCTCAGCGACCATATCTTTGAGCTGCGCCACATCGTCCTGCAGCTCAGAGATCAGACCCAGTAACTCGTCGACATCGCCGGCTGTCTTCTCTCGCACGGCTGCGCTCATGGATAACAGCAGATCGACAACATTGCCGATGGTGGCTTTGTCATGCTCCCCGGCGCTCAGTGCTTTCAGTAATTGGTTGCGGTCCATCATCTTGCCTCTCGGTTAGTGAACGGCTGCCGTGGTGTGGCGCAGCGTCTTGTTCATGTGCAACAACAGGGCGCGCACAGCGTCTTTCTCATCCATCTCGCCGTCAGCATCCAGTTGTGCAGCAGCGGCATCTATGTGATGCATCATCGCGAGGAAGGCTGCAGCAGAAGCGCGTTCGTTAAGCTGCGCGATAAGTACTGCTGGTGCATTCTCCGGCAGTGCGCGTGCCACAACCTGTGCGATCCACTTATCGATATGACGGCGTGCCACATTCTCAAGCAGTTCGCGTCCAGCACTCATGCCGCCGAATCCTGACGCATTGCGCCCAGCAGGGTGGCGCGGATTTGTTCACGCTCTGCCGGTGATAATGCAGCCTGCGGCAATGCGGCATGAGCCAACGACTCGCCGAGGATTTGCTGATATCCAGCTTCACCGTGCATGGCAGAGCCAGTAGCCAAGCGTGCTTCCAGCACAGCCAGCCCGAGATCGAAAACCTCGCGCCCTAAAGCGTGGTGGGTTGGCTGAAAACCGCCGATCAGGCAGGAGATTTGCGCGCCGAGTTCGGATAGCTTTCTCTGCTGTTCAGCTTTCAAATTCAGGTGTGGTTGTCGCATCTTTGACAGCCTTCTGGGTGGTTAAAATCGGTTAATTCATGAACTCAACGATATGCCCGGCCAATCCTGCAGTCAATAAAAATATTATTTAAAATCAATAATATATAGGTCAACCCTATTATAGGTTTGACGCATTTTAGGTAGGGCTATAAATCGGAACGTCGAGGCTTATCTGATTACAGTGAACGCTTTGAATGAGGGATGCGCTAACGATCCACCAGCGCGAAAAGCCTGGGTGTTTGCCGTTGCTGGTGGTTGATGCCTTGCGTGGTTGCAGGCGGTACGCCTGGTAAGAGTATGGCGGTATAACTGGTGCTGACTGCCGTTCGGCAGCAGTGTTACGTTGAGTACGCACTTGTACGTTAAGTAACGCAACGTGACACTAGAAATGGTCCAAATCCGTTCTGCATGGTCCAGTGGTTGCACGATCGCAAAGCCTTGCCGTTGCTGGATTTCTTTGATTTTGGGCCAAATCGTGCGAGATGGTCCAGCCATCCAAGCAAAAGAAGGACCCAAGCCGCTGATTAATATATATATATTATAAAATATATATTTATAAAGGGGCCAGTTTTAGCACGACATGGACGGCAGATCCCTATACATGGGGGTGTCTACTGGCACGATCTGGACCATTTTCTATAAGTGGTTAATGTTAAATTAAAAAAAATCGTGCTAGCTGTGGACCATTTGGCACGAAAGTGGACCATTTTATATTTCCAAATGTTTCAGCATTAACTGCGGGTAATCACTTCCATACGGATAATTGCAAAAAAAAAGCGCCACATGGGCGCTTTGGATTTTTAACGGTTGAGTCGGATAGTCTTTAACCTGATCCCGTCGATATCTCCGCCGATGATTCCTGAGACCACCATCTGCCGAAGAACGGCATTGATAGCTGATGTTGACTGGCGTGAGCCGCCCGGGCCTGCAGATCGAAAAGGCGATATGTTTCGAAGCCGGCGAACGGCTTCACTTGCCGGGAAAGCAAAGCCAGGCTGCTTACCAAGGAAGGCCAGCACCGCATCTTTCTCGGCGTTATCGCCGCCCATAAGGCCTCGCGACAGCAAAAGGCGCTCTTTCACGTCCAGCAGCTTCTCCGCCAGCAGAATGCCCAGCTCTATATCGTCCAGCCCGATATCAGTCGGCACATCGTCTGCCACCAGTAGGTTGCGTGCTGCATGCAGGACGGCACTGATTTTTGTGGCCACGACTGGTGCATTTAGTGCGCTAAGCTGGATTTCCTCGCTCGAGAAGCGCTGCCCCGGCAATACCTGGGGTTCAAGTAAGTACGCAAAGTCGTCCAGCAGTTCGTTACCAGAGTCGCACACTTTCAGGGTGTGGAGACGCTTTAAACCTCGTTCTGCCGGCAGTCGAGCGAGTAGGCGCTCTCCCATTTGCTCCCATGCTGCAGGATCGCAGTACCGGCTTTCTGCAGTTGGCCTTTTGCGGGATCCAACGTTAGTAGCTTCCTCCAGCAGTTGCACCATTCCTCTTACGGTAACACCGGCATTCAGGACGGTATCAATGGCGCCTTCTTGTGCAAATACAGTCATGGCACCGTGGGCGTTCCCGGAGAATCCTTTGCGCGTAACGCGGCTGGAACAGACATAGCCGCCTTCAAAGCCTTGCGTCAGGAAGCTGGGCGGCTCGCCGGTTGAACCCTCATGTTTACGGCGAAAGAGCGTGTCCAGCATTGTCTGCTCGTCGGTCTGAACGGCAAAAAAACCTTCGGTCGATCGCAACACATGCTCTTCTACCGATTCGGCGGTGGCGTCGCTGACGAACGGACGGAATAATTTATCGCGCGCCGCATTAACCACTATGTCATCGTCGCTATTGATAATTTCTTCTTTCAGCGCGGCATTACGATTGATCAGTGCGCCGAATAACGCTTCAGAGAACGCGCTGATGACCGCCGATTTTCTGGCACCGGGCGGTTGCGCTGCGACGGCGTAAAGGCCAACAGGTATAGCAACGTAGCCAGGACGCTTGCATTTGAACGCCATGCCCACTGCACTGGATAGCATGCTAAGCCCCACCAGCGTGACGCTATCCAGGACAACCTGCCGGGATGATGCCACCTGCTTGATAAATTCAGCGATCGGGTGATCTTTGATGATTTCAAAGATGCTGCCGTGCTGATGCTCCAGAGCTTCCAGCCGTATGTCTTCTGCTTTAAGTTCCCGCTGGTACTTGGCAGCACTTTCCTTTTCGGCGATTTTCTTTGCATTTTGGCGATCTTTGATGCTTTTGACTGCTTCTGAGATATGATGGACGTTGCAATCGGCGCGTTCATCTTTTAAACTATTCTGTAAAGCGTGAGGGTTTTTCATAGTTAAATGCTCATGTTTTTTGTTCTGTAAAAGCTTCGCACTTGCGCCCGCGAAGAATTAGAAAAGCCCCGACTGTTTGCCGCAGTTCGGGGCTTTCGCGTTTTTGGTAGTTCATCTGTTTTCCGCCGTCTGCGCCTGTAGCTCGGCGATCTTGGCCACAAGCTCATCTTCTCTGAATTTAATGCGGCCGCCGACCTTAATGGGCGCGGGGAAGCATGCCGGCGAACTGTAGAACTGCCAGCGACTGCAGCTCAAAGCCCGGCACGCTTCTGCCAAGCTTACTAACTTTGGTAGTGCCATATCCTGATACCTCTAACTGTAGGAGACTGTCGTATACAAAATACATGACTGCATAGCCAAGGATCAATATAACTTATTGATAAATATAGGGTTGACCTATATTTCCAGTTGTATGCGTAGACACTACTCTTGGATGAAAAAGTGATACCAATCAAAGTTCATGCATCGATAAAAAATGCATATTGATCAGTCGATTGCAAAAGAGAATATTGAGTTACCTGTCGCATGTTGCGGCAGGATAAGGAGATACCTCATGGGATATTACGTAATCAAAAAAGGCCAACCGTCGCTGTTTGACCAGAAATATTACTTCATTTTAAAAGCGGATAATCATGAAGTGATTGCAACCAGCGAGATGTATTCATCAAAACAAGCAGCTCAAAATGGCATTGCATCCGTACAAAAGAATGGCAGTTCCACAGTCATTCGAGATGAAACTTGATTAAAATTATCTAAGGGCTAATTTTAGCCCTTTTTAATCAATTGGTCAGGGCATTACATGTCCTGCAAAGCAGCATATTTGTCAGGGCTGCGCGTTCTGGTAGAGATCCCAGCGGTTACCGTAAAGGTCCTCAAACACCACCACCATCCCGTACTCCTCCTCCCGTGGCTCCTGGCAGAAGTGGACGCCCTTTTCCTTCATGGCGTTGTAGTCGCGCCAGAAGTCGTCGGTCTGCAAGAATAGAAATACCCGCCCGCCGCACTGGTTGCCGATAAAGCCCTCCTGCCGCTCGTTTGAAGCACGGGCCAGGAGAAGATTACAGTCGCTCTCCGGGTTCGGGGTCACCACGACCCAGCGCTTGCCGGGCTGCGGCGTGTCTTCAACCAGGGTAAAGCCCAGCTTGTCGGTGTAGTACTCAATCGCGCGATCGTAGTCGTCGACCACGATCGCCACGTATCCCATGCATCGCTTTTGCGTTCTCATTTCTGCTCCGTCAGGTTTCAGGCACAACAGCCCGGACACTCTCTTTTAACATAGAAGAGCTTCCCTGCAATCTCCTAGCACTATTTTATAACTCAAGGTCATTTCTTCGGTGAGCTATACTATGGTTTTGGTTTACCCCTCTTAGATATTCTCTCTAATCTATACGGCATATTTTTGACTTGTGAAAATCAACTTTTCAAAATATTCCTGCCGCTACTCCGTAGCATTTTTAATGAACTGAGCAAGTTGATCTTCACGGAAGCGAATTGATTTCCCGAACTTCAGAGGTTTTGGAAAACCTGGGATATGACGCAGAGTTTTATAATAAACATCGCGTGTAACAGAAAGGCGTGCAACGACGTCAGGTAATGATAAAAGAGTTGGCGTAGACATAATTGTGTATTCCTCGGTATTGGATGAGGAAGACACTAGCGAAAGAGAAAATTCATGTAAAGATATGTTTTTAAAGAAAAAATAGGATTGACCTATATTTATAAGTCAACCCTATTTAAAAAAACCAATGATATCAATTGCTAATTTTGGCTTATAAGCCATTCATCAAAATAAGGCATTTCCATTAAAGATTAGTGTCAACCCAATTATCCCACGCCTGCCAAGCTGTTTTAACGCGTTCAATGAATGCCTGTGGCTGATAAACCGAGAATGCTTTACTAGCACCTACGGGTGCATGACCAATCATCAGATCGGCCACAAAGGGATCAACAACCTGACCAGCCAGATGCGCGAAGCTTCTTCTCAAATCATGGCATGTGAAATCATTGCCGATGATAGGTCTATATCGCTCACATCTTTGTGAAACAGTAGCTGCTCCAACTGTGCCAAATACCAGATCCCCCTCGGATTGACGCCATCGGTTTCGTTCAATGATGGCTAATAGTTGCTTAGTTAAGGGGATTTCTCGTTGTACGTTTGTTTTGGTACGCTCAGCGGGGAGAATCCATACACCATCTTTTATTTCGCTGAAACGGCAACCTATCGCCTCCCCTTTCCTCGCACCAGTTAGCATCGCCCATATCAGAATCTGATCAACCGGATCCCAGCTTGCTGCGCATAGTCGATACAACCTTTTGAACTGCTCAGAGTCCAGCACATTAAAACGCTTAGGATTGATAACGCTGTAGGCTCTTCTGGAACCAAATATGACTCCAGCAGATGGTACATGTACTGGTTGAAACCCATGTGTGATGTTGCCGTAAGCCATCATGGCTTTAACTGTCTGTAGGTAGCGAACAGTGCCAGTAGTTACCCCCATTATTTTTGCATGATGGACTACAAGCGGCTGCTTTAATAAGGCCGGATTTGCTTGCCCCAGCGCCGAACCGGCTACATGCTTGCGCCATACTGAGCTGGTGGATTTTTTTGTTGATAAGGTGACATCATGTTGGTCAATGAACTCTGCAAACAGCTGATCCATAGTTCTTGGTACAGATGGAGCATTGTCAGGTACAAAACCTGAGTTAATGCGTTTCCATACATCTGACGACCAGGCCCGAGCTTCATCGAGTGAATAGCGAGGGAAAGTGCCTAAGGTCAAATCGTTGCCGTTAGCAATGAACCTCCAGCTTTTAGATAGCGTGCCCGCTTTGGTCACACGGCATACTAAATAGAGTCCTTTCAGTCCTTGATTTGTTACCCTTGATTTCTTAAAGGTCTTTCCCTCGTCCGGTTTAAACTTAAGTGCGTCTGTTTTTGAATTAATCATTTTTCGTGTACCTATTTACCTTGTTTTGTACCCAAAGCGGGCCCATACAAGTGCGGGTTAATTTAGGCAGATAAATACACGAAACCCAGGCGCGACGCTACCTAGCGGCCCTATTCAATGCGAGCAAATACTAATCAATACGGAGAAAAATTGTTTGGCGTGAATAAGCCGCAGCGCATAAAAAAACGCCGGGCACTGCCCGGCGTTGTTGTTTATGGCACCGCCCTTATAGCGGATCAACCTTCAGACAGGACACCGCATGGCGGAAACTGCCTTCCAGTAGCGGTCGGGTTTTGGCGCACTCCGGGCCGGCAATCGGGCAGCGGGTGCGGAATACGCAGCCTGATGGCGGATTGATCGGCGACGGCAGTTCCCCTTCCAGCAGCTGAATCTGCTTATTCTTCTCCAGGTCCGGATCAGGAATCGGCACCGCCGACATCAGCGCTTTGGTGTACGGATGCTGTGGATCGTTATACACCGCATCATAGGTTCCCAGCTCCACCGCGTGGCCGAGATACATCACCAGTACGCGATCAGAGATGTGCTTCACCACCGCCAGGTCATGCGCGATGAAGATCAGCGACAGGCCCATTTCACGCTGCAGTTTCTGCAGCAGGTTGACCACCTGCGCCTGAATCGATACGTCGAGCGCGGACACCGGCTCATCACAGATAATCAGCTTCGGCTCAAGAATCAGCGCACGGGCGATACCGATACGCTGGCACTGGCCACCGGAGAACTCGTGCGGATAGCGGTTGATGAGGTTCGGCAGCAGACCGACCTTCATCATCATGGTTTTAACCTTATCCTTCACTTCCTGACGCGGCATCTTCGGATAGTAGGTGCGCAGCGGTTCGGCGATGATGTCACCAATGGTCATACGCGGGTTGAGCGAGGCCAGCGGGTCCTGGAAGATCATCTGAATGTCACTGCGCGCCTGACGCCACTCTTCCTGGCTCTGGCCCAGCAGATCGCGTCCCAGCCACGCCACGCGTCCGTCGGTGGCTTTCACCAGACCGATAATGGCGCGCGCCAGCGTGGATTTGCCGCAGCCGGACTCACCGACCACGCCGAGGGTTTCGCCTTCATACAGACGCAGACTGACACCATCCACCGCTTTCAGGGTTTTCGGCGGCTGCCAGAACCACTGCTTGCCGTCTTTGATATCGAAATGCACCTTGAGATCGGCGATTTCCAGCAACACTTTTTTCTCTTCAGTTACGGTGCTCATACTAACTCCTCCACCGGTTTGAAGCAGGCGCGCAGGCGCCCTTCGGCAAACGGTTCAAGCGGCGGTGATTTGGCACAAATATCCATGGCATAAGCGCAGCGCGGCTGGAACGGACAGCCCTGCGGCAGACGCAACAGGTTGGGCGGGTTGCCGGGAATGGTGGTCAGCGACTCCCCCTCCGCGTCAAGACGCGGCACCGCGCTCAGCAAACCGATCGAGTACGGATGGGCCGGCTGGTAGAACACATCGCGCGCACGGCCATATTCCATGGTCCGCCCGGCATACATCACCAGTACCTTGTCACAGATCCCGGCAACAACGCCGAGATCGTGAGTGATCATGATGATGGCGGTGTTGAATTCACGCTTCAGCTCATTCAACAGCGTCATGATTTGCGCCTGCACGGTGACATCCAGCGCGGTGGTGGGCTCATCGGCAATCAGCAGCTTTGGCCGGCACAGCAGCGCCATGGCGATCATTACGCGCTGACGCATGCCACCGGAAAACTCGTGCGGGAACATCTTCATGCGCTTGCGCGCTTCCGGCATTTTTACCGCGTCCAGCATGCGCACCGACTCTTCAAACGCCTGGGCGCTGCTCATGCCTTTGTGCAGTTTCAGCACCTCCATCAGCTGTTCGCCGACGCGCATGTACGGATTGAGCGATGTCATCGGGTCCTGGAAAATCATCGCAATCTGCTCCGCGCGCAGCTTGTTCAGCTTGCTTTCCGGCAGATTGAGGATTTCGCTGCCGTTAAACTGCGCCGAGCCACCAATGCGACCATTTTTCGCCAGCAGTCCCATCAGCGCAAACGCGGTTTGCGATTTTCCGGAGCCGGATTCACCAACAATGCCCAGCGTTTCACCGGCGCGCAGGGAAAAGTTGAGGTCGTTCACAGCGGTCACGTCGCCGTCGTGGGTACTGAAGGTGACGCGCAGATCTTTAACGTCCAGCAGCAGGTTAGCGTTTCCCGCAGGTGCAGCCGCCAGCGGCTGCTGAGTATCATGATGGGTCATCGGGAAACTCCTTAACGATCTTTCGGGTCGAGGGCGTCACGCAGGCCATCGCCGATAAAGTTGAAACAGAACAACGTCACCACCAGGAAGCCCGCCGGGAACATCAGCAGCCACGGTGATACTTCCATCGAGTTGGCGCCGTCGCTCAACAGCGCGCCCCAGCTGCTCAGTGGCTCCTGGGTGCCGAGGCCAAGAAAACTCAGGAAGGATTCAAACAGGATCATGCTTGGCACCAGAAGCGAGGCATACACCACCACCACGCCCAGCACGTTCGGCACGATGTGGCGCAGCACGATATTGCCGGTAGAAACGCCGCCGACCTGCGCCGCTTCGATGAACTCTTTGCGCTTCAGTCCCAGCGTCTGGCCGCGCACGATACGCGCCATATCCAGCCATGACACCATGCCAATGGCAACGAAGATCAGCAGGATATTGCGGCCAAAGAAGGTCACCAGCAGGATGACGAAGAACATAAACGGGAACGAGTTGAGGATTTCCAGGATACGCATCATCACCGAGTCAATCTTGCCGCCGAGGTAGCCGGCCAGCGAACCGTACAGCGTGCCCACCAGCACCGCGATCAGCGCTGAAGCGATGCCGACCATCAGCGAGATACGGCCGCCAATCGCCACGCGCACCAGCAGGTCACGTCCCGAGGAGTCGGTGCCAAACCAGTGGCCTGAGGTGGTGTCCGGCGGTGCAGACATCATAGCCCAGTCGGTATCATCATATTTGAACTGCGCCAGCATCGGGGCGAACACCACGAACAGCGCAATCACCAGCAGCACCAGCAGGCTGATAAGGGCCGCACGGTTATGAATAAAGCGGCGACGTGCGTCCTGCCACAGGCTGCGCCCTTCCACTTCCAGCTTTTCGCTGAACGCGTCCAGAGCTTCGCTATTTTTCTTACTTAACATCATGAGCGAGCTCCACCATCAGTAACGAATTTTCGGATCGATAACGGCGTACAGCACGTCAACGATCGCATTGAACAGGATGGTCAGCACGCCGACCAGAATCGTCAGGCTCATCACCAGCGAGTAGTCACGGTTCAGTGCGCCGTTGACGAATAGCTGACCGATGCCCGGCAGACCGTAAATTGATTCGATTACCATCGAACCGGTGATGATGCCAACAAACGCCGGCCCCATATAGGAGAGCACCGGCAGCAGCGCCGGCTTCAGCGCGTGGCGCAGCACAATACGGCGCAGCGGCAGACCTTTCGCACGCGCGGTGCGGATGAAGTTGGAGTGCATCACTTCAATCATCGAGCCGCGGGTGATACGGGCGATACTGGCGATGTAAGCCAGTGACAGCGCCACCATCGGCAGCAGCATGTAGTTCCACTGGCCGCCATTCCAGCCGCCGCCTGGCAGCCAGCGCAGGGTGATGGCAAAGATCAGTACCAGCAGCGGTGCCACCACGAAGCTGGGAATAACCACCCCGGTCATCGCCACCCCCATGACCGCATAATCCCACAAACTGTTTTGCTTCAGCGCGGCGATAACCCCCGCCGTGACGCCCAGCACCACCGCAAGGAAGAAGGCTGCCAGCCCCAGTTTGGCCGATACCGGAAACGCATGACCGACCAGGTAGTTAACCGAGTAGTCTTTATATTTAAACGACGGCCCGAAATCGCCGTGTGCCAGCTGCACCAGGTAGCTGAGATACTGTTTGCCGATCGGATCGTTGAGATGATATTTGGCCTCAATGTTGGCCATGACTTCCGGCGCCAGCGCACGCTCGCCGGTGAACGGACTGCCGGGTGCCAGTCGCATCATAAAGAAGGAGATGGTGATCAGAATGAATAGCGTCGGGATGGCTTCAAGGAGCCGACGCAGGATGAATTTTAACATTGCCGTACCTACCAGGCTGTTGCTTCACAAAGTCAAAAAGGCGGCGCCGCAGCACCGCCACTGTCGATAGCCTGAGTGCTATTAATGCTTAATGATGTACAGGTTCTTATCCAGGGTTTTATCCAGCGGATCGTTGCCGGTGTAGCCGCCAACGTACGGTTTCACCAGACGCGCGTTCACGTAGTAGTAAACCGGCACGATGGTGCTGTCTTTATCCAGGATCTGCTCTGCTTTCTGATAATCGGCCACGCGCGCTTTGTCATCCGCCGCTTTCACCGCATCGTGAATCACTTTGTCGAAGTCCGCGCTCTTATAGTGCGAGGTGTTACTGCTGCTGTCCGACAGCATGATGTTCAGGAAGGAAGTCGGTTCGTTATAGTCGGCACACCATGCTGCGCGGGAGACATCGAAGTTGCCCTGATGACGGGTATCCAGGAAGGTTTTCCACTCCTGGTTTTCCAGCTTGATGTTCACGCCGATGTTCTTTTTCCAGATGGACGAGGCGGCAATCGCCAGTTTTTTGTGCAGATCGGAAGTGTTGTACAGCAGGTTGAAGGTCAGCGGTTTGTCGGCGGTATAACCGGCTTCGGCCAGCAGTTTCTTCGCTTCTTCGTTACGCTTGTTCTGATCCCACTTGTACCAGTCCGGCGGCAGCAGTTCCATGCCGTCAGTGGCTGGCGGGGTGAAGCTGTAGGCCGGCTGTTGACCCTGCGCCAGCACTTTGTTCACCATGATGTCGCGATCCAGACCCAGCTTCAGCGCGGTACGCACGCGGACATCGGTAAACGGTGCTTTCTGGTTGTTGATTTCATAGTAGTAGGTGCACAGATACGGTTTCACCATCAGCTCTTTACCGTTATCACGCTGCAGTTTTTTAAACAGCTCGATCGGCATGTTGTTGTAAGTGATGTCGCTGCCGTTCTCGGAGAAATAACGGTTCACATCGCTGACTTCGGAGTTGATTGGCAGGAAGGTGACTTTATTCAGTACGGTATGTTCGTTGTCCCAGTATTCCGGGTTACGCACCAGCGTCACGCGTTCGTTGATCACGTGAGATTCCAGTTTAAAGGCACCGTTGCCGACCCAGTTCTGCGGCTGCGTCCACTGGTCGCCAAACTTCTCAATGGCTGGCTTATACACCGGTGACATCACCGCGTTGATCAGCAGCTTATCGAAGTACGGTACCGGCTCGCTCAGCGTCACTTCCAGCGTGTGGTCATCCAGTGCTTTCACGCCAAGATCGGAGGTCGGTTTTTTACCGGCGATGATGTCATCCACGTTGAGGATGTGGCCATACTGCGGGTAGCTCGCATAGGGCGAGGCGGTTTTTGGATCGACCAGACGCTGCCAGCTGTAGACGAAGTCCTGCGCGGTGACCGGCTCGCCGTTTGACCATTTGGCATTTTTACGCAGATGGAAGGTCCAGACTTTGTAGTCTTTGTTTTCCCAGCTTTCCGCGACGCCCGGAACCGGCTTGCCGTTGCTGTCGCTCACGATCAGACCTTCATACAGGTCACGGGCGATATTATCTTCCGGCACGCCTTCGATTTTGTGCGGATCCAGCGACTGCACTTCATCGCCATTGCCGCGCACCAGTTCCTGTTTCGCTGCCAATTCGGTACCCGCCGGTACGTTGGCCGCCAGTGCAGCATTCCCTGCCAGCGCGCCGATGGCCGCCAGTACGCCTGCGGCGATCAGGCTTTTTTTCGTGATGTTGTTCATTATTACGCTCCAGTTTTATTATCGTCACCGGGTCGGCTGACCGCCCGGCGTACCCCGTTTCCGGGAGATCTCCGCCTGTCTGCGCGAAGATCACTACCACCCTGCAGGGTTACCACGGCAACGTGACGCCCGACTGTAGCGCCGGATGGTCACATTACTCAATGTTTCTTTATGTAATAGTATTTCAGCGCCAGCATATCCTGCGGATCTTTGCCGCTGAAACCGCCCACCCACGGCTTCACCAGCCGCACGCTAACGCGGTAGTAGACCGGGATGATCGGTGAATCCTGATCCAGCTGTTGTTCCGCCTGCTGATAGAGCTGCGCGCGCTGCGCGTCATCAGCGGTGTTGAGCGTTTGCGCCATCAGCGCATCAAATGCGGCGCTGTGATAAAACGCGGTGTTGATGGAGGAGCCACTCAGCAGCAGATTGAGGAAGCTGGATGGCTCGTTGTAATCCGCACACCAGGTGGCGCGCACCACATCAAACTGTGCCTGATGACGGGTCTCCAGTAGCGTTTTCCACTCCTGATTTTGCAGCGTGACCTGCGCACCGAGATTCTTTTGCCACATCGAGGCAGCCGCAATCGCCTGACGCTTGTTCTGTTCTGAGGTGTTATACAGCAGAGTAAAACGCAGCGGATGCTGGGCATTGAAGCCAGCTTCCGCCAGCAGCTGCTTCGCTGCCGCGTTACGTTGCGCCTGCGTCTGCTGCGCCCACGCTGGCGTATTGAGAGCAATACCGTGAATAAAGGGCGGCGTCAGGCCGTAGGCCGGGATCTGTCCCTGCCCCATAATTTTCTGTGCGATGATGTCGCGGTCGAGCGTTAACTTCAGCGCGCTGCGTACGCGGACGTCGTCAAACGGCGCTTTCTTGTTATTGATTTCGTAATAGAAGGTGCACAGCAGCGGGCTGACTTTTACTTCGTCTCCCAGCGCCTGCTGCAGCTTTTTGAACATATCGGGCGGCACCACGCTGTTGGTCATGTCGGTGCCGCCACTGCGATAGCGGTTTATATCGCTATTCTCAGAGGTGAGCGCCAGAAACACGCCTTCCTCCAGCGTGGTATGGGCATTGTCCCAGTAGTGCGGATTACGCTTCACCACGATCTGCTCATTCACCACCCAGTCCGCCAGCGTGTAAGCGCCATTACCCACGTAGTGCTGCGGCTGTGTCCAGGCATCGCCCCACTGCTCTACCGCCGGACGATAAACCGGTTTCATCGAAGTATGAGCCAGCATATCAACAAAATACGGTACCGGTTCAGAGAGCGTAACCTGCAAATGATGGTCGTCCAGCGCTTTCACGCCCAGCTGGGAAGGCGCCGCTTTACCGGCGAGGATGGCATCAATGTTGCTGATGTGCACAGCCTGCAAATAGCTGGCGTACGGCGAGGCGGTGCGGGGATCGGCCAGACGCTGCCAGCTGTAGACAAAATCCTGCGCGGTGACCGGCTCACCATTGCTCCAGCGGGCATCTTTACGCAGCGTGAATGTCCAGATGCGGCCCTGCTGATTTTGCCACTGCTGCGCCACGCCGGGCACCAGTTGACCGTTGTTGTCGGTCTCAACCAGTCCTTCCAGCAGATTGCGAATCACATTGGATTCCGGCACGCCCTCGACTTTTTGTGGATCAAGCGAGGACACTTCGCTGCCATTGTTAATAACGATGCGTTGCGTATCCGCCAATGACGTCCCGGCTGGGATCTCAGCGGCCTGACTTTGCGCCAGCGCACTGGAGAGGCAAAGCGCCAGAAACGTGCGCGCTGCCGTTTTCGCTACCATGCTTTTCATCAACCAATATCAACCTTCAACATAAACCTGATAGCAGTAAGCAAGAAGCGTACACATTTGTTGCTAGCAGATAAAAAATTTTGCGGTGAGCCGAAAATTATCAGAAGCGTTGCCCGCACGCCAAAGCTAAACCACAAAAATGTTAGCTGATTCTCTTTTATCACGTTGCCGCGCACAGGAAAAGTGTTAATTCTTGAGCAGAATTATCGATTAACCCACTGATAAATAATGAATTTCAGCCTTATTTGCACGTTAATTATTCGTTAATCAACTAACTTTATAATATTTACGAATATTGCTGCTTTTAATGCTGAAGCCCGGATATTTATTCGGATTTACAGCGCAAGCTGTAGAATGATACTGCAGATTATTTGCAGAGTAGTGGGATATACCGTGACGATTATCACAGTATTTTGCGGCTCAGGGTATATGCGGGATAACACCAGTAGTAAAACTGATGAGGTTAAGCCGATATTAAGCGCGACAAATAAAATCACTATAATGGTGCAATATTTCGTTTAATTGCACCATTCTGGTTCATAAAGCGCTTAGCGATAAAAAATAACCGCCGTTAATTCAGTAATCCTGGAAACAGGGCTTTCATTCCGGTCACGACAAATTCAATGCCCAGCGCCATGAGCAGCAGCCCCATGATACGCGTAATGACGTTGATACCGGTTTGTCCCAATACGCGCACCATCAGCGGTGCGGCCCGGAACAATAACCAGCAGCAGAAGGCAAATATCGCAATCGCCAGGGTAAAGCCCAGCAGATTTGGCCAGCTGTGATAACGCGAGCTCCAGACAATGGTCGAGCTGATCGCGCCCGGCCCTGCCATCAGCGGCAGCGCCAGCGGCACCACGCCGATGCTTTCACGAATCGCCGTTTCTGACTTCTCCTGCTTGTTCTGTTTGTCTTCACCCAGCTTGCCGCTGATCATCGACATGGCGATGGTGACCACCAGAATGCCACCGGCGATGCGGAAAGAGTCAATCGAGATACCAAACAGATGCAGGATACCGTCGCCAAGGAATAGCGAGGTCCAGAGGATAATCGCCACCGCCAGGTTCGCGGTCAGGTTAGTTTTATTGCGCTCCGCCACCGCCTGGTAGCTGGTCATGCTGATAAATACCGGAATAATGCCGACCGGGTTAACTAGCGCGAACAAACCCACAAAAAATTTAATGTAGCCAGAAAGATCGAGTAGCGCAGGGGTCACGGTGGGCTCCAGATGATGGCGAAAAAATCGCGCTTAATGTAGTGCAAAAGCCTGGCGAAACACCAGAGGCTAACGCAGAAATAAATGCTGCACTTAAAGCACTATCCCAGTTTATTCCGCTACTGTTAGCACGATGTTATCGGCCTGCAGCCGGTCAGATCCGCTTCTGTAGCCGTCGACGCTAACTTTACTTGCAAAAGTGAGCGCTGAAAGGTGTCAGCTGATAGTTAAATTGATCTGCATCATAAATTGCCTACCCCATCAGGGGTAATCTTAGCCCATCGGAACTCAACCCTGTGACACAGGTCATCCTGGCGGAAAAACCTTTTTAGTAAGCAACGGCACGGGCATCGCCATCCTTAGCTATCCATAAGCGTAACGAGACTATACTTCTGGATTCAGGCTTGTTTACTAAAAAAGTTTAACTTCCTTAGGAGAGTATTATGGCCGTTACTAATGTTGCCGAGCTTAACGCACTGGTAGAACGTGTTAAAAAGGCACAGCGCGAATACGCCAATTTTAGTCAGGAACAAGTTGATACCATTTTCCGTGCGGCCGCCCTCGCCGCTGCCGATGCCCGTATCCCTCTCGCCAAAATGGCCGTTGCCGAATCCGGCATGGGTATCGTTGAAGATAAAGTCATCAAAAACCACTTCGCTTCCGAATATATCTATAACGCTTACAAAGACGAAAAAACCTGTGGCGTGCTGGATACCGATGATACCTTTGGCACCATCACCATCGCTGAGCCGATTGGCCTGATTTGTGGCATCGTGCCCACCACCAACCCGACCTCTACCGCCATCTTCAAGGCCCTGATTAGCCTGAAAACCCGTAACGGTATCATCTTCTCTCCTCATCCACGTGCCAAAGATGCCACCAACAACGCGGCAGATATCGTACTGCAGGCTGCTATCGCGGCCGGCGCGCCAAAAGACATTATTGGCTGGATTGATGCGCCATCGGTTGAGCTCTCTAACCAGTTGATGCATCACCCGGATATCAACCTGATTCTCGCCACCGGTGGTCCGGGCATGGTGAAAGCGGCTTACAGCTCCGGCAAACCAGCGATTGGTGTGGGCGCGGGTAACACTCCGGTGGTGATTGACGAAACGGCCGATATCAAACGCGCGGTTGCCTCGATCCTGATGTCAAAAACCTTCGACAACGGCGTGATTTGCGCGTCTGAACAGTCAGTGATTGTCGTGGATTCTGTCTATGATGCCGTGCGTGAGCGCTTCGCCAGCCACGGCGGCTACCTGCTGCAGGGCAAAGAGCTGAAAGCGGTGCAGGATATCATCCTTAAAAATGGCGCGCTGAACGCAGCGATTGTCGGTCAGCCGGCTTACAAAATTGCTGAACTGGCAGGGATTAGCGTGCCGGTGAGCACCAAAATTCTGATTGGTGAAGTGAAACTGGTGGATGAGTCTGAGCCATTCGCCCATGAGAAGCTCTCGCCTACGCTGGCCATGTACCGCGCGAAAGACTATTACGATGCGGTGGATAAAGCAGAAAAACTGGTGGCAATGGGCGGTATCGGCCACACCTCCTGTCTTTATACCGACCAGGACAACCAGCGCGAGCGCGTAAACTTCTTTGGCGACAAAATGAAAACCGCGCGCATCCTGATCAACACCCCGGCTTCACAGGGCGGGATCGGTGACCTGTATAACTTCAAGCTGGCCCCTTCACTCACGCTGGGCTGCGGTTCATGGGGTGGTAACTCTATCTCTGAAAACGTGGGTCCAAAACACCTGATCAACAAGAAAACCGTGGCCAAGCGAGCTGAAAATATGTTGTGGCATAAACTTCCGAAGTCTATCTACTTCCGCCGCGGTTCTCTGCCAATTGCGCTGGAAGAAGTGGCGACAGACGGTGCAAAACGCGCCTTTATCGTCACCGACCGCTTCCTGTTCAACAACGGTTATGCTGACCAAGTCACCCGCGTGCTGAAATCACACGGTATTGAGACCGAAGTGTTCTTTGAAGTAGAAGCAGACCCAACGCTGAGCATCGTGCGTAAAGGTGCCGAGCAGATGAACAGCTTCAAACCTGACGTAATCATCGCCCTGGGCGGGGGTTCACCGATGGATGCGGCCAAGATTATGTGGGTGATGTACGAGCATCCGGAAACCCACTTTGAAGAACTGGCGCTGCGCTTTATGGACATCCGTAAACGTATCTACAAGTTCCCGAAAATGGGTGTCAAAGCGCGCATGGTGGCCATCACCACCACTTCCGGTACCGGTTCAGAAGTTACCCCGTTTGCGGTAGTGACTGACGATGCCACCGGCCAGAAATATCCGCTGGCAGACTATGCCCTGACGCCGGATATGGCGATTGTCGATGCCAACCTGGTGATGGAGATGCCGCGTTCGCTGTGCGCCTTTGGGGGTCTGGATGCTGTCACTCATGCGCTGGAAGCCTACGTATCGGTACTGGCCAACGAATACTCCGATGGTCAGGCGCTGCAGGCACTGAAGCTGCTGAAAGAGAATTTACCTGCCAGCTACCGCGACGGCGCGAAAAATCCTGTGGCGCGTGAGCGTGTTCATAATGCGGCGACCATTGCCGGTATCGCTTTCGCCAACGCCTTCCTCGGCGTGTGTCACTCCATGGCGCATAAACTGGGCTCTGAGTTCCACATTCCACACGGTCTGGCCAACGCCCTGCTGATTTGTAACGTGATTCGCTACAACGCGAATGACAATCCAACCAAGCAGACTGCCTTCAGCCAGTACGACCGTCCGCAGGCACGCCGCCGCTATGCTGAGATTGCTGACCATCTCGGTCTGAGCGCTGCCGGTGACCGTACCGCGCAGAAAATTGAAAAACTGCTGGCATGGCTGGAAGAGATGAAAACTCAGCTGGGCATCCCAACTTCTATCCGCGAAGCGGGCGTGCAGGAAGCTGACTTCCTGGCGAAAGTCGACAAGCTGGCGGATGATGCGTTCGATGACCAGTGTACCGGCGCTAACCCACGCTATCCGCTGATTGCTGAACTGAAACAAATCATGCTGGATACCTTCTATGGCCGTGAGTTCTCAGAAGCAGATAACAGTGTTGCCGCTGAGGGTGAAGCTAAAGCCGTAAAGAGTGAGAAGAAAACCAAAAAGGCCTGACTGGCCTGATACAAAAAAACCCGCTGCGGCGGGTTTTTTTTATGCTGCGGCTATTCAGGCGTGAGGCAGTTGTGAACCGTAAATGGCGTTTAGCGAGCCGTCATTAATCGCCTGTTTATAGTGCTTGCGGCACACAGAGATATAGCGCTCATTACCACCGATCACCACCTGCTCCCCTTCGCTGAACGGTTTACCCTGCGCATCCAGCCGTAATACCATGCTGGCTTTGCGTCCACAGTGACACACGGTTTTCAATTCCACCAGCTTATCGGCCCAGGCCAATAAATACTGACTGCCGGTAAATAACTCACCGCGAAAGTCGGTACGCAGACCATAACACAGCACCGGAATATCCAGATTATCTACCACGTCCGACAGGGCTTTCACCTGCTCCCGCGTCAGAAACTGGCTCTCATCCACCAGTACACAGTGAACCGTTTGCTTCGCGTGCTGTTCCGCTATTTCACTTTCCAGGTTGGTCTGCGCGTTATATAAAAAAGCCGGAGACGAAAGACCAATACGCGAGCTGACTTTTCCGGCGCCGAAACGGTCGTCAATTTCCGCGGTATACACCAGCGTACGCATGCCGCGCTCATGGTAATTGTAGGAAGACTGCAGCAGTGCGGTGGATTTTCCCGCGTTCATCGCTGAGTAATAAAAATAGAGTTGCGCCATAAAATGTCTCTTGTCACTGCATGAAACTGTTGCGCGTGAGTCTATCATAAAGCTGCTGCACTGTTGCGATGCATTATTTTTATCAACTGCTCAAATTAACGCCATCGTCATAGATCAGCAGCATCGTTATCAACATTTCGCACGTTATGTCAAAGCCGTGATCATGCAGCAATTTTATTCAGCATTATTAGCGCTGATGCCCGGGCGAAAGGGGCACAGCGGTATTTATCCCTGCAAAACCTGTGCTATCAAATCTATAAAAAGAATAATAAATAGCGCCTTAAAAAGCTTAACAACATTAACTTTACGTTTTGCTTTTTAATCTGGCTATTGCAGTTATTTTTCACCGCCACTATTATGAGGCGGCAGAACAACTCCATTTATTATATTTTGAGATTAGGACAATGAGCGAAGCACTTAAAATTCTTAATAATATCCGTACATTGCGCGCGCAGGCTCGGGAATGCTCTCTGGAAACACTGGAAGAGATGCTGGAAAAACTTGAGGTTGTGGTGAATGAACGTCGTGAAGAAGAATCTCTTGCCCAGGCGGAAAATGCCGAGCGCAGCCGTAAGCTGGAACAATATCGTGAAATGCTGATGGCAGACGGTATTGATCCAAACGAACTGCTGCAGGCATTAGCGGAAACCAAAGCGCCAGGTAAAGCCAAACGCGCGGCACGTCCGGCGAAGTATGGTTACGTCGACGAAAACGGTGAGAACCGTACCTGGACCGGCCAGGGACGTACGCCAGCCGTGATTAAAAAAGCGATTGAAGAACAAGGTAAACAACTGGACGATTTCCTGCTGTAAGGAACCAGTGCTTCGCAGCATGCCAGCCCTGGCGCTGTGCTCTGTTTTACACCGGGTAAGAAAAAAGGAAGCCGCTGGCTTCCTTTTTTTATCGCGACTTATTGCTGATAGAAGTCGCGGTACCAGTCAACAAAACGCTGCACGCCCTGCTCTACGCTGGTCTGCGGGCGGAAATTTATCGCGTCATACAGCGGCTGCGTGTCTGCACTGGTGCCTAATACATCGCCGGGCTGCATCGGCAGCATATTTTTCTTCGCCTCAATCCCCAGCGCTTTTTCCAGCGACTCTATGTAAGTCATCAGGCTGGTAGGCTGACTATTGCCAATATTGTATACGCGATAAGGCGCCGAACTGGTGGCAGGCGAGCCGTTTTCCACCGTCCAGTTTTCATCTGCCTGCGGAATCACGTCCTGCAAACGCACAATCGCTTCGGCAATATCATCAATATAGGTGAAGTCACGTGTCATCTGGCCGCGGTTATACACATCAATCGCGTCACCGGCCAGCATCGCGCGGGTGAACTTAAACAGCGCCATATCCGGACGGCCCCACGGACCATAAACGGTAAAGAAGCGCAATCCGGTGGTGGGTAATTGGTAAAGGTGTGAATAGGTATGCGACATTAATTCGTTGGCTTTTTTCGTCGCAGCATAAAGTGATACCGGATGATCAACCGAATCATCCGTGGAGAACGGCATTTTACGGTTCAGGCCATAAACCGAACTCGATGAAGCATACAGCAGGTGGCCAATCTTATGATGACGGCAACCTTCCAGAATATTTAAGTGACCAATCAGGTTGGCATCAGCGTAGGCGTGCGGATTCTCGATGGAATAGCGAACACCCGCCTGTGCACCTAAATGGATCACACGCGCAAAAGCATGCTGTTCAAACAGGGAAGAAATGGCCTGGCGATCTGCCAGGTCCATTTTAAGAAAAGTAAACGCGGGATGTGCGGTAATCTGGTCGAGGCGCGCCTGTTTCAGGCTGACATCGTAGTAATCATTCAGGTTATCGATACCAACAACCTGGTGACCGGCAGCCAGCAAACGCTGACTAACGTGAAAACCAATAAATCCTGCCGCGCCGGTGACCAGAAAATTCATACATCCCTCATTTATTACACAATTTGAATAGACGCTCCGCGGCCGATTGCATAATAAACAAAACCGCGTTTGCTGATACGCTCCGGATCATACAGGTTACGACCATCAAAAATCACGGGTTGTTTTAACGAGGATTTAATCACGTCGAAATCCGGAGCACGGAAGTTCTGCCACTCGGTGCAGATCACCAGACCATCGGCGCCCTGCAGCGCAGCTTCTTTAGTGCCGCACAGCTTCAGATCGTCACGATGACCGTAGATGCGCTGAGCTTCTTCCATCGCTTCCGGATCAAACGCCTGCACCGTTGCGCCCGCCTGCCACAGTGCTTCCATCAGCACGCGGCTTGAGGCTTCACGCATGTCGTCGGTGTTCGGTTTGAACGCCAGACCCCACAGCGCAAACGTCTTGCCACGCAGATCGTCGCCAAAGTGACGTTTAATAAACGTCGGCAGCTTGTTCTTCTGCGAATCGTTGACGTCTTCTACCGCCTGCAGCAGGCGCGGGGTGTAGCCGATTGACTCTGCAGTGCGAATCAGCGCCTGCACGTCTTTCGGGAAGCAGGAACCGCCGTAACCACAGCCCGGATAAATAAAGTGATAACCGATGCGTGAATCAGAACCGATGCCCTGACGTACTTTTTCCACGTCAGCACCCAGGCGTTCCGCAAGGTTGGAAATCTCGTTCATGAAGCTGATTTTGGTTGCCAGCATGCAGTTAGCTGCATATTTGGTCAGCTCTGCACTGCGGATATCCATCAGAATCATGCGGTCGTGATTACGGTTAAACGGCTCGTACAGTTCACGCAGCAGTTCGACCACCTCATCATTGTCGGTGCCCACCACGATACGTTCCGGACGCATGCAATCGTTAACTGCGGCGCCCTCTTTCAGGAACTCCGGGTTGGAGACCACATCGAACGCGATATTGGCATCACGCTGCTTCAGCGTTTCGCTCATCACCGCGCGCACGCGGTCAGCGGTGCCTACCGGTACGGTAGATTTGTCGATGACGACTTTGTGATCGTTCATGTGCTGCGCGATAGTACGCGCAACCGCAGTCACATATTTCAGGTCGGCAGAGCCATCCTCATCCGGCGGCGTGCCCACAGCAATAAACTGCATTACGCCATGGTTTACGCCCTCTTCTGCGTTGGTGCTGAATTTCAGACGCCCCGCTTCATAGTTAGACATAACCAGCGGCGTCAGGCCCGGTTCAAAAATTGGGATGATGCCCTTTTTCAGGCTTTCGACTTTCTTTTCGTCGACATCAATACAGAGAACGTCATGTCCGACTTCGGCCAACACCGCAGCCTGAACCAGACCGACATAGCCGATACCAAATACAGTGACTTTCATTGAATTATCCTGTGCTTAATGAATTACTTTTTGTTGCCTGCAACGCCGTCGAGCCACTGAGCGAAATCTTTGCCCAGCACCGGATGACGCACGCCATACTCAACAAAAGCTTGCATATAACCCAGTTTATTACCGCAGTCGTGGCTCACGCCGGTCAGGTGGTAAGCTTCTACGGTCTCTTTTTCCATCAGCATGGCGATGGAGTCGGTCAGCTGCACTTCGCCGCCGGCACCCGGAGGGGTTTTCGCCAGCAGAGGCCAGATGTCCGCAGACAGCACGTAACGACCGACTACCGCCAGGTTAGATGGCGCTTCCGAGGCTTTTGGCTTCTCAACCACGCCCACCATCGGTGCGCTCTGGCCCGGTGCCAGCTCTGCGCCCTGGCAGTCAACCACGCCGTAAGCGGTGACATCGGCAACTGGCTCAACCATGATCTGGCTGCGACCGCTCTCTTCAAAGCGCGTCAGCATTTCTGCCAGGTTATCTTTGGTTGGGTTAGATTCGTACTCATCAATAATCACGTCTGGCAGAATCACCGCGACTGGCTCATCACCGACCAGCGGATGAGCACACATCACGGCGTGACCGAGGCCCTTGGCGATACCCTGACGTACCTGCATGATAGTAACGTGTGGCGGGCAGATGGACTGGATTTCATCCAGCAGCTGACGCTTCACGCGTTTTTCCAGCATCGCTTCCAGTTCGAAACTGGTATCAAAATGGTTTTCGATGGAGTTTTTAGAGGAGTGCGTAACCAGCACGATCTCATTAATACCCGCAGCAATACACTCGTTCACGACATACTGGATCAACGGCTTATCGACCAGCGGTAACATCTCTTTTGGAATAGCTTTGGTGGCAGGCAGCATACGCGTACCCAGACCTGCAACCGGGATTACCGCTTTTTTTACTTTAGACTTATAGGCAGACATCAAATACCTCTCTTAATAGGCCGTTCAAGTTAATACTTGATATGTCGGTTTAAAAACGAAATGAGTATATCAGTTAGTGTCAGACGGATTTATCCTGGATGGAGTTAATCCGCGGAATTTAAGACTATTACCCAAGTGTAAAGCTAAGCTTTGGCCCTGTCTTTAACCCGCGGAAAATATAAATCTGAGTGGCTATTCTTCGGACGATAACATCAGGCGAAGCCGACCGCCGGCTCCCCAGACGTGACATTGCCAGGCATCGGCGCGCTGGCTGATTTGATTAAGATGGGTGCTGCCCATAGTGCCAAGCGGCACGCCGTTACTGAGCTGGATTTGCTGAGTATTGATATGCAGCGTGGCATTCAGACCGGCTGAAACCAGAATCAGATTTTTCAACTGACGATGGTAGTAGCCCACCAGCAGCGGGAACTGACCGTTCAGGTTGGCCTGACGCAACAGCATATTCACCTGGCGCAGCAGACCATTGAGTTCCGGCAGACGCTGCTTTTGCCCGGACAGTTGCTCCTGCAATAAACCGTTGAACAGTGCTCTGAGCAATAATGCAGCCAGCACGCCGTTGTCGCCGGCACGCGTTACGTCCAGGCAATAAAACGCCAGATCTTTGTCCGACAGCGCGGCAATATCCAGCACCAGCCCCGGCTGTTCCGCCATGGTGAGTTGACGGTAGTTTATGCGGCAGCTGGCGATGGTTTGCTGGACTGGCGGTTGCAGCTGTTTGAGCAGCTTGGCGGCAGCGAGCGGATCGCGGACCAGGGCATCCCAGTCCTGAAACAGCTGTTCATCTTCTTCCACTTTCGAGGTGAACATCGAAGGATAGAGGCACTCAAACACCGCTTCACGGAAACGTTCCAGGTTTTTTAGCGGCTTGAGCAGCACGTCCTGTACGCCAAGGCGCAGCACGTGGGCAATATCGGCCATGTTCTGCGTGGCGGAGATGATCAGGATAGGCACGCTATTACCGCGTGTACGAATTCGCTCGACAAACTCAATACCGCCCATGCGCGGCATTTCCAGATCGCAAATGACCAGGTCCACCGACTGCGCGGCGAGTAAATTCAGGCCGTCGAGTCCGTCGCCCGCTTCGAACGTGCTGGCTCCAAGGCCAGTTAACAATGTGTCCAGCAATGAACGGAAAACGACCTCATCTTCGACAATGAGTATCTTTTTGCCGATTAGCGGTTTTTCCATTCTCTCCCCCTGCGTACCAGATATTTCAATAGTGGTTCATAAAACGCCGTTGCGCCTTTCAGAATTGGCTGAAGTCACAACCCCCGTGAATGAACAACTGATTATCTGCTACGGACCAGCGGTAATAGTTCATCCATTTTTTTCTCCACGGCGGCCTTGCCTGCCGCAATGGCCTCTTCAGCCCGATGAAAGTCCAGCGTTGAAATCTGCGGACAAAAAGGCTGAATCAGCACATCCGGCGGATCGCCTGCCATACGGTTACGTTTCAGGCGATTTTCCAATACCTGGATTGACGTTGACATAATTTCCATCGCGCCTGGAGACTGGCTGGCGCGCCGATGGGTCAACCCCATCAGACGCTGGCGCAGTTTTTTGCCCCAGCTCAGTGCTTCTGCCGCTGCCGCCTCTTCACCGCTCTGCGGCGTGACCGACAGCAGATCCTGCTGCATCAGGTGCGCATCATGTTGCAGGTCAACGGCAATCACAATGTCAGCGCCCAGCGCGCGAGTCAGCGAAATCGGCACCGGATTGACCACCGCACCATCCACCAGCCAATAACCATTGTAGCCAACCGGAGGCAATAAGCCTGGCATACTACACGATGCACGCACCGCCTGGTGCAAATCACCTTCGGTCAGCCACAGCTCGCGTCCGGTGCTGAGGTTGGTTGCCACCACGCCAAAGCGCTTGTCCGCGTCTTCGATGAGCTCGTTGGGGATCAGCTGACGGATATGGCTAAACACCCGGTCGCCGCGCAGCAGGCCGCCACGCTGCCATGAGAGATCCATCAGACGGATAACATCCCAGTAGCGAAATGCGCTGACCCATTTCTCCATCAACGCCAGACGACCGTTGACGTAGGCAGAACCCACCAGTGCGCCGACGGAACAGCCGGCGACGACATCCACCTCAATACCGGCGCGCTCCAGCGCGTTAATGACACCGATATGCGCCCAGCCTTTGGCAGCGCCCGATCCCAGGGCCAGCCCAATCCTGACTTTTCTCATCTCACCTCGTGATCAACCTGATGCGTAGCTTCACGCTGGCCAGTCGGCTAACATAGCGCACACTTTCATTAACTTTAATCACTCTCAGGAGATGATGTGTCCGAAAAGTGCCCCTGCTGCAGCGGAGAGCAGTATAGCCTATGTTGTCAGCCCTTTCTGAACGGGCAACAAACGCCACAGCGCGCTGAACAGTTAATGCGCTCGCGTTACAGCGCTTACGTTAAGCAAAACGCCGCCTGGCTGGTAGAAACCTGGCATCCCAGCCAGCGCGTGGCCGGACTGGAGACGCTATTATCCGAAAGTTTCGCCACCACAGAATGGCTTGGCCTGAATGTAACCCGTTGTAATCACGGAAGCCATGAGAATGAAGCCTTCGTGACTTTTTTTGCGCGTTATCTCGAAAAAGGCCGTGCCGGCAGCCTGTATGAATGTTCACGCTTTCTTCGCGAGGATCAACGCTGGTACTATGTCGACGGAACAACGCCGGAGTTAGGGCGTAACGATCGCTGTCCTTGTGGCTCCGATAAAAAATACAAAAAATGTTGTGGCTAATCTGGACAGATGCCCAACAGCTTCACCATTCATCGCTTTGACAGGACTCTGATCGAGATGCAAGCGCAAACCATGCAACGAAAAGTTTTACGGACCATTTGCCCCGATGCCAAAGGTCTGATCGCCAAGATCACCAACATTTGCTACAAGCACGAACTGAACATTGTGCAGAACAATGAGTTCGTCGATCACCGTACCGGGCGCTTTTTCATGCGCACAGAGCTGGAAGGCATTTTCAACGACAACACGCTGCTGGCTGACCTCGACAGCGCGCTGCCGAGCGGTTCGGTACGTGAGCTGCACAGCGCCGGACGTCGCCGAGTGGTGATTCTGGTCACCAAAGAGGCGCATTGCCTGGGCGATCTGCTGATGAAGAGCGCCTTTGGTGGTCTGGACATGGAAATCGCCGCCGTCATTGGTAACCATGAAACGCTGCGTTCACTGGTCGAGCGTTTTGACATCCCGTTCGTGCTGGTCAGCCATGAAGGCCTGACGCGCGAAGAGCACGATAACCGCATGGCGGATGAGATCGATCGCTATCAGCCGGATTACGTGGTACTGGCGAAATACATGCGCGTGCTGACGCCGGCGTTTGTACAGCGTTATCCCAACCAGATCATCAATATTCACCACTCGTTCCTGCCCGCTTTCATTGGCGCACGCCCTTATCATCAGGCCTATGAGCGCGGCGTGAAGATCATCGGTGCCACAGCGCACTACGTGAACGACAACCTGGATGAAGGCCCGATCATCATGCAGGACGTGATTAACGTCGATCACAGCTATACCGCTGAAGAGATGATGCGTGCCGGACGCGACGTGGAAAAGAATGTACTAAGCCGCGCGCTGTATAAAGTGCTGGGCCAGCGCGTGTTTGTTTACGGCAACCGCACGATCATTCTTTAACCACTGCGGCGCTGATTTGCGCAACTCTTCAGCGCCACGCGTAAAAAGTGGGCAAACGATTGAGTTTTTTACTGCGGGCGCTTTACAGACTGAACGCATTTGGTATGATGCGCCCCGCTTTCAGGCATAAAGATTCAGGCCAGTGGCGGGATTCCCGAGCGGCCAAAGGGAGCAGACTGTAAATCTGCCGTCATCGACTTCGAAGGTTCGAATCCTTCTCCCGCCACCATCTGAATCCATTCTGTGCCTGAATCTTCTGAGCTTCATATCCCTGGCGGGATTCCCGAGCGGCCAAAGGGAGCAGACTGTAAATCTGCCGTCATCGACTTCGAAGGTTCGAATCCTTCTCCCGCCACCATTTCATGTTGCAGTCCTCTTCCAGCCAGTCAATAAAGCCAGTTAATAACACCTGGAGAAGGATGAGAAGCTTCGACCGAAGGTTCGGGTCGAACGCAGTGAGACAACGCGCGCAGCGCGGCCCGCAGGGTGAGCCGCTTGCGGCGAATAATCCTTCTCCCGCCACCATTTTATGCTGCACATCTCCTCCAGTTGTCATATGAATTCAGGCAATGCCTGGTCGCCATCAATGGCGCCCCTACAGTGATACGGACTCAAGTGTTACCCATGTGACCGGTTTGTACCCACATGCCACCCCTGAAGTGGTACGGCCTGAAATGTTACCCATGTGACCGGTTTATATTCTCATCGTCCCAGTTGTCACCCGGATTGTAGGGTGCGCATTAAGGTACGACCGGGCACATGGGTAACAGATCAGACCGGGCACACAGGTAACACTTTTTGTGGTCAGTCGATTCGGATAATACGCTTTTCTGCCCGGTCATAATACGCAAGGATGAGCCTGT